>JBDSAJ010000502.1:0-12053 GCA_039922235.1 Umezawaea sp.
CGGTGCGCGAGGTCCAGCCGTTCGATCGCCTCGGCGGCGTTCGCCGTGCGGCTGCGGGTGGCCTGCCAGAAGGACACCATCTCCCCCACCGTGAGATCGGCGGGAAAACCGCTGTCCTGCAACATGATCCCGATCCGCGGCCGGATCTTCCGCCGGTCGGCGACGGGATCGGCGCCGAGCACGCGCACCACGCCGCCGGTCGCCTTCCGCAGCCCCTCAACGGCTTCCATCGTCGTCGTCTTGCCTGCGCCGTTGGTACCGAGCAGCCCGAACAGCTCCCCCTCGGCGACGTCGAAGTCGACCCCTCGCACGGCTTCGAAGTCGCCGTAGGAGCACCGCAGGCCTTCGACCTGGATCACCGGATTCGTCATGTCCACAATGGTGGTCGGCCGTCCCACGCGGGCGTAGTGCCGGGAAACACCTGTTCTGGTGACAAATGTCAGCAGACGCGGCCCACCGGTGTCCGTAGGTTCGTGCCGTGAGCAACCCGCTGAACCGCCTGCGCCAGTACACCTGGTTCTCGTTGGCCATGGGTCCGGTGCTCGTGGTGCTCGGCGGGGCGCTGGACCTGGTGACGGGTGGCTACGGCGTCGGCAAGACCGTCGTGCTGGCGCTCGCGCTGGCCGTGGTCGGCTGGCAGCACGTCCGGTACCTGCGGCTGGCCGTCCGCGGTGGACCAGAGGGCCGCCGGTGGCTGGAGCACGCGGCGACGTTCGCGGTCGCGCTGGGGTCGTGGGCGCTGGTACCGACGAGCGGCCTGTGGTGCCTGCTCCCCGGCGCCGTGATCGCGCACGTGGCGCTGTTCGCGCCGGTGGCCGAGGGCATCGCCATCGTGGTGGGCGGCACCACGGCGACCATCGCCGTCGGCGCGCTGGCCGACCCGAGCCCGGACGTGCCGGGACTGCTCGCGCCGGTGCTCTTCGTCGGCGTGCTGGTGTTCGCGGACACCACGTCGCTGTGGTTCTGGCGGCTGGTCCAGGAACTCGACCGGGCCCGCGACACCGCGCGGGCACTCGCCGTGGCCGAGGAGCGGCTGCGGTTCGCGGCCGACCTGCACGACATCCAGGGCCACAACCTCCAGGCGATCGCGCTCAAGGGCGAACTCGCCGAACGGCTGGTCGGCCGCGACGACGACACCGCCCGCAAGCTCGCGGCCGAGATCGCGGACCTGGCGCGGACCGCGTTGGCGGAGACCCGCGAGGTCGTCCAAGGCTACCGGCGGGCGGACCTCGGCACGGAGATCACCAACGCGCTCGGCATCATGGAGGCCGTCGGCATCACGACGACGGTCGTCGGCAACGCGGGCGAGGTGCCCGAGCCACTCCAGCAGCTGTTCGGCGCGCTCGTGCGGGAAGGTACGACGAACGTGTTGCGGCACAGCAACGCCAGCCGGTGCACCGTGGTGATCTCGGTGCGGGAGAAGGAAGTGCGCGTGCGGCTGCAGAACGACGGTGTGGCGAACAGCCCGGAGGAGGAGACCGGCTCCGGACTGGCCGGTCTGCGCGAGCGGTTCGCGGCAGCCGGTGGCCGGATCGACGCGGGCCCGATGACGCCCGACGGGTTCGAACTCGCGGGCAGCGCCGAGGTGGCCCGGTGATCCGCGTGGTGCTGGCCGACGACGAGGACCTGATCCGCGGCGCGCTGGCGGCGTTGCTGGAACTGGAGGACGACATCACGGTCGTCGCGCAGGTCAGCGACGGCGACGCGGCGGTCGCCGCGGTGCACGAGCACCGGCCGGACATTGCGGTGTTCGACCTGGAGATGCCGGGCCGCGACGGGGTGCGCGCGGCGGAAGCCGTGCGGGACGTGCCGAACTTGGTGGTCGTGCTCGTGACCCGCCACGCGCGGCCGGGCGTGTTGAAGCGCGCCTTGGCCGCCGGGGTGCGCGGATTCGTGCCGAAGACCACACCCGCGTCTCGACTGGCGTCGATCCTGCGCGACGTGCGCGCCGGAAAGCGGTACGTGGACTCGGACATCGCGGCAGCGGCGCTGACCGAAGGTGCCTGCCCGCTCACCGTGCGCGAACTCGAAGTGCTTCGCCACGCCTTGCGGGGCGGTCCCGTCGCGGGGATCGCGCGAGAGGCGAACCTGGCCGCCGGGACGGTGCGGAACTACCTGTCCTCGGCCATGACCAAGCTGAATGTGAGCACCAGGCACGAAGCCGCACGCCTGGCGTGGGAAGAAGGCTGGATCTGACGGGCCCAGCCCGAGGAGCAGGGCCCGCCAGCTCCGCTACCTGCTAAGAACGCTTGCCTTCCAGCGCTTCCAACCCAAGCATCTCCAGCAGTCGCTGGCAGTCGTCGGCGTTGTCGGAGTGATCGGCCACCGTGCGGGCGGCCTTGCCGTTCTGGATCACCGTCTGGATCTTCTCGTCGGCGCGTGCCTCGGCCAACCGGTCGCGCTCACGCACAGGTCCGATTCGTCGTTCCGTGATCAAAGGTGCTCCTCATCCGGTTCCGGAACCGCAGCGGGGGAGACGCGATTCCGGTTTGGCGCCCGCCCAACATCCGGCAAAGGTGCTGGTCGGTACCCACCGAGACTACGCTGTTCAGTCAACGTTGGGGATATTTCTGCCCGGATCGATACCTGAAGCACACTTCGACACCGTCACTCAGCGTCGAGATCGAGGTCGCGCAACTGGCCGCGCGAGGTCACACCGAGCTTCGGGAACATGCGGTAGAGGTGCGAGCCGACCGTGCGCGGACTCAGGTGCAGCCGCAGGCCGATCTCCCGGTTGCTGAAGCCGACCGCGGCCAACCGGGCCACCTCCAGCTCCTGCGGCGTAAGTGATCCGCCGCCGCGGTGAGACGATCCACCTGCCGCCCGCAGCTCGACCTCGGCCCGGCGGGCCCACGCCGTGGCACCGAGTTCGCCGTACAGCTCGGCGGCGGCCTGCAGCTGGACCCGCGCGTCGACCCTGCGGCGTTCGCGACGCAGCCATTCCCCGTACAGCAGGTGGGTTCGCGCCCGGACGAACGGTCGGTCACGGCCATCCTCAGTGGACAGTGCGCTCAGGTGGTGCGGTTCCGGGTCGTCGGAGAGCAGCGCGCGGCAGTGGTGCACCCGTTCCCGTGTCCACTCCCGGTGACCGGTCCCCTTCTCGAACCACGCCACGTGGCGCAGCGCGACCTCTGGACTGCCGACGCGCACCGCGGCCTCGACCAAATCGGTCAGCGCGCCGGTCGTCATCATCCGCTGGACGTCCGACTCGGCCAGCTTGGCGAACGCCCCAGCGACGTCGCCGTCGCCGAGCGCGAGCAGCCCCAATGCGGCGTGCACCATCGCCGCTGCCATGTGCTGGCGCAGTGGCACGACGATGGCGAGCGCGCGTTCGGCGTACCGCTCGCACTCCGCTGTCTCACCGCGTGCGGCGGCGAACCGGGCCAGCACGGCGAGCAGGTTCGCCGTCCATCCGCGCTGCCCGGTCTCGTAGGAGAACCGGACACCCTCCTCGGCGTGCGCGACGCCCTCGGCCCACCGACCAAGCCGGTAGTCGATATCGGCCTGGTAGTACAGGAGTTCTGGAATCACCCCGGTCGCGGCCACGGCGCGGAGCCTGCTCCCCGCGACCTCGGCGAGCTTGCGCGCCTCCCGCTGATCGGAGCCGAGCCAGCCGATCACGGTGGCCCACATCCACGTGCGCCCACCGCCTTCCTGGTGGTGCGCGGCCAGTTCACCCGGCAGGTCCCACAGTTCGCGGGACGTGATCACACCGTCCACCAGCGCTCGCGCCGCCCGTCGGGTCGGCGGTGAGCAGTCAAGGCCGAGGATCCGTTCGGTGGCCGTCTTCGCGGCGATCATGTCGCCCCCGAGGAACGCGGCCGACGACGCCAGGGTGAACGTCCACGCGGCTTCCTCCGGATCGGTCGCGGCCAGCAGTTCGCCACACCGCAGCAGGTGCGCGTGGGCCACGGCCGGGTCGCCGCTGTACAGCTCGATGGTGCCGTTGAGCTGCGCCAGCGTGACCGCCGGGACGGGGTCGACCATGACCTCGTCGACCAGGGTCCTGGCGACGTCCGGCTGACCGGAGTCCAGCGCCACGAACGCCGCCATGACGAGCCTGCGCCGACGGCCGTCCGCCGACTCGCTCAGGCGCGCGGCCCGCCGCAGCACCGACACCGCGGCGGCTTCCCCGCTCCGGCGGCGAGCCGCGTCCGCGCTGCGCTCCACCGCGTCGGCCAGCCGCTCGTCGGGTGCGGTCGCGGCGACGGCCCGGTGCCAGGTGGCGCGATCGGTGTACGCGCCGAGGTGGTCCGCGATGGCCAGGTGAGCAGCACGGCGACGGTGAAACGTGGCGTCGGCGTACACCGCGGACCGCACCAGCGGGTGCCGGAAGCGCAGTTCCGCGCCCACCACCGTGAGCAGCTCGGAGTCCTCCGCCGCAGCGAGCGCGTCGCCGGGCAGCCCGAGCCGCTTCGCCGCGCCCAGCACCGTGTCCAACCGCCCGGTCTCCTCGGCCGCCGCGACCAGGAGCAGCTCCTGGCTCGGCGGCGGCAGCGACTCGACCCGGCGGAGGAAGGCCTTGCGCACCCGCACCCCCAGCGGCACTGTGCCGGTGAGCGCGAAGTCAGCGACCAGTTGGTCCCGTTGTCCAGTGAGTTCCAGCAGCACCAACGGATTCCCACCGGTCGCCGCGAGCACCGCGTCGTTGCGCAATTCCCACCCGTGGTCGGCGAGCAGCCTCGCCGCGTCCGGCTTCGCCAGCCCGGACAGGACCAGCTCCGGCAGGTCGGAAGTGTCCACTGTGGAGTCAAGTACCGCCAGCAGCACCGCGATCGGCTCAGCTGCCAGCCTGCGGCACGCGAACAGCAGTGCGCCCGCGGACGCCCGGTCGAGCCACTGCAGGTCGTCCACCACCACGAGCAGCGGCTCCTCGGCCGCCGCCGCGGCGAACAGGCTCACCAAGGCCGCCGACACGAGGAAGGCCGACGTGGGCTCGTCCGTGATGCCGAGCGCACCGCGCAGCGCCGCGGCCTGCACGACGGGCAAGCGGTCACCGTGCCGCAACACCGGCCGCAGCAGCTGGTGCAGTCCGCTGAACGCCTGCGCCACCTCGGACTCCACGCCCGCGCAGCTCAGCACCAGCAGCCCGTTCACACCAGCGACCGCGTCGCGCAGCAGCGCGCTCTTCCCGATCCCGGCCTCGCCGCGCAGCACCAGCACACCGCTGCGCCCCGCCCGCGCGTCGGCCAGCAGACCGGCGATGGCGTCCCGCTCGGCACAGCGCCCGTGGATCACCTCCTCGACTGTAGTGCGGTCGGTTTGACCGAAGCGCTCACACTGCGGGCCGACCAGGCTGACCGCTGAACACGAAGGGAACTCATGACTGCTCGCGTGGCGTTCTGGCACCGACCGTGGATCGCGCCGCTGCTACTCCTGATCACGGTCTTCCTGGCCTTCTCATTGCCGCCGTACCTGACCCTGGACCCGGCCCAGTCCAGGGTGCCCGTCCGCGACGGGGCACCGCTGCACTACCCGACGCTGGTGCTGCACATCTTCTTCGGCAGCGTCGCGCTGGCGGCGAGCTGCCTGCAGGTGTGGCCGTGGTTCCGCGCCCGCCACCCGATCGCCCACCGCAGGATCGGCAGGCTCTACTTGTTCGCCGGCGTGCTGCCCACCGCAGTGCTGGCGATCCCCGTGTCGGTGTACGGCCACACCGGCTTCACCGGCGCCGCGGGCAACCTCCTCCTGTCGGTGCTGTGGCTCACCACCACCGTCGCCGGCTACCGGATGGCCAGGCAGCGGCGGTTCCAGGAGCACCGCAGGTGGATGATCCGCAGCTTCGCGCTCGGCCTGTCCGTCGTGGTCAACCGCCTGTGGATCGTGCTCCTGATCGCCGTGATCGTCCCGCTGCTCACCTCCACCGACGCCGAAGCCGAAGCGCTCATGGCCCAGGCGCCCACCGCGTCCGTCTGGCTGAGCTGGGTGGTCAACCTGCTGGTGGCCGAGTGGTGGATCGAGCGCGGCCTCCACCAGGGCATCGGTTCGGGGAGTACGCTACTCAAACTTGAGTAGGGGGATTTCCGTGGCTGAACGCACGATCCCGATCCTGCCGTGCCGATCGATCGACGAGGTCGTGGCGTTCTACCTGAGCACCTGACCCACAAAACCGGCCGACCACCTCGATCCACGGCCCGTTCACCCCACAACCCGATGCCGCTCCGCGATCCAGTGAGCGATCTGCGTCCGCGAGCTGAACCCCAACTTCTGCAAGATCCGCTCGACATGCCCCTCAGCCGTCCGCCGAGCGATCACCAGCCGCACCGCGATGTCCTTGTTCGACAACCCACCCGCCACCAGGTCCGCCACCTCCTGCTCCCGCCGGGTCAGCGGTGTCGGCATCTCCTCGACCGCGGCCACGGCCGTTTCCTCCAACGCGAACGCCACGGCGTCCGCCAACCCGAACGCCATGCCCCGCCGCAACGCCCGGCCGAACGCCTGGTTCCCCAGCACCTCGATGGCCGCCTCCTCGCACGCCCCGTGCGGCGCCCCGAAGTGCCGCGACCCGAACAGCGGGTACCCCACGGACTGCCAGATCTCGTGCGCGGCGCCGAGCAGCGTCGCCGCCCGTTCCGCCGCGCCGCGAGCCGCGGCGTTCCACGCCAACACCTCGATGGACAGCACCATCCCGAGCAGGTCGTTGAACGTCCGCTTCACCCGCAGGCACTCCCGCGCCAGCGCTTCCGATTGATCCTGCTCACCGCGGGCGAAGGCGCAGATCCCCAGCACCCACGTCGCGTACGCGGTGGCCCACTGCTCGCCGGACCGCGCCCCCTCGGCGCACGCCTGTTCGCACAGTTCGGCGGCACGCGCGAAATCGCCGCGGAACACCGCCACGATGCCGAGTTCGATCCGGGCCAGCAGCACGTTGCTGTCGAGCAGCCCGAGTTCCCAGTAGCGCTCCCACGCCTCCTCGAACAACGCGGCCGCGCGGTCCAGGTCGTCGCCGACCAGCATCGTGCACGCCAACCGGTGGGTGGAGTACGCCAGCGCGGGCTCGTCTCCGGCTGCGCGCGCGTAGTCCCGGCACTCCTCCAGCATGTCGACGGCCGCGCCGAGATCACCCTGCAAGGTCGCGAGGTATCCGCCCACCCACAGGACTTTCGCACGCTGCCGACTCGGGCCGGAGTCCAGCGCGAGCACCCGGTCCACCCAGCGGCGGCCTTCGCCGAGCGCCCCGCACCCGGCCCAGTAGAACCACAGCGTGCCGACGAGGTGCAGTCCGGCGAGGTGCCCGTCGGGCGAGCCGAGGCAGTGGTCCAGTGCGACGCGCAGGTTGGCCTGGTCCGGCCGCATCCGGTCCTGCACGTCCGGCTGGGTGGGGCCGAACCACTCGCGCTCACCGCGTTCGGCGAGCGCGACGAAGTGGTCGCGGTGCTTGCGCCGCAACGACTCCTCCTCGTCGACGGCCCGCAGCCGGTTGCGGCCGAACTGGCGGAGCGGCTCCAGCAGGCGGAACCGCACGCCGTCGACGCCCTGCTCGCGGATCAGCACGGACTTGTCGACCAGTCCGCCGAGCACTTCGAGATCGCCGTCGCAGACGTCCTCGGCGGCTTCGAGGCCGAAACTCCCGGCGAACACCGACACCCGCCGCCAGAGGCTCTGCTCCGGCTCGGTGCACAGCGCGTAGCTCCACCCGACCGCGGCGCACAGCGTCTGGTGCCGCGGCAGCCCGCCACGCCGTCCCGCGGCCAGCAGCCGGTAGGTGTCGTGCAGCCCGTCGCGCAGGTGTTCCAGCGGTAACAGCCGCAGCCGGACGGCGGCGAGTTCGATCGCCAACGGGATGCCGCCGAGCAGGTGGCAGATCTCGGCGACCGTCCGCTCGTTGTCCGCGGTCAGCGCGAAGTCGGGGACGACGGCGGCGGCGCGGGCGGCGAACAGGTCGAGCGCCGGGTACCGGCGGGCGGACACGGGACGCTGGGGGTCGGGCAGCGCCAGCGGCGCCACCTGCCAGAGGTGTTCGCCCTCGACGTCCAGCCTTTCCCGGCTCGTGGCCAGCAGGCGCAGGCCGGGTGCCACGCGCAGCAGCGTTTCGGCCAGTTCGGCGACGGCGTCCAGCAGGTGTTCGCAGCCGTCGAGCACGACGAGCGCCTGCCGGTCCCTCAGGTGCCCGACCAGCACGGTGACCTGGTCGCGGCCGGTGCCGTCGTGCGCGTCGAGCGCGTCGAGGACCGCGTGCACGAGCAGGTCCGCGTTGACGACGTGGGCGAGTTCGACGAACCAGACGCCGTCGGCGAACGCCCGCCGCAGGTCCGCCGCCACGTGCAGGGCCAACCGCGTCTTGCCCACCCCGGCGACCCCGGTCAGGGTGACCAGCCTCGCCTTCGCCAGCAGCCGTTTGACCTGGGCCAAGTCGTGCTTGCGGCCCAGGAAACCCGTGCTGCCGGCGGGGAGGTTGCCGACCTGGCCGGACAAGACGAAAGCTCCCACGCCGGCACCATAGGTTCGTGCCGACAGCCGGTCAATCCGGTGTTCCGGTACGGCTGGCCAACACGGGTAATTACCCCCTAGCCGCCCGGTGGGAGTGCATCGGACCCTGATCTGATGGGCGAGGACGACGAGTTGAGCATCACCACCCGGCACCGCGACGGCGTGCTGGTGGTGACGGTCGCGGGCAGGCTCGACTGGTCGACCTACCTGCGCCTCCAGGACCAGTTGCTCGACCACGCCGGCCGCGAGCCGCTCGGCGTGGTCGTGGAGGTCGACGACCTCGACGTCCGCTGCCCCGTGCTGCTGGTCGTGTTCGACATCGTGTGGACGTCCGCGGCCCGCTGGTCCGGCACCCCGCTGATGATGGTCGTCGACAACGCTCGGGTCGCGGAACCGCTGGATGCCAGGGGACTGCCCCGGCACATGCCGAGGTTCCGCACGACCGGCGAGGCGCTGGCGGCCATGGCGGTGCTGCGGCACGGCGACCACGTCGACGCTCCGCTGCCGAGCTGCCGGTGCCGTCCGCACGTCGCCGAGGAGGCCACCGACCGGGCCTGCCGCCGGTGGGGCGTGTCGTCGCTGCTGGAGATCGCGCCGCAGGTCGCCGCCGAGATGGTCAGCCACACCGACGAGGACGCCGAGGTGTCCCTGGTGCTGCGCCGCCGCGAGGGGGAACTGTCCATCGGTGTCCGCACCTCGACCCGCCTGGCCACGGACGAGAGGCTGACGCTGCGGCACAACATCGCGTCGATCGCGGTGTGCGACTTCCGCATGGGCGAGACGCGGGTCAGCCCCGACCGGATGGTCCTCTGGACCGTGCTGGACATCCCGGCCGATCAGCCCGTCGCCACCGCCAACTGACGGCGCAGCAGCTCGACGTACGGCAGGCGCTCTTCCAGCGGCGCGAACCGGTATTCCGTTGTGGCGCCGTAGAAATCGTCGTCCTCGTAACGCGGGAACACGTGCACGTGGAGGTGCCAGACGTGCTGTGAACCCGCGGGTTCGTTGTGCTGGCGGGTCGACACACCGGCACAGCCCGCGTACGCCGAGCGCATCGCGATCGCCACTTGGCGCACGACGTCGTGCACCGCGTGGCCGTACGGCGCGGGCAGGTCGTACAGGTTCTCGTGGTGGGCGTTGGGGATCACCAGCACGTGCGCCTCGTTGCCGGTCTGCCAGTTCGACGCGATCACCGCCGTCGCCAGCTCCGTGCGCAGCACGACGTCGCGCTGGTCGTCGACGTCGGTGTCACCGCCGTCGAGCAGGACGCAGAACGGGCACTGGTAGCCCTCGGGCTCGTGGTTGAACACAGTTCTCTCCTTGCCGGCAAAGCAGAACGGGGTGCGACCGCAGCGGCCGCACCCCGTCGAGCACCGCCGGATCAGCAGTACAGGTTGTTGCCCGCGGTCGTGCCGAGGACCTGCACGAACCGGTTGTACGCGTCGACCCGGCTCTGCACCTGGGCGGGGTTGCGCCCGCCGCACTCCAGGCTGCCGTTGATGCTGCGGATCGTCTCACCGAACCCGGCGCCGTTGACCATCGCGTTGTGCGGGGTCATCGTGCCCGGCCCGGACTGCGTGTTCCAGTACCAGAGACCGGTCTTCCAGGCGACCGACGCGTCCCGCTCGACCTGCCACGGGTTGCCCAGCAGGTCGATGCCGAGTGCGTCACCCGCCGCCTTGTAGTTGAAGTTCCAGCTCAGCTGGATCGGCCCGCGCCCGTAGTACGCCGCCGTGCCCGCCGGGCAGCCGTAGGGCTGGCTGGTGTCGCAGTAGTGCGGGTAGTTCGCCGTGTTCTGCTCGACGATGTAGACCAGACCGCCGGTCTCGTGGTTCACGTTCGCCAGGAACGCCGCGGCTTCCTGCTTCTTCACCGTGTCGCTGCCGGTCTTCGCGAAACCGGGGTACGCGCTCAGCGCCGCCGTCAGACCGCTGTAGGTGTAGAACGAGTTCCGGCTGGGGAACATCTGGTTGAACTGGGCCTCCGACACCACGAACCCGCCGGGCAGCGGAGGAGGCGTCGTGCCACCGCCACAGGTGAAGGGGTCCCAGAACCAGGTGCTGATGATCGGGTCGTAGCCGGGGTTGTCGTGCTCGGCGATGTAGTACTTGCCGTCGGTGTACTTCACGATGTTGCCCGTGACGTAGTTCCGCCCGGCCACCCAGTTGGGGTAGTCGCAGGTGGGTGTGTTCCCGCCGCCACAGGCCCCTTGGTCGGCCCACACGCTGTCGGTGCCGGGAGCCTGGTTCTGGGTCCACCACTGCGCGAGCCAGTTGTGGCTGTTGTAGGAGGCGGTCATGCCGTTCGTGTAGACCGACCCGGAATTCCACGCGGTCGCACAGCTCGCGGCCGTTGCCGAGGTCGGCAGGACGACCGCCAGCACAGTCGCGCAGGCCACCGCGACGAACGCGGCGATGATGCGAAGCCTCGACACTTGATCACTCCCTCGTGCGGTGCAGGGCCGCACAAATTGACGACAAGGCCGGTTTCCAGGCACGCCGAACAGGCCGAACGAGTCGGCTTGCTCGAACCAATTCCTGTGACCGGTGCCACAGTGAACCGCAAGTGGTATAGACCAGTCAAGGGTTTAGACCATTTTCGGGGCATGGTCCAACCCGGGCTTCAGGGTGGTGAAATCACCGCACAGGACCCACCCGGCCTGACACACGGCTCAAGAGCACTGCGAGGTCAGGCTTTAGCGCCCTTGACCTCGTCGTACCTGGCGTTGGCCGCCATCACCTCGGGCATCTGCCCCTCGACGAACTCGATCAGCCCCATCAGCAGCACAGCGACCTCCACCCCACTGGGCGTCAGGCTGTACTCGACCTTCGGCGGGATCGTCGGCTGCGCCTCACGCGACACGAACCCGTCCCGCTCCAACGCCTGCAACGTCTGCGCGAGCATCTTCTCGCTGACCCCGCTCACCCGGCGCCGCAACGCGTTGAACCGCAGCGTTCCGTCGAGCAGTGCGACCATCGCGAGGATGCCCCACCGCCCGGTCACGTGCTCGAGCGTCGTCCGCGACGTGCACGCCTTGGCGAACACGTCGAACACCAACTGCGCGTGCTCATCGTGGACCGGACCAGGCGTTTCACTCATGACTTCACGGTACCTCGGACACAGCACAAACCCCAGTGACAGTACTCACCATGAGTTGGCACTTTCCAGAAGTTAGTGCACTCTACGAGTAAGCGAAGTCCTGCCACCGAGGAGCCAGAACCATGATCGTTGTTACCGGAGCAACCGGCCACCTGGGCAAACTGGTGGTCGAGGGCCTCCTCCAGAAGGTCCCCGCGAACGAGATCGTCGCCGCCGTCCGCACCCCCGAGAAGGCCGCCGACCTGGCTGCCCGCGGCGTGCAGGTGCGGAAAGCCGACTACTCCGACCCCGCGAGCCTGGTCGAGGCGTTCAAGGGCGCGGACAAGGTCCTGCTCATCTCCGGCTCCGAGGTAGGCCAGCGCGTCCCCCAGCACACCGCCGTCGTCGAGGCCGCGAAGGAAGCGGGCGTAGGCCACCTCCTCTACACCAGCATCCTGTTCGCCGACACCACGACGATGCTCCTGGCAGGCGAGCACAAGGCCACCGAACAGGTCATCCGCGACTCAGGCATCCCCTTCACGTTC
>JBDSAJ010000503.1:0-4507 GCA_039922235.1 Umezawaea sp.
AACTCGTCATCCGCGCGCCGCACCAGTGCCGTGGTGTCGTCCCGCATCCCCATCCTCGCCCGCGCCCAGGCCTGGTTGACGCACAGGATCGCCAACGCCAGTGCGGAGCCGCAGCGCTGCGCTGCCAGCTCACCCAGTTCGAACTCGGCTGATGCCCTGCTCAATGCGTTGTAGTGCAGGTACACCCGTCCGAGCCGGTAGTGCACGCCGGCGATCAGTTCGTCGTCACCGACTTCTCCGGCCAACCCGAGTGCGTGGGCGAACTGCTCCTGGGCGTCGCCGAGCAGGCCGACGTCGAAGCTCACCCACCCCGCCAGGGCGTGCAGGTCGGCTACCGCCGTGAGCAGTCCCGTGCGGACCTGCTCGGTCGACGGGACGTCGAGCAGCGCGCGGGCGGCGGGCAGGGCGGCCATCACGACGTCGTGGCAACGTCCTCCGCCGTAGCGGTAGTCCACGGCCCGCAGGCGCCGGGTCAGGTCCTGGACGGCCATGACGTCGGCGATGATCACCCGTGTGGGGATCGAGTGCGAGTCGCTGTCGCCAACGGGCAAGGCGTTCTCGGCGGGATCGTGTTCCGGTCCTGACATCGCCAACACCTCTCGCGGACAGGCACTGATGTGGCTGTCCGCCGGGGACCGGGGCGAACCCTGCGCACCGGGTAGTAGCACGCGCGCGGCTCATCCTGGCACTCCTGGGCCCCGCCGAGCAGGTGCCCACGAGAACGAACCCGTCCGGCTTAGTCCGTTGGAGGGCTTCGACAACTGCGGACCGCCATCGCCGAGTCCACTGTGGATGGTGTCCTCGCCTGCGCGTGCGCGCTGCTGGTGATCATCAACGCGGTCCGGGTGCGGATCAAGGTGCGGCGCTGGGACGCATGCCCGTGGCGGGGTGATCGGTGTGGCCCACGTCCCGAATCCGGTCTACTCTCCGCCTGTGGGAGTAGGCCGAATGGAGTAGTCTGCCGGGAAAGTTGTTGAAACTCGAACCGCTTCGCGGTTCGGGGACCGGCGTCTCGTCGGTGACCAGGCGGTTCACGGACCGCCAGCCGTGGCGGAGACGGTTGAGGAGGCTGGGATGCCGAGCGACCGCAGGGTTCTGGTGGGCCGGACGGCGGAGATCGCGGCACTCGACGCGTTCGCGGGATCACAGGCGCTCCTGTTGCTCCGCGGCAGCGGCGGGATCGGGAAGTCGGCTCTGCTGCGGGAACTGGGCCGGGTGTGGCGGGAGCGCGGCGTCACCGTGCTCTGCGTGCCCGTCGGCAACGCGCCGCGGTGGGACCTGTTCTGCGCGCAGCCCGTGATCGAGCTGATCCGGCAGTCCTACGACGAGCTCGCGGGTGCTCGGGCGCTCAACGCGCTCGCCGCCGTCGACCGCCTGTGCCACGAGGAGTGCTGCGACACGGCGCGTTCGCGCGCCTTGCTGTTCGCGGAACTGGTGCGCCTGTACGTCCAGCTGCGCGCCGGTGGTCCGGTTGCCGTGCTGGTCGACGACGTGCACACCGCCCCGAACGCGGTGCTCGCCGTCGCCGCCGCGTACCGGGCCGGGTGCACGGTCGTCGCCACCTGCCGCGAGGACGGGGCCGCGGAGCCGATCGCGCTGAGCGGGCTCGCCGACCGCGTGCTGGACCTGCGCCCGTTGCTGGAGCAGGACATCGACGTGCTGCTGAACCACACCGCGCGCGGCATGCTGGACGAGGCGGTGGCACCGGCGGTGCGCGCGGCCCTCGGCCCGCTGGCGGGCAACGCGGGCGCCGTGCTCGCCACGGTCGACCTGCTCGACCAGGAGAACCGCCTCGTCGACGTGCTCGGCCACCTGTGCGTGCGCGACCCGGAGCCGGAGTCCATCGCGCTGCCGCCCGACCACGAGTTCGTCGAGTGCGTGGCCCGCACCGGTGAGATCGGCGATCGACTGGTCGCGGTGATCGCGCAGGCCAGCCGGTTCAGGATCGACGACCTGCTGTTCTTCACCGAGGCGTTCGGCTACGACCTCGGCACGTGCGGCGGGGTGGTGGACCGGCTCGTGGCCGCCGGAGTGCTGGGTCACGACGAGGACGGCGTGCTGAGCGTGCCGTGCGGGGCACTGGTCACCGCGCTGGCGCGCAACCGGGCCGCGGGCGAGACCGAGCGGCTGCACGCGACGATCGCGGAGCACCTCCTGCGCAGCGGGACGGCGGAGCCCACGGTGCTCGCCGATCACGTGGCTCTGGCGGGCGCCGCGCTGCCCACCGATGCGTCGCTCGCGCCGATGCTGGACCACGAGGCCAAGCGCGTCCTGCGGGCCGATCCGGCGCTGGCCGGTCGCTGGTACCGCGCCTCGTTGCGGCACTGCCCGTCCGGCAGCCCCGATCGCGACCGGCTGATGTCGACCGTCCTGTACCTGCTGGTGCGCCTCGGCCACTACCGCTACCTGGGCGAGGTCGTGGAGGAGGTCGTGCGGGTGGGCGTCGAGGACCGCTTCCGGCACGACCTGGCCGCCTCCGCGGCGCTCTCCGCCATCCACACCGGACGCCCGGTGACGAACGAGGTGTACGACGCGCTGGCCCGTGACGTGCACAGCCGTGCCCCGCTGGAGTTCGCCGCCCGCTGGTTCCGCGGCCGCACACCGGTGCGGGCGAGCGACCTCGTCGCCGCGTTCGGCAGGTTCCGCGTCGAACACCTCTTCGGCGTGGAGGAGTCCAGGGACGAGGCGATCGAGAACGCCGACGACCAGTACGACGTCGGGACGATGTTCAAGCTGGTGCTCGACGTCGGGTACGGGGAGCCGGAGTCCGGCCCGCTCGCGATCTACGGGCAGCTGGTGCGCAACTACATCAACGGCGCCTGGTCCGAGGTCGTCAGCAACGCGCGGCGCCTGGAACTCACCGGACCGCCGCACACGGCCGTTCACGAGGTCTCGCGGCTGCTCGCGGCTGAGGTCATGTCGTCCTTCGGCAACTTCAAGCGTGCTGGGCAGTGGCTGGGGCTGGCGGGTGAGGACGGCCCGTTCCCGGCGATGCGGACGTGGGTCGGCATCGGCATCGCCTACCGCAGCGGCGAGTGGGACGTGGCCATTCGGCAGGGATGGGGCGCCTACGAGCAGATCTGCCGCGCGGCCGACGAAGGCGACAACGTTGGGCTGCGGTGGTTCCTGGTGCGGCTCGCGTTCCTGGAGGAACGGTCGGAGCACGCCGAGCCGCTCGCCCGGCTGTGCGCCGAGGCGAAGCGCTGGCACGCCCGCTTCGGCGGTGCGGGCCTGCGCGCCGCAGAACTGATCCTCCGCGGGCTGTCCGAGCACGACTACGCCGCCGCGACGACCGCGGTCGAGCTGCTGCGCGAGCAGGGCAACCTGGCCGAGCTGATGCGGGCGTGCATGACGGTGGCGTTCTTCTGCGACGACCCCGGACCCTGGTACCAGGAGGCGCTGGAGGTCTCCCGGCGGATCGGCGAGGGCTGGATGGGCGCGCACATCAGGGAGTCGATGCGCAAGGTCGGGGTCGCCCTGCCACGCGCTCGGGCCGCCCGTGGCGACTTCTCGCAGACCGAGCTGCAGATCATCGAGTTCGTCCGGCACGGCATGACCAACCGGCAGATCGCGACGTCGGCGCGGATCAGCGAGAAGACCGTGGAGAACTACCTCACCAGGCTGTTCGCCAAGACCGGCTGCCGGTCGCGGCTCGACCTCGCCGCCGCCAGCCTCGAAGGCAGGCTCGTGATGACCGGTCGCGACGGCGCCTGACGCCGCGTCCTGATCGGGGCCCAGGAGATCGAGCTGCGGCAGCCGTGAGGGATACCCCCATGGTCAATCAACCCCGGTCGAACGCGACAGACCGCCCCTCCCGGTTGAGGTCGAATACGGACCTCAGAGAGCCGGAACAGGAGGCGTACCTTGACAGCACCCACGATCGACGTCACGGCCAGGCAACTGCCCGCCGGCAGCGACCTCGTCGCGCAGCAGTGCGGTCCGCACGTCCTGATCCGCAGGCGCGACGAGGCGGCGACCGACGCGGCCACCCTGGTCCGGATCCCCCGGATGCCCGGCAACGCGCTCGTGCTCGGCTCGGCGGGAGCCCACCGGCACCCCGGTCTGCTCGACGCGGTCCACGGCTGTGTGGCGGCACTGCGGTTCCAGCACGGCGACGAGCCGCCGCACACCGTCTGGCTGGCGGTGTCAGGCTTCGGTGACCTCGGTGGCAGGCACGTGTCCTGGCTGCGCGGCCTCTCGGTCGAGTTCGGCGTGGAGGTCGTCGCACCGCACGGCTCGCCGATCGCGGGACGGGGCATCGGGCTCTACGTCAACCGCGCGGCGGGCGGCGTGGGCTGGCGCCGCTTCAGCCCCGGCAGCGACGCGGAGGTGTTCAGCTGCCGGTTCCCGATGCCCGTGTGGGAGCACCAGCTGCCGCACGCGCCGCTCGTGGGGGCCGGTCTCGTCACCGAACCCGTGCCCGCGGGCCTCGCCGTGCGTCCGGCAGGCCTGCCTCCGCTCGGACTGCGCGACCCGCGGTTCCAGGTCCCGTTCACCCTGCGCGTCC
>JBDSAJ010000504.1:0-3854 GCA_039922235.1 Umezawaea sp.
GGCTTTCTCGGTACTGGTCGGGTACGAGGGCACGGACCTGCGCGGCGATTCCGAGCAGCTGCGGGAGGAGGCGGGCGGGCTCAGCCGGCTCGCCGACGAAGCCGAGCAGCAGCGGCGCGACTCGGCACGGGTGTCGGCGCTGACGGCGGCGCGGGGGCGGCTGGAGCGGCAGGTGGCCGCCGTCGACCTCGGACTGCCCGCGCGGGTGGTGGAGGCTCGGGCGGCGCTGGAGGAGTCCGCGCTGGCCGCGGCCCGGCTCCCGGAGGTACGGGCGTGGGCGGACGCGGCGCGGCAGCTCCCGGCCGCCGAACGGGCCCTGCTCGCGGCTTCGGACGCCGTGCGGTCGGCGATCGACGCGCACCAGCGGGCGCAGGGGCACCTGCTGGACGTGCGCAGGCAGCGGCTGGACGGGATGGCCGTCGAGCTGGCGGCCGCGTTGACGCCCGGCAAGCCGTGCATGGTCTGCGGGTCGGCCGAGCACCCGGCGCCCGCGCAGCCGATGCTGGAGGCGGTCGGGGCGGCGGACGAGGACGCGGCGGCGGAGCGCGAGCAGGTGGCGGCCCGTCGGCGCGGCGAGGCGGAGCAACAGCGGCTGGCGGCGGAGCACCGGGTCGAGACGCTGCTGAAGGTGGTCGACGACCGGCCGATCACCGACCTGCTGCGGGAGCACGAGGAGGTCTCCGCGCTGGCTTCCGCGAAGTCTCGACGCGAGACGGACCTCCGGGGCCTGGAACGGCGGCTGGAGGAGAGCACCGCCGCCCACGCCGCCGCCGAACGCGAGCTGGTCGAGGTGTCGACGCAGCTCACGTCGCTGGCGGAGACCGTGGAGGCGCGGGCGGAGCGGCTGGACGCGGCGCGCGGCGAGTTCCCGGACGTGCTGGCCCGGCGGGCGCACCTGCTCGACCTGGCGGACGCGCTCGTGGCGGCTGAGGACCGGCGGACCGCTGTCGCCGACGTGCTGGCGCGGTTGGAGGAGCAGCGGGTCACGACCTCGGAGCTGGCGGCCAAGGCCGGGTTCGCCGACGTGGAGGAGGCGCTGTCGGCCGCGCGGACCGATGCGGCGCTGACGTTGCTGGACCAGCGGATCACGTCGTTGGACAACGCGCGGGCGGCGGCTTCGTCCGTGCTCGTCGAGCTGGCCGAGGTCGATCCCGAGGTCGAGGTCGACGTGGCGGGCGTGGAGGAGCGGTTCCGGGCGTACCGCGAGGAGGCTCAGCGGGCCGCGTCGGCGTTGGCCTCGGCGCGGTCGGCGTACGAGCGGGTCGGTGAGCTGGCGCTGCGGCTGCGGGCGGCGTGGGTGGAGTTCGAGCCGGTCGAGGCGGAGTTCGCCGAGCTGGACGCGCTGACGGACGTGATCAACGGGCGCGGGCAGAACCACCGGCGGATGACGTTGCGCACGTACGTGCTGGCGTCGCGGCTGGAGGAGGTGGCGATCGCCGCCAGCGCGCGGCTGGAGCGGATGAGCCAGGGCCGGTACCGGTTCGTGCACTCGCTGGAGGCGGGCGCGCGCGGGACCCGTGGCGGGCTCGGGCTGGACGTGCTGGACGACTACTCGGGGCAGCAGCGGCCCGCGAAGACGCTGTCCGGCGGTGAGTCGTTCCTGGCCTCGCTGTCGCTGGCCCTCGGGCTCGCGGACGTGGTCGCCGCCGAAACCGGCGGCGCTCTGCTGGACACGCTGTTCGTCGACGAGGGCTTCGGGACGCTCGACGCGGACACCCTCGACCTGGTGATGAACACCCTCGACGAACTGCGCGCGGGCGGTCGGGTCGTCGGTCTCGTGTCGCACGTCGAGGAGCTGCGGCAGCGCATCCCCACCCGGCTGCGGGTCCGCAAGGCCCGGACCGGGTCGACGCTGCAGGTCACCGCGTAGACTCCGCGCTCGTGAGTTTGACCCTCGGCATCGTCGGCCTGCCCAACGTCGGCAAGAGCACCCTGTTCAACGCGCTGACCCGCAACGACGTGCTCGCCGCGAACTACCCGTTCGCGACCATCGAGCCCAACGTCGGTGTCGTTCCGCTGCCCGACGCGAGGCTGGCGAAGCTCGCCGAGATCTTCGGATCCGAGAAGCTGGTACCCGCCGTGGTGTCGTTCGTCGACATCGCGGGCATCGTCAAAGGCGCCTCGGAAGGTGAGGGGCTCGGCAACAAGTTCCTCGCCAACATCCGCGAGGCCAACGCCATCTGCCAGGTCGTCCGCGTCTTCGACGACCCCGACGTCGTGCACGTCGACGGCCGCATCGACGCGGGCAGCGACATGGAGACGATCAACACCGAGCTGATCCTCGCCGACCTCCAGACGTTGGAGAAGGCCATCCCCAGGCTGGAGAAGGAGGCGCGGACCCAGAAGGACCGCCGCCCCGCCCTCGAAGCCGCCCAGAAGGCCAAGGCCATCCTCGACAGCGGCCGAACCATGTTCAGCGCGCAGTCCGAAGTGGACAACGACCTGCTGCGCGAACTCAGCCTGCTGACCACCAAGCCGTTCCTCTACGTCTTCAACGCCGACGAGGGCATCCTCACCGACGACGCCAAGATGAAGGAACTCCGCGAACTCGTCGCCCCGGCGGACGCCGTCTTCCTGGACGCCAAGGTCGAATCCGAACTGCTCGAACTGGACGAGGAATCCGCCCGCGAACTCCTCGAATCCATCGGCCAGCACGAGCCGGGCCTCTACTCCCTCGCCCGAGCAGGCTTCCACACCCTCGGCCTCCAGACCTACCTCACCGCGGGGCCCAAGGAAGCCAGGGCGTGGACCATCCCGCAGGGCGCCACCGCCCCGCAGGCCGCAGGTGTGATCCACACCGACTTCGAACGCGGCTTCATCAAGGCCGAAGTCGTCTCCTACGACGACCTCGTCGAGTCCGGCTCCAAGGCCGCCGCGAAGGCAGCGGGCAAGGTCCGCATGGAGGGCAAGGACTACGTGATGGCCGACGGCGACGTGGTCGAGTTCCGGTTCAACGTCTAGCGGGAAATCGACCGGGTTATATCGCTACTGGTCAGGCCTGTCAAACGAGCAGGTAGATAGCTCGACACCCGCCATGTCATACCCGGTGTGTCATGGCGGGTTCCCGCCCGTTCTCGATCCCGTGCTGACTTGGTGCTGACTTCTGGGGGCTCAAGTTGGCTCACGCCACGAGTTGCAGTCGGGGCCGCAATGCCTCCTGCATGACGGCCCTGAACCGGTCCGAAGCGTCCGGCGTGAGGTGCCCGTAGACGTCGGCAGTGATCTTGATTGACTTGTGGCCAAGCCACCGCGAGACCTCCAAGATGGGGACGTTGCCCCCCAGCGCTGTCGACGCGAAGAAGTGGCGCAAGCCGTGCGGCGTGTACCGATTCTTCTCATCGGACGTGAGCAGGCCTGCGGCCTTGAGGGCCTTGTGCCAGTGATAGCCGTAGGTCGACGCCGTTGGCATGACACCTTTGCCTCTCTCACGAGGAGAGAAAAGCACGTCCACATCTTGTACGGATACCGTCCCCCATCGGTCGACGTGGGCTTTGATCTCGTCTGCCAAGAACGGAGGGAGCGGCACATCTCGGTACTCGCCTTCTGCCCTGTGCTTCAGCGGTACGAGCCTCGTTCGGCAGTCTCCCTGGTTCGCCTTCGAGCTAACCTGCTGCGAAATGCGTAGAAAATCACCTCGATTGCATTTGGTAGAGAACGCCAACGCCTCGCTGATTCGAAGGCCCGCACCGGCCATGAGCCAAACCGACAGCTTGTACTGGTTGCTGATCTTGTCGGCGATGGCGTGAACCTGGTCGAGTGAGGGAATATCGTCTTCGTTGACGGACACGGCGGCCCGACGCGGCAATTTCACACCCTCGCAAGGGTTCTCGGCGATTCGCTTGTCACGAATCGCC
>JBDSAJ010000505.1:0-9290 GCA_039922235.1 Umezawaea sp.
TGTGGCTGGCGCGAGCGCTCGACCAGCCGAGCCCGCCGTCCGCCGTGCGCGCCAGGGCGCTGCTCACCGACGCCAGCCTGGCGCTGGCGGACGGGCAGTTCGACGTCGGCCGGGACCGCTTGGCCGATGCCAGGGTCATCGGCGACGTCGTGGCCGATCCCGCCATCACGGCCTTCGCCTCCTGGGTGGAGGGCAGCGTCGCCTTGTACAGCGGTGACCTGCCGACCGCGATCGCGGTGTTCGAGCGGGGCCTCGCGGTGCTGCCACCGGGAGTCGACGTGCCGCGCCGCCTCGACCTGATGTTGAGCTACTCGAGCGCGGTGGGACTCGTCGGCGACGTCGCTCGCGCCACCGCCTGTCACGAGGAGTGGTTGCGGATCACCGAGCCCGCGGGCGAGTGCTTCCACCGCGCGTACGCGCTGTGGACGATGGGGCTGTTCGCGATGGCGCAGGGCGACCACAACCGGGCCGCCGACCTGTACCGCGAGAGCATCCGGCTGCGCAGGGACATCCGCGACCTCACCGGCATCGGCTGGTCGGTGGAGTCGCTGTCGTGGGTCGAGTCCGCGCTGGGGCACGTCGAGCCGGCGGCGACGCTGCTCGGCGCGGCGGACCGGCTCTGGGAGATCATGGGCCGCCCATTGCGCACCTACCAGCACCTGTACCCCCACCACGAGCAAACTGAGCGTGACGCGCGGGAGCGGCTCGGCGCCAAGGGGTTCCAGGAGGCGTTCCAGCGCGGACGGGCGATGAACGTCGACGAAGCCATCGCGTTCTGCCTGAACGAGCAGCCGGCGACTCCGCCGTCGGAGTCGCCGAGCGTGCTGACCCGGCGCGAGCGGGAGATCGCCGACCTCATCGCCGAGGGTCTGACCAGCAGGCAGATCGCGGAACGGCTGGTGATCTCGGTGCGGACCGCGGAGACCCACACCGAGCACATCCTGACCAAGCTCGGCTTCAAGTCCAGGGTGCAAGTCGCGACGTGGGTATCCCAGCGGCGGACCTAGACGTGCGAGGGCGCCCAGCCGCTACTTGGTCGTTGGTCGGACGAGTGGAGGGCTTACGCGATCGCGTTCGCGCAGCCCATCGCCGCGTCCGGTGCGGCCTCGTCGCTGGTGCGCCGGAGGTGCGTCTCGCCCCATACGCGGACCCCTTCGACGACGGGCAGGACCGTGGTCCCGTAGGAAGTGAGCCGGTAGATGACGCGCGCTGGCACCGGTCCGGTCTCCACGCGGTCGACGAGCCCGTCGGCTTCGAGTTCGCGCAGCTGTTCGGCCAACACCTTGGGTGTGATCGGCGCGCACCGGCGGCGGAGGCCGGCGAAATGGGACTCCCCGTGGGCGAGCCAGTACAGCAGGGTCAGCTTCCACTTCCCGCCGACCGCCGTGAAAGCAGCGGCCATCGGGCAGCCGGGCAACGGGTTGGGGCGCGAGGGGTTACCTGGAGGTGCCTTCTTGCTCATGGCCGTGCTCCGCTCGGATAGTCGAGCCATGACCGTGCCATACAAACGAATCCTGACGGTGGGCATCGCGGCCCTCATGCTGATGGCGTCGGGCGGTGCCTCGGCGGATCCCGCGTCGTCGACGGCCGTCGATGGCCAACGAGACTTCGACTGGGAGATCGGGACTTGGCGCACCGCGGTTCGGGTGCTCGCCGAGCCGCTCTCGGAATCCGCGGACCAGTGGCTCCAGTTCGACGGCACCAGCGTCGTGCGTCCGCTCTCGGAGCGGCGGTCGAACGTCGTCGAACTCGCCATCTCGGGACCGAGTGGACGCATCGACGGTCTCAACCTGCGGCTGTACGAACCGCAGGCGAAGCGGTGGAGCCTGACCTTCGTCAACATCCGCGACGGTCTGCTCACCCCGGCGGTGTACGGCGGGTTCCACGACGGCGTTGGCGAGTTCTACGGCGACGACCAGCTCGGTGGCCGTCCGATCAGGGTGCGCTTCCTCATCCTCCGCCAGGGCCCCGACACGGCCAGGTTCGAGCAGGCGTTCTCCGCGGACGGCGGAACGACGTGGGAGACGAACTGGATCGCCGTGGATCGCCGAACCCGCTGACGCTGACATGCTCTGGTCCCCTTCACCTTTCGGATCCAGGTAAGTCATCGGACCCAGCAGACCTCCCTTCGAGTCTGTCCCGCCTGCGGCGGGGATGTGTCGAAGCGCCTCGTGGCGCACTGATTCCCCTTGACGGTGAGGACGTAGTGCGCGCTCCGGCGGTGGAGGTAGGCGGCGTGCTCACGCTGGGCGTGCAGGGCGTCGGCGGTGACGACCACGCAGGCGAGATCGTCGATCTGGTCGAGAAGTGTGGAGAACATCGGGATTTCGTTGGTCTTCTCGTCGATCTCGACCTGGCCGAGCGTCACACCGGCGTCATGGTCCAGACAGGCCATCAGCATCCGCGCTCGACCGTCTCCGATTCGCGAGCCGCGCAGCGCCTTACCGTCGACCGCGATCGCGCGGCGCCGCGCCCGCTCACCGGCCTTGGCTTGTGTCGTCGTGGTTCCGGCCGCGGCCAGGCGGCCGGCGAGGAAGCCGCCGATCGCGGTGTCGAACCCGCCGCCGGTCACTGCCGAGAGCGCCCGCCGGATCGTCGACGCGTTCGGTGCGCCGATCCCCGTCCCGCACAGGGTGTCCTCGGTCGCGTCGGCGGCCCATTCGGCGATCGCGGTGAACGACCGCGCACCGGAGACCACCGCGCACACCGACACGAACAGGATCACCGCGAACCGGTGCCGCACACCCCGTTTCCTGCGTGGATCCGGCACCCCCTCCAACACCTCGAGCAACCCGGCCCGCGCCTGCGGCGCCACCTCGCCCACCGGGGCCAACCGGCGCGACAGGACAGTGATGGGAGACGATGACACGGCAGGCACGGCGGAACTCCGAAGATCACGATGGCGTAGGAACCTTCATGATCGACGGTCCCGTCGTGCCTGCTCCGGACTACCCGATCTTCGGTGTGTCCCAACCCAAAATCAGCAGGTCAAGCCACTGGTAGTCGACTTTGCCTCAGCCCTGGATGTCCTCCGCTCTGCGGCAATGGGAGTTGCACGCACGAGCGAAGGACATCTGCCCAGTGCCTCAGCCGACGACGGTGGTGGTCCACCGCTGGTTGAAGCCGGAAGTCGCCTGGTAGACCCCGACCTGCGCTCCGTCGGCACGGGATTCGCCGTTCACGTCGAGCAGCAAGCCGGTGCCGACGTTGACCACCGTCCACGAGCCGTCACCAGTGGTGGACATCATCCACCGCGCGTTCGGCTTGTCATCGCCCGGCGTGGTCAGCGCGGTCCCGGACGAGGTCGCCGCGAGGCGCTGTCCGGTGCCCGCGTTGGTGATCGCGAACTGGACCCGGTTGCCGTGGCCCTGGGTGCGCCGTTCGAGCTTCCAGAACTGGTCGGCCGCCGCGGAGTCGGTGGTCCGCTGCACCAGGCCAGTCGTGCCCGGTGCGAGCGACTTGCCGCTCTGCACGCCGGTGAGCCGGTACTTCTGGCCGGGCAGACCGATCCCAGCGCTCTTGGCGACACCGCAGACACCGTCGACGACGAAGGTGGTGACCGACTGGGCGGGCACCGTCAGCGTCGCGACGCCATTGCGCACCCGCACGGCCTTCCCCTTGACCAGCGCGCCGTTCTTGTCGGTGACGACGGGCCGGACGGAGGCGTTGCGGTCGACGGAGCGGAACAGGGACAGGTCGAGCTTGACCTCCTGTGCCTCGGCCGCTTTGTTGACGTGCACGACGGAGCTCAGCGAGTCGTGGTCCCCGCGCACGGCCGCGATGTCACCCGCCGTGTCCATCCGCACCAGCCGGTCACCCGGCTTGATGTGGTGGGTGAAGTTGCGGAGGGCGTCGAACTTCGTGTTCGTCCTAACAGGACAGGTCTTGAGCGTGTCCCGCTTGCCGCAGTCGAACGGGATCTGGATGACGCCCCAGTTCATCCCCTCCGGGGTCTCGCCGCCCGGCTTCATGTTGTTGTAGTCCTCGACCGCCTGCCAGAGCATCCACGACCGGGGTTCCAGCTCACGAAGGTCGTCGATGACGCGCTCGGCGATCCCCAGGCCGGGCTCCATGCTCGTGAAGCTCTGTCCCACACCCCACGAGCCGTCGACCTCGCTCATCGACAGCGGCTTCCCCGAGCCCTTGGCGATGTCTCGGGCCGAGGTGCGGCGGGAGGTGCCGTAGGTGTGCACGTTCAGCTGCCCGACCTGGTCGCGCACGGTCTGCGGGTAGCCGTTCCAGTTGGTGGCGAAGGTGCCGGGGTTGGTCTCGTCGGGTGCCGAGACCACGGCCTTCGTCCGCGCCTTCTCCAGCTCCGCGGCCACCGCCGGGATGACCTTGGCCTGCAGCTCGGGGCTCATGTGAGCACCCTCCTGCCTGCCGCCGGTCGGGTTGCCGTCAGCACCCAGCGTGGTGCGCCAGTAGTCCGTGTTCGGCTCGTTGAACGGGTCCACGGTGGCGAAGCGGATGCCGTGCGACCGTTCCATCTCGTCGGTCACCTGCGCGAGGTACGAGGCGAACTCGCCGACCTTGTCCGTGCGGAGCTGGTCGGCCTTGGCGTCGAACCCGCCGGAGACGTAGCCGCTGACGGTCTGGAACCACGGCGGCGAGTTGCTGAACGCCTCCCAGCGGTCGACCTCCGACTTGATCCGGTCGACCCACCAGCGCTGGTTGGGGTCGGCTGCCTTGTCGAACAACTTCCGATCGCCCGGACGCCACCAGTCGGTGTCCGTCCGGGTGGTGCCCGCCGGGGCCTTCCACCAGCCGGGCACGGCGCCGCCTGCCCGCAGGTACGAGGGCACGTCGGGCGCGTTGCCGCCACCGATGTTGTACCGGGCGATGTTGAGGTTCAGCCCGTCATCGCCGAACAGCAGGTCCGCGAGCTTGTTTCGGATGGCGGGAGGGTAGTTGCCGGTGGCGTTGGCGAACCACACCAGGCTCGTGCCCCAGCCCTGGAACGGTTCCTGCTGGTAGCTCGGGTCGGGCTTGATGGTGGTGGTCAAGGTGGCCGTTGACGCGGACGCCGCGATCGGCGACGCGCAGGTGGCCACCAGGACGGATGCGGCCACTCCGGCTCGGAGGAGACGGGAGCGCAACCGGCTCGTGCCTGTTCCGGTGGACTGGGCGGGAGTCGGGCGAGCGGACGTCCACCTCGGGACGACGTGGCGTTCGCTCGCGCGCGGGACAGCAGCGGCCATCAGTTCTCCGTTGAACAGGCACTGTCATCGACCTGCGATGTTAGCGCTAACATTAACCGGGTGAATCGAGAGCGTGACAACTGCGCTCGCCGTCGTCAAGACCTCGATCGTCTGGTTGTCCTCTGGAGCTGTGGCGGAAGCCCGGTCACGACAGAGCCGGGAAGCTGATCTCGACGGTGAGCCCGCCCTCCGGATGCGCGTGGGCACCGAGCACGGCGTCGTGGGCGACGGCGATCGCCCGCACGATCGACAGCCCCAGCCCGTGGTGGGCGTCGTCGGCCACCCGCCGCATGCGCTGGAACGGCTCGAACAGCCGGTCCACCTCGTCGGGTGGCACCACCGGACCCGTGTTCGTGACGACCAGGAGCGCCCGATCGACGGCGACGCGGGTGGCCACCTCGACCACCCCGCCGGGAACGTTGTAGTGCACGGCGTTGTCGCACAGGTTGGCCACCAGGCGCCCGATCAGCGTCGGATCGCCGAGCAGCCCGGCGGGCCGGATCATCGTCTTCACCCGCAGCCCGTGCCGGTCGAGTTCGGCCGCCCGGTCGCGCACCGCCTGCTCGGCCGCCCTGGCGAGGTCGACCGGTTCCGACCGGCCCCGACCGTGCTCACTGCCCGCCAGCGTCAGCAGCGACTCCAGCAGCCTGCCCCGCTCCCGGCTGACCGCGATCAGGCTCTCGAAGTTGGCCCGGTACGCCTCGACGGTCGCGTCCGGATCGATGAGCGTCTCCTCCAGCAGGGCGTGCTCGACGGTCAGCGGCGTGCGCAGTTCGTGCGCGGCGTTGGCCACGAACCGCTTGTGCCCGTCCAGCGCGGTCTCCAGCCGGTCGAGCAGCCCGTCGACGGTGTCCGCGAGGTCCTTGAACTCATCTCGGGGACCCTCGACGGCGAGCCGCTCGTGCACGTTGCGGCCGGAGATCCGTTGCAGGCGCTCGGACATCGTGCGCACGGGGCGGAGCATCCGGCCGGCGATCACCCAGCCCACCGCCAGCGAGAGCACGGCCATGATGGCCAGCGCGATGCCCGGCAGGAGCAGGATGTCCGACCGGTAGTCGCTGAGCTCGACCAGGATGGAGGCGGGCACGCCGTCCGGACCGAAGGGGATGCCGGGCTGGTGGTTCGGCCCGACGGGGACGCCCTCCGGCGCGGGCCGGTCCGCCGGTGGCAGGCTGAAGGACAGCACCACGATGATGAGCAGCAACACGACGCTGGAGGCGACCGACGCCGCGCAGTACAGCAGCGTCAGGCGCCACCGCAGCCGGTTGACCCGCATGTCAGATCCGGTAGCCGGCGCGGGCGACCGTCACGATCAGCGGCGGATCGCCGAGCTTCGCCCGCAGCCGGTTGATCGTCGCCTTGACCGTCGTGGTGAACGGGTCGGCGGCCTCGTCCCACACCCGGTCGAGCAGTTCCTCCGTGGAGACCGCCCGGCCCTGGCAGGCGAGCAGGTGTTCGAGCACGGCGAACTCCTTCGGGCTCAGCGCCAGCCGAGCCCCGGCACGGGTGGCGATCCGCTGCGCCGGGTCCAGCCGCAGGTCACCGTGCACGAGGACCGGCGGGGCGGCCGGGCGGGTCCGCCTGCCGAGCGCGCGGATCCGGGCCACCAGCTCGGCGTAGGCGAACGGCTTGGGCAGGTAGTCGTCGGCACCCAGCCCGAGCCCTTCGACCCGTTCGGCGACGGTGCCCGAGGCGGTCAGCATCAGCACCCGGCTGAGCGACTCCCGTGCGACCAGCGCGCGGCACACCTGGTCGCCGTGCACGCCGGGCAGGTCGCGGTCGAGCACGACGACGTCGTAGTCGAGCACGGCGGTGTGCTGCAGTGCGGCGGCACCGTCGTAGGCGACGTCGACCGCCATCCCCTCGCGGCGCAGCACCCGCGCCACCGAGTCGGCGAGCGCCTGCTGATCTTCGACCACGAGCACCCTCATCGGCCGAGGTTATTCGGATCGGTGTCACAGCGCGGTCACAGCCACGCGGACCGTGCTGTGACCGCCCGCCGGCTAGAACTGGCTCCCTCATCTACTCAAGACGGGGGATCGCACCGTGACGACAGCAATGACACCGGCCATCGAGACCGGAGGGCTCGGCAAGCGGTACGGCCGCACGACCGCCCTGGCCGACTGCACCCTGCGCGTGCCCGCCGGGCGGATCGTCGGCCTGGTCGGCCCCAACGGCGCGGGCAAGTCCACGCTGCTCGGGCTGACCTGCGGGATCATCACGCCCACGACGGGCAGCATCGAGGTGCTCGGCAACCGCCCTGGGGGCGGTGCGGCCCAGTTGGCCAGGGTCGGGTTCGTCGCGCAGGACGCCCCGATCTACCGCGGCCTGTCGGTCGCCGACCACCTGCGGCTCGGCGCCCGGCTCAACCCCCGCTGGGACCGGTCGCTCGCCGAACGCCGGGTGCAGCGCCTCGGCCTCGACCCCGCGCAGAAGGCGGGCAGGCTCTCCGGCGGCCAGCGTGCCCAGCTCGCCCTCACCATCGCCGCCGCCAAGCGCGCCGAGCTGCTCGTCCTCGACGAGCCGGTCGCGTCGCTGGACCCGCTGGCCCGCCGCGCGTTCCTGCGCGACCTGCTCGACTTCGTCGCCGAACTCGGGGTCAGCGTGGTGCTGTCCTCGCACCTGCTCGGTGACCTGGAACAGGTCTGCGACCACCTCATCGTGCTGGCCGAGGGCCGGGTTCAGGTGGCGGGCGACGTCGCCGACCTGCTGGCCGTGCACCACCGGGTGGCCGGTGCCCTGCCGCCCAGCGCCGAACGCATCCACGAGGACGTCGTGCGCAGCGACGCCGCGGTGCCGGGCGCGCTGCCGATCGACCTCGAGGACTTGGGCATGGCGTACATGACCCGCGCGGTGGTCGCGTCGGTCGGCGGTGCGGCATGATCTGGCTGACCTGGCGGCAGTTCCGCACCCAGGCCCTGGTCACCGCCGCCGCGTTGGCCGTGGTCGCGATCTACCTGGTGTACCTCGGCTCCCGCATCCGCGACGACTACGTCGGCGTCCTGGGCTGCCTGCCCAGCGACTGCGCGATCGCGCGGCACGCCTTCGACGATGCGTACGGCGACCAGTTGACGATCATCGGCTTGCTGCTCGTCGCCACCCCCGGCCTCATCGGCATCTTCTGGGGCGCGCCCCTGATCACCAGGGAACTGGAGGAGAAGACCGACCGCCTGGTCTGGAACCAGAGCGTGACCAGGACCCGGTGGCTGGCGACCAAACTGGTGTTCCTCACGCTCGCGAGCGTCGCGATCACCGGCCTGTTCAGCCTCCTGCTCACCTGGAACGCGAGCCGCTACGACCAGTTCATCGGAGAGCGCTTCGACGCGGTGAACTTCTCCTCCCGCAACCTGGTCCCCTTCGGCTACGCCGCTTTCGCGTTCGTCCTCGGCACCGTCATCGGGCTCGTCGTGCGCCGCACGCTGCCCGCCATGGCGCTGACCCTGGCGGTGTTCACCGCCATCCAGCTGATCGTGCCCACTGTCGTCCGCGAGCACCTCATGACGCCGGTGACGAGCACCGTGGTGTTCGACCAGGACGCGATGAGCCGGTCGGACAGCTTCGGCGTCAACGACCGCGGCGCCGTGATCATTGGCTACACCAAGGAGGGCGCCTGGTCCCTGACCGACGAGGCCAAGGTGCTCAACGCCGACGGCACCCCGTTCACCCAGCAGCAGTCGGAGGCCTGTCAGAAGGGCGGGATGGCCGAGCACATGGCCTGCATGACAAGTCAGAACCTGCACTTCGGCTACACCTACCAGCCCGCCGACCGCTACTGGCCGTTCCAGTGGATCGAACTCCTGGTGTACCTCGGGGTCACCTTGCTGCTGTCCGCCTTCGGCTTCTGGTGGATCCGGCACCGCTCCAGCTGACGCGTCCGCAGCCCCGCAATGGGTGGATCACTGAATCTCAACGCAACGGCATGATGCTCCGGTGAGCCTGACCAGCCAACTCGACGGCGGTGTACTCGGCGAGTGGTTCGCGGACCGGTTCCCCTGCACCAGAGCACCACAACCAGACTGGCTTGTTCATCCACCGCTGGGCAGGTGATCGGCCCGCAGCCGGATCACCTGCCCTCGATGATCGGCAGCGGCC
>JBDSAJ010000506.1:0-10374 GCA_039922235.1 Umezawaea sp.
CAGGTGCCCGACCTCCGCCCCGACTCCGTGACGATCAGCGACCAGTCGGGCAAGTTCTACCTGATGGCGGGGGACCCCTTGGTCGCCTCGGCCGCCGAGACTGGGGCCCGGGGCGAGGAGCTGCGCGACGCGCTGGTCGAGCGCTACCTGGCCGGGCTCAACCGGTACCTGGTCGAGCCGATCGAGTCCTGCCTGGCGCTCGACGCCGACGGCAAGCCCTGCATCGAGGCCCGCACACCGTTGGACCTGGAGGCCGAACTCGGGCTGCCGCGCGGCAACATCTTCCACGGCGACCTGGCGTGGCCGTTCGCCGAGACGGAGTCGGAGGTGGGTACCTGGGGCGTCGAAACCGACGTGCCGAACCTCTTCCTCTGCGGGGCGGGCGCTCGTCGAGGTGGCGGGGTCAGCGGCATCGGCGGCCACAACGCGGCCATGGCCGTGCTGGGCGCACAGCGGGGAGCGGCGCGGTAGGTGGTGTTCCTGCCCGCCGCCACCATGACCGGCCACAGTGGACATCCAGATCACCTGGACGTTGGCTGACCCCGAGATCGGTGAACGGCAGTGCTGACGACTCTCTGTGGCCGCGAACCCCACCTGCCCGCCAACCGTATATCAAGAAACCTTGCTAAAGGAGTCTTGATATAGCTACTGTGGTCCCATGGACGAGTTGATCCGGGATCCGAAGACGCTGCGGGCGTTGGCGCATCCGCTTCGGTGGAAGCTGATCGACCTGCTCGGGTCCGAAGAGCAGTGCACGGCTACTCGCTGCGCGCAGGTGCTGGGTGAGAGCGTGGCGAGCTGCTCCTACCACCTGAACGTGCTGGCCAAGTACGGCTTCGTGGCCGAGGTCGCCGGGCCGGGCAGGCAGAAGCCGTGGAAGTTGACGCGGCTGGACCAGAGCTGGTCCGGGGAGGACGCCGACGGCGAGTTGGCGTTGGCGGGCGAGGCCGCGACGGAAGCCTTCCTGGAAGCCGAGTTCGCCAAGACCAGGGATCGGATGCGGCTCCGGTCGCTCGAATCCGACGAGTGGCGGCCGAACATCCGCATGAGCGGGTACACGCAGTACCTGACCGCCGAGGAGGCCGGCGAGGTGCTGGCGGAGATCGACGCGATCTTCGCGCGGACGGCCGAGCGGATGCGGAACCCGGAGACGCGGCCCGAGGGGTCGCGGCCGGTGAGGTTCTTCCACTCGACCTCGGTGCCGCCGAAGAACGACTGACTCGGATCAGATCACCAGCCGTGCGCCCGGCGTACGGCCATGTCGTGCTGCCGAAACGAAATCAGGGGGTTGCCGTGCATCCGGACCTGTTGTCAGCTCTGGCCCGTGAACGCCGGAAGGACTACGAGGGGACCGCCCGGCGTCACCGGTTGGCGCGAACCGCAGCCCCGTCCGTGTCCGAGCCGGTCGAAGCGGTGGTGGCGGAGATGAACGCGGCTCCCCGGCGACGGCCGATGACGGCCTGAGCCACCACCATCACCACAGCCCCGAGGATTGCCAGGGTGATGTCCTTGTGCGGGTCCCACATGTCGCCCTGCTGGCCGTTGTACGACTCGGCCAGGTCCGGCGCCAGGGTCATGGCGATGCCCCACTCCAGCAGTTCGTACAGGGCGCTGGTGGAGATGACGACCTCCAGCGAGCGCCACCAGCCGAGGTGGCGGTGCAGGATGCCTGCGAGGCAGAAGCCGTAGGTGAAGTGGACCAGGCGGTCGAAGTGGTTGCGGTGCCAGTCGAACGTGTCCGAGAGGCGGATGCCGACGACCGCCTGGGTCCAGTCGTCGTAGGGGACGGCCGAGTACAGCCAGCGGGCGGCGATGGTGTGCAGGGACAGGAAGAGCAGCACCAGCAGCCAGGAGCCGAGCGGTAGCGGGTGGCGGCGTTGGACCCACGCCAGTGCGAGCAGGGCCAGCACCGTCAGCGACGTGTGCAGCGCCTGCTCGCCCGGCCAGAGCGGGGACCACCAGGTGGCCACCAGCAGTGCGGCGAACGCGGCCAGGGTCCACCAGTGCCACCGGGTCATCCGCTGGACGCTAGCCGGTGATCACCCGCGACGTCCGGAGAACTCAGGACCAGGTGCGCTTGCCCAGGTAGGAGATGTCGAAGGAGCCGTTCACCGGTGCCCCCGCCGTGGTGTAGCACTGGACGGTGGCGGTCGTGCCGGTCCAGTAGGCGATGACGCACGAGTTGGTGGTCGTGTCGTACGCGGTCACCTGGACTTCACCGCCGCTGGCGAGGGTGACCGACGGGGTCAGGTCGCGGGTGCCGGTGGTGGGGGTGGCGACGGTCCAGGTGGGCAGCGGGTAGGCCCAGGTGTCCGGTGCGCTCGCGCTGGCGCCGCTGCTGATCCAGCCGTAGGCGGAGGTGAGGCCCGGCGTGGGGTTCTTGTCGCCGACGATGTTGCCCTTGTTGACGAAGGTGACGTTGAAGTCGCTGTCGGCCGGGGCGCCGCTCGGGGTGAAGCAGCGGACGAGCACGTGGTGGTAGATCGAGTCCGGGTACCAGTCCGCCGTCTTGCACCAGGTGTCGGACTGGCCCGTGGCGGTGACCTGGACGGTGCCGCCCGCGCTGCCGCCCAACTGCTTGAACGACACCTTGTACTGGCCCAGCGCTTCCCGTGCGTGGATGACCGTGGTGCTCGCCGAATTGTGGGTGGTGACGACGCCGTTGTTGACCGCGCGGTAGCCGAACGGGTAGTCGCGGCTGCGCAGGTTGGTGAACGAGGCGGTGAACATGCCGTCCACGGGGGTGCCGCCGAAGTCGTAGCAGCGGACGGTCAGGTACTGGCCCCCGACGGTCGGGGTGGCGACGATGACCTTGCAGCGCGTCCTGCTGTCGCGGCCGTACGCGGTCACGTGCGTGACGCCCGCGGTGGGCGACACCCCGTTGACGAACACGGTGTACGTGCCGAGCCCGACGTGCCGGACCTGGTTGGACGGGCTGTCGGTCACGGAGCTGTACTGGTACGGGGTGCTGGGGATGTACCACTCGCCCACGAGGTGCGAGGGGTCGTGGGCCCAGACCCAGCCGTAGCCGTCGGCGACCGCGGCCGCGTCGACGGCCTCGCAGGTCGCGGACTTCATCCGGCCGTCCGGCAGGCACTCGACGGGATCGGGTGCGGCGGCGGCCTGGGGCGCGAGTGCCGTGACGAGGCTGAGCACCACGCCGGCCAGCAAGGTGGTTCTGTTCGCTCTCAAGGGGTTCCTCCATCGCGGTATTTCCGGTCCGCCACCAGACTCCGCACGGGTGTCAGGGTTGGATCAACGTCGGCTCAAGGTCATGGGGGACCCGTGGAGGCAGAGGGCAGGCGGGTGCTGGCGGGTCGCGGTGTCCGGGCGGCGATCGAGTGGGTCGAACGGGTGCCGCCCGCCGAGCGGTCGACCGGCCTGCGCTGCCTGCACGCGGAGGCGCTGGCGCTGGCGGGCGACCTGGACGCGGCCGCCGCGATCTGCCTGCCGCTGGCGGACAGCGGCGCTCCGGACGTGGCCCGGCTGCTGGGGCACCTGGAGTACCGGCGGGGCAGGCCGCGGCAGGCGCTGGAGTGGTACGCCAAGGGACCGCAGGACGCGCTGCTGCTGGCGTGGACGGCGACGGCGCACTGGGCGATCGGCGACGAGGCCGCGTGCCGCGACCACGCCGACCGGGCGTGGCGGGCCTCGACGGAGTCGGCCGACCAGCGGGCGCTGGTGGCGAGCCACGTGGCGCTGGGGTTCGCGGCGGAGATGGTGGGGGACTGCGCTGGCGAGCAGCACCACTACGAGAAGGCGCTGGCACTGGCCGAGGCCGCGGGCGACCGGATCGAGTCGGCCAGGATGCGGACCAACCTGTCGTCGCGGCTGCTCGGCGAGGCACGGTACGCCGAGGCCGCCGCGATGGCCGACCTGGCCGTGCGGCAGGCCGAGGAGGTCGGCTACCTGACCGTGCTGGGCATCGCGCTGTGCAACGGCGGGGACGCGCTGCTGCGGCTGGGCGACCTGGACGCGGCGTCCGACCGGTTCGAGCGCGCGCTGGCCGTGGAGCACACGGTCGGCTCGCAGCGGCTGGCGTACCCGTTGGCGGGCTTGGGCGACGTGCACCGGGTGCGCGGCAGGACCAGCCTGGCCAGGGCGGCCTACGAGGAGGCGATCCGGGTCTGTGGCACCGAGGGCGACCGCCAGGGACTGGTACCGGCGCTCGTCGGACTGGCGCTGCTGCTGGCCGATCAGGACCCGGAGACGGCAGCTGACCTGGCGGAACGGGCGCACCACGCCGCCGTGGGACCGGCCGCGATCCGCACGCTGCTCGCGCTGGGCTGGGTGGCCGAGCGGGCCGGTGACCACCAGCGGGCCGTCGACCTGGCCACGCTGACCGCGGAGAAGGCCCGCCTGCACCGGGACCGGGCCCGGCTGGCCGAGGCGTTGGAACTGCTGGCCGCCGCACGTCCGGCGAAGGCGCGGTCCACGCTCGTGGAGGCGAAGGCGATCTGGCGGGACACCGGCGCGGTGGTCGACGGCAGGCGGATCACCGTGCTGCTGGGCGCCCTGCCGCACGCGTCCGCCGACGAGCGCGCCGAGGCGAGGGCGGCACGGGAAGCGCTGGTGGCGCAGGGAGTTCCGTCACCGGTCGACCCGGTGGTGATCCGCACGCTCGGCCGGTTCGAGGTGCGGGTGGCGGGCGAGCCGCTGCCCAGGTCGGTGTGGCAGTCGCGCAAGGCGCGGGACCTGCTGCGGATACTGGTGGTCCGGCGCGGGCGCGGCATCGCCCGCGACGAGCTGGCCCGCCTGCTGTGGGACGAGGACTCCGGCCGGGTCGGGCACCGGCTGTCCGTCGCGCTGTCGACGGTCCGCTCGGCACTGGACCCGGCGGGCGACCTCGTGCTCGCGGACCAGCACACCGTGGCGCTGGACACCGGCCGCGCCGTGATCGACCTGGAGGACTTCCTGGCCGCCGCTCGCGCCGGGCTGCGGACGGGCGACCGGGAGACCCTGGTCGCGGCCGAGGCGGCGTACACGGGCGACCTGTTCGAGGACGAGCCGTACGACGACTGGGCGGTGCCCCTGCGCGAGGAGGTCCTCGCCGTGTACCTGCGGGTGGCCCGAACGCTGGCCGCCCGCGCGGCAGACGTGGACGAGGCGGGGTACTACCTGCAACGCCTGCTGGCCAAGGACCCCTACGACGAGCAGGCCCACGGGGACCTGGTCGACGCCCTGACCGCGGCGGGCAGGCACGGTGCCGCGATCAGGGCGAAGGCGCGGTTCGGCGAGGCGATGGGCGCGCTGTCCCAGGTCCTCTCCTAGACCCGGTGCTCCAGCCGCACGACGATGGACTTGGACGTCGGCGTCCCGGACGTGGTCGCCGTGGAATCCAGCGGCACCAACGAGTTCGCCTCTGGGAAGTACGCGGCGGCGCAGCCGACGGCCGTCGGGTACGACACGATCCGGAACGACTCGGCGCGCCGTTCGGTGACCCCGGTCGGGTCCTCTGGCCACTCGCTGACGATGTCCACGACCTCACCGTCGGCGAACCCGAGCGACACCAGGTCGTCCGGCGCGACGAACACGACCCGCCGCCCGTCCTTCACGCCTCGGTAGCGGTCGTCCAGGCCGTAGATCGTGGTGTTGTACTGGTCGTGGCTGCGCATGGTCTGGAGCAGCAGCCTGCCCTCCGGCACCCGCAGCACGGTGAGCTCGTTCGCCGTGAAGTTCGCCTTGCCGGACTTGGTGGCGTTGAACTCCCGCGCGTCACGGGGCGCGTGCGGCAGCACGAACCCGTCCGGCTGCCGGACCCGCGCGTTGTAGTCGGAGCAGCCGGGCACGACCCTGGCGATCCGGTCGCGGACGGTGTCGTAGTCCTTCTCGAACTCCTCCCACGGCACCGGGTGCTCGCCGCCGAGCACCTCGCGGGCCAGGCGGCAGACGATCGACACCTCGGACAGCAGGTGGTCGCTCGCGGGCGCCAGCCTGCCGCGCGAGCGGTGCACGACGGACATCGAGTCCTCGACGGTGACGAACTGCTCGCCGGAGTGCTGGAGGTCGCTCTCGGTGCGCCCCAACGTGGGCAGGATCAGCGCGGCCTTGCCGGTGACGACGTGCGACCGGTTGAGCTTGGTCGACACGTGCACGGTCAGGTCGCAGTTGCGCATGGCCTTCTCGGTGACCGGCGTGTCCGGCGAGGCCGCGACGAAGTTGCCGCCCACGGCGAAGAAGACGCGGGCGTCACCGTCGCGCATGGCCCGGATCGCCGCCACGGTGTCGAACCCGTGCTTGCGCGGCACCCGGATGGAGAACTCCTGCTCCAACGCGGACATGAACTTCTCCGGCATCTTCTCCCAGATGCCCATCGTCCGGTCGCCCTGCACGTTGGAGTGCCCGCGCACCGGGCACAGGCCCGCGCCGGGCTTGCCGATCATGCCGCGCAGCAGCACCACGTTGGTGATCTCCTGGATGGAGGGCACCGAGTGCTTGTGCTGCGTCAGCCCCATCGCCCAGCAGACGACCGTCCGCTCCGAGTCGGCGAACATCCGCGCGATCTTGGTGATCTGCTCGCGCGACAGCCCGGTCGCGGTGTCGACGGACGCCCAGTCGACCTCGGCCACGTGAGCCCGGTAGTCCTCGAAACCGTGGGTGTAGCGGTCGATGAAGTCGCGGTCCTCCGCGCCCCACGACAGCAGCAGGTTGCCGATCGCCTGGTACAGCGCCTGGTCGCCACCGAGCTTGATCTGCGCGAACTCGTCGGCCAGCGGCGTCCCCTTGCCGACCAGCCCGCGCACGTTCTGCGGGTTCTTGAACCGCATCAGCCCGGCCTCGGGCAGCGGGTTGATGGCGATGATCTTCGCGCCGTTGCCCTTGGCCTCCTCCAGCGCGGACAGCATCCGCGGGTGGTTCGTGCCGGGGTTCTGGCCCATGACGACGATCAGGTCGGCGCCGTGGATGTCGTTGATGCTGACCGAGCCCTTGCCGATGCCGGTGGTCGCGCTCAGCGCGGCGCCGGACGACTCGTGGCACATGTTGGAGCAGTCCGGCAGGTTGTTCGTGCCGTAGGAGCGGACCAGCAGCTGGTAGAGGAACGCGGCCTCGTTGCTGGTGCGGCCCGAGGTGTAGAACACGGCTTGGTCGGGGCTCGCCAGCCCGTTGAGGTGCTCGGCGACCAGCCGCAGAGCGGCGTCCCACGCGATGGGCTCGTAGTGCGTGGCGCCCTCGCGCAGCACCATCGGCTCGGTGATCCGGCCCTGCTGGCCCAGCCAGTAGTCGGTCTTGTCGGCCAGTTCGGCGATGGGGTGCGCCGCGAAGAACTCGGGCCCGACCCGCCGCCGGGTCGCTTCCTCGGCCACGGCCTTGGCGCCGTTCTCGCAGAACTCCGCGAGCTTGCGGTGCCCCTGCGGCTCCGGCCACGCGCAGCCGGGGCAGTCGAAGCCCTCACGCTGGTTGAGCAGCCGCAGGGTGGCGGCAGTCCGGGTCACGCCCATCTGCTCCACACCGCGTTTGAGCGAAACGGCGACACCGGGAATCCCCGCCGCCCACCCCTTGGGCTTGCTCACGTCGAGCTGCGACTCGTCGACATCCTGCTGCGGTGGCTTCCGGGTCATGGAAGGAATTATGTCCCCGCACGAACTAGCAGACAGGTCGGCGGGCGGTGATCTCGGTTGGCACAACCGCGTCGACCCTGCCGCCGCGCCCGGCGGGAGCGCGGCGGCAGGGTCGTGACCGGTTCGCTGAGGGGGCGGAGCGGACCGCTGTCACGGGCTCCAAGGGGTTGGGATGAGTCCGTGAATCCGGCTTCGACGCCCCCGCTGAGCTGGCCAATCCGGTCAATTGTGAACTGCGTCACCCTTGATGGCAGCAACCGTTCGGGTGACCTCAAGCCGGACAGGTATGGGTCGTCAAGCCGAACAGGTATGGGTCGTCAGGTCGGGCACGTGTTGGTGGTCGGCATCGGCTTGTCCGGGTCGAAGTAGTCGGAGGGGCCGCCGCTCTCCTTGGGCGAGCCCTGCTTCGCCCGAGGCTCGGAGATCGAGGGTGCGAGGAAGCCGTCGCGCGACGCGGCGCACCCGATCGAGTAGCTGTGCTCGGTCGACGGCCCGGACCACATGCCCTGGCTCTCCGGGCGGAAGGTCGGGCCGGACCGCATGACGTAGTCGTACCGGATCCGGGTCACCGCGACGATGTCCATCGGGCCGCGCAACTGCTCCACGTCGGCCGCGAACGCGTAGGCGAACACGAAGTCGGTGTGCACGACCAGTTCACCGGCGCTCTTCGCCTCGACGGTCATGGCGCCGGACACCTTCGGGGCGACGGGCAGCAGCGTCGAGCCCGGCGCGATCCTGGTCGCCACCAGCCCGGCCTCGTCGTTCCGCCCGCCCGCGAACAGCGGCCGCATCCCCTCCTGGTCGTCGAGCGCGAACAGGCTGAGCAGCGGTTCCAGGTCGCGGCCCTCCAGCACCCGCCGGTCGAGCCGGGCCGCGATGACGGCCTGCCGGGCGCGGAGGTAGGCGTCGGCGACCTGCGCGGCGGTGAACGTCCCGACCGGCACGGCCTGCGGCACGACCAGGCCCGCCTCGCCGTCGGGCCAGCTCTCCGCCGGGGTGTTCCGGAACGGGTCGGCGAGGTCGACCCGCGTGATCGTCGTCGGGACCGCCGCCGGAGCGGGCTCGGGCACGGGCTCCCGCGCGGCGAGGACGCCGACCACCAGCGCGGCGACGGCGAGCACGCCGAGGCCGGCCACCACCTTGTTGCCGTGGTGGTTCAGCCACGTTCTTCGCCGGACCCGCCGGATCTCGCGCGCGACTCGGCCACTTGCCGCCCGCAGTCGCTCCGGGTGGCCCTCCACGTCCTGCGTTCTCATTCCAGACTCCCCAGTAGCCACCGCTCTTGGACGATCGGATGGCGAGGCGCGGGCGTTAGCAGGTATGTGGGAGGAAGTCGATAGCGCCGGGTTCGTAGACTCTTGGGGTGACCGAATCCAGCACCACTCCACAGCGTCCCGAACTCCCCGCGGCGTGGCAGCCGTCCGAGGTAGAGGCGGAGCTGTACCAGGGCTGGGTCGACCACGGCTACTTCACCGCCGACGTGACCAGCGACAAGCCGCCGTTCACGATCGTGCTCCCCCCGCCGAACGTCACCGGCAACCTCCACGTGGGCCACGCGCTCAACCACAGCATCATGGACGCCCTCACGCGCAGGCGCCGGATGCAGGGCTACGAGGTCCTGTGGCTGCCCGGCATGGACCACGCGGGCATCTCGACGCAGAACGCCGTGGAACGCGACCTGGCGAACAGCGGGCTCTCCCGCCACGACCTCGGCCGCGAGAAGTTCGTCGAGCGCGTGTGGGAGTGGAAGGAGGAGTACGGCGGCAAGATCCTCGACCAGATGCGCCGCCTCGGCGACGGCGTCGACTGGACCCGCGAGCGGTTCACCATGGACGAGGGCCTGTCCAAGGCCGTCCAGACGATCTTCAAGAAGATGTTCGACGACGGTCTGATCTACCGCGCCGAGCGCATCATCAACTGGTGCCCGCGCTGCCAGACCGCGTTGTCGGACATCGAGGTCGAGCACTCCGACGACGACGGCGAACTCGTGTCGATCCGCTACGGCGAGGGCGCGAACTCGATCGTCGTGGCGACCACGCGCGCCGAGACGATGCTGGGCGACACCGCCGTCGCGGTGCACCCGGAGGACGAGCGGTACGCGCACCTGGTCGGCACCGAGGTCGAGGTGCCGCTGACCGGCCGCCGCGTGCCGATCGTGGCGGACGAGCACGTCGACCCGAAGTTCGGCACCGGCGCCGTCAAGGTGACGCCGGCACACGACTTCAACGATTTCGCGACGGGCAAGCGTCACAAGCTCGAAGAGATCAACATCTTCAACCTCGACGGCACCATGAACGACCACGGCGGTCCGTTCGCCGGCCTCGACCGCAAGCGCGCGCGCACCGCGGTGAAGAAGGCGCTCGACGAGAAGGGACTCGCGCGAGGTAGCAAGCCCCACGTCCTGACGCTCCCGAAGTGCCAGCGCTCCGGCGGCGTCGTCGAGCCGATGATCTCGACGCAGTGGTTCACGAAGATGAAGGACATGGCCGACGAGGCCGTGAAGGCCGTGCGCGACGGGCGCACGAAGATCATCCCGGAGGAGTGGCAGAAGACGTACGACCACTTCCTCGAGAACATCCAGGACTGGTGCATCTCGCGCCAGCTCTGGTGGGGTCATCAGATCCCGGCGTGGCACGGGCCGAACGGCGAGATCAAGGTGGGGCGCACGCGTCCGCCGGAGTGCGGCGAAGGCTGGGAGCAAGATCCCGACGTCCTCGACACTTGGTTCTCGAGCGCGCTCTGGCCGTTCTCCACGCTCGGCTGGCCGAACCAGACCGAAGCGCTGAGGAAGTTCTACCCGGCGAGTGATCTCGAG
>JBDSAJ010000507.1:0-5458 GCA_039922235.1 Umezawaea sp.
CATCAACCTCTTGTCAAGGTAGTTTACAGACGCTACGGTTCTGTCAACCGGCTAGGAGGTCGCCTGATGGATACCGTTGCGCACAGCACCCTTCACGATGGCTCGACCGAGCAGTGGAAGGACGGCAAGCGCTACCTCTGGCTGATCGGGCTGGTGGTGCCGTCGCTGGCCTTCGTGGCGCTGGGCCTGCACTCGGCGACCGGCTGGGGCGGCTGGCTGTGGATCGTCCCGTCGTGGTGCTGGTGATCGTGCCCGCGATCGACCTGCTCGCCGGGCTCGACCGGTCGAACCCGCCGGACGACGTGATCGAGGCACTGGAGCAGGACCGGTACTACCGGTGGGTGACGTACCTGTTCCTGCCCATCCAGTACGCCGGGTTCCTGATCGCGTTCTGGGTCATCGCCGGCGGTGCTCTATCCACAGTGGACTACATTGGGCTGGCGGTGACGATCGGCTGCGTCGGTGGCATCGGCATCAACACCGCACACGAACTCGGGCACAAGAAGGAGAGCCACGAGCGGTGGCTGTCGAAGATCGCGCTGGCGCAGAGCTTCTACGGCCACTTCTACATCGAGCACAACCGCGGCCACCACGTGCGCGTGGCCACGCCGGAGGATCCGGCCAGCAGCCGGGTGGGGGAGAGCTTCTACCGGTTCTGGCCGCGCACGGTCCTCGGCTCGCTGCGGAGCGCGTGGAACCTGGAGCGCAAGCGCATCGGGCGGCGCGGGCAGCACCCGTTCCGGCCGGGCAACGACGTGCTCAACGCGTGGGTGATGTCGTTGGTGCTGTGGGGTGCGATGGTCGCGGTGCTCGGGCCGCGCATCCTGCCATACCTGGTGCTGCAGGCCGTGGTCGGCTTCTCGCTGCTGGAAGTCGTGAACTACCTGGAGCACTACGGGATGCGCCGGTGGCGGACCGGGCCGGACGGCACCGGCCGGTACGAGCGGGTCGACCCCACGCACAGCTGGAACTCCAACAACATCGCCACCAACGTGCTGCTGTACCACCTGCAGCGGCACAGCGACCACCACGCCAACCCGACCCGCCGCTACCAGACCCTGCGCGACTTCGAGGAGTCGCCGGTGCTGCCGACCGGCTACGCGGGCATGATCCTGCTCGCGCTCGTGCCGCCGTTGTGGCGCAAGGTGATGGACCCGCGCGTGCTGGCGCACTTCGACGGCGACATCACCCGCGCCAACGTCTGCCCGCCCCACCGGGACGAGGTGCTCGTCCGCTACCCGGTGGAGCACCGGTCGTGAGCCACTTCGCCTGCCCCGGCTGCGGCTACGCCTACGACGAGGCCGCCGGTGAGCCGCGGGAGGGCTTCCCGGCGGGTACCGCCTGGGCCGACGTGCCCGACGACTGGTGCTGCCCGGACTGCGGGGTCCGTGACAAGGTCGACTTCGAGGAGATGACGTGACGGCGCCCGCGTTGCGGGCCCGGATCCTGGCGGCGGCGGCCCAGTTGACCGCCGAGTCGGGGTGGTCGTCGGTGCGGATGGGGCGGATCGCCGAGCTGATCGGCGTCAGCCGCCAGACCGTCTACAACGAGGTGTACAGCAAGCGGGTGCTGACCGAGCAGATGGTGCTGACCGAGTCGGCGAAGTTCCTCCGCCTGGTGGACGACGCCTTCACCGCCAACCCGCCCGACCCCGTGGCCGCGATCCGCGAAGCCTGCCGCGGCGTGCTCCGGTTCGCCGCCGACAACGCGGTGCTGCACGCGGTCGTGTCCGCCTCGCACGGCACGGACAACGACCTGCTGCCGCTGCTGACCACGCGGTCGGACCTGTTGCTGGACACGGTGAAGGACCTGGTGCGCGGGCACCTCGTCGAGCACTTGCGGCACCTGCCCGAACGCACCGCGGCCGCGGTGACCGACGTGCTCATCCGCGCCGTGCTGAGCCACGTCGTGCACCCTTCCGGGACGCCGGAGGACACCGCCGACGACATCGCCCTGCTCGCGGGGCACTTCCTGGCCCGCTGACCGGCGTCAGCGCGCGGGCAGCGCCGCTTGGGTGTGCGCCAGGCCCGCGAAGAGATCGCCCAGCCGGGCCACGCGGTCGAGCACCTGGTCGGCGGTGAAGCGGAGGTCGGCGGGCAGGCGGCAGGCCCGCACCTCGTCCCACGTGACCGGCGTCGACGCGGTCGGCGCGTCCCGCCCGCGCAGCGAGTACGGCGCGATCGTGGTCTTGGCCGGGTTGTTCTGGCTCCAGTCGACGAGGATCCGGCCCGGCCGCAGCACCTTGGCCATCTTCGCCGTCACGAGGTCCGGCGTCTCGCGCGCCAGGTGCTCGGCGAGCGACTTGGCGTAGGCGGAGGTGTGGTCCGCCTCCCGCACCCGCACGGCGGCGTACAGCTGCATCCCCTTGGCACCGCTGGTCTTCGCGAACGGGATGAGGCCGTCGGCGACCAGCAGGACGTGCAGGCGTTCGGCGATCCTGGCGCAGTCGACCACCGTGGTACCCGGACCCGGATCGAGGTCGAACACCAGCCGGTCGGGTGGCAGGCGTTTTGCCTGGGCGTCAACAGTCCACTGTGGAACGTGCAGTTCCAGCGCCGCCAGGTTGGCCGCCCACACCAGTGCCGCCAGGTCGTCGATCAGCGCGTACTCGACGGTCTCACCGCCGCCGCGCGAACCGGTGCCCGCCAGCCGCGCCGTGCGGACCCAGCCAGGAGCACCCTGCGGGACGTTCTTCTGGAAGAACTGCTGCCCGCCGACGCCGTTCGGGAACCGGATGAACGTGACCGGCCGATCCGCGAGATGGGGGAGCAGGAACGGCGCGATCCGGCTGTAGTAGTCGATGACCTCCGCCTTGGTGAACCCGACCTCCGGGTACAGCACCTTGTCCAGGTTGGACAGTTCGAGCCTGCGGTCGCCGACCCGGACGGCGACCCGCTTGGCCAACGGGACGGCCCGCGCTTCCGGGAGCACCCGCGGTTCAGCGGTCGGGGCGAGCACCTCCGACACGTGCCGGTCCTCGCGCAGTCCGCGCCAACTCGTGTGCCGCAGGCGTCCGGCACCCTTGGTGAACTGGCGGAACCGGACCTCCCCGACGAGCACCGGTTCGACCCACTGCGCCCGGCCGACGTCCTCCCGCGGCGGAGCACTCGCGAACGGATGACCCTTGCGCTCCAACGGGGACAGGCGATCCCGCAACCGGTCCCGCTCCTGCTGCGAGAACCCCGTGCCCACGTCACCGAGGTAGACCAGGTCGCCGGTGTCCGGGTCGTGCGCGCCGAGCAGGAGCCCACCCAGCGTGCCCGCAAAGCTGCGCTGACCAGGCCGCCAACCGCAGACGACCACCTCCCGCGTCTGGATCAACGGGTGCTTCAGCCACGAGTCCGGCCGTGCGCCGGGCACGTACGGCGAGGACCGCAACTTCGCGATGAGACCCTCGTGGCCCTCGGCGGTGATCCGATCCAGCAGCGAGTGCGGGGTGAGTCGGTCCGCCGCGAGCTCGTCGAAGGTGACGGCCGGGACGACCGAGATCAGGTGCGGGTCGGGCATCGGGACACGGGTGAGCAGGTCCCGGCGGTGGTCGTAGGACTCGCGGAGCAGCGGCACGCCGTCGAGGTGCAGCAGGTCGAACGCGAGGAACCGCACCGGCACGTCGTCGAACACCTGGTCGCGCAGCGCCGACGAACTGTGCTTGCGGTAGCGGCCACGACGCTCCTGCATCAGACCGAAATCGACCTGCCCGGCCTGGTTGTAGACGACGATCTCGCCGTCGAGGACCGCGTCGACACCACCGAGCCCGACGGCCAGGGTGGGAAACTCGGCGGTGAAGTCGATGCCGTTGCGACTCGTGAGCACCGTCGTGCCGTCCACGGCGATGCGCATCGCCGCCCGATAACCGTCCAACTTGTACTCGTAGGCCCAGCCGGAGCCACTCGGCAGCGTGCCGCCGTCGGGTTTGGCCAGCATCGGCGGAACCCACTCGGGGACGATGCCGGACGCTGGCGCCATACCCGCCCTCCGTCCCACCCACCGACCAGACCGAACCGACCGTAACCCGTTCGGCCTATTCCCGCCGGGCGCAGCCGGACCTGTCTGGGCTGGTTCGCGGAGTCGTTGACGTCGCCGAGATGGTGCTGGAACGGCTCTACGGATCGACCATGCTTCAGGCCCTGACCACCGGGCAACCCAGTCCGCACGCTGGTGCCCACCAACTAGCCGGCCTGCAGACGCGCCTGCACACGCTGCCGCCGCGGACATCGACGGACCCCCGCTCCCGCATACTGCACGGCGATCTTCATCCGGACAACGTCGTGCTCACATCACGCGGCCCAGTCGTCATCGACTGGCGCAACACCACCGAGGGTCCACCGAAACTGGATGTCGCGCTCTCGGCGGTAATCCTGGCGCAGACGGCAGTCGACAACGCCGACGGCATGGCCGAGTCAGCCCGCGTGTTCCTCACGGCCTTCCTCGCCCACTCCGGCCACAATCCCATGGCTATGTTGGCCGAGGCCGTGTCGATGCGGCGCGGCGACCTCAACCTCAGCGAGACCGAGATCAGTCGGCTTGATCAGGCAGCTTCCCTGATCGAAGTCCTCAGCAAGGGCTCCTGATCGAACACCAGTTCACCGGAACTCGACGAGGAGATGGTGTGGTCAAGTCATCCGGCATACTCACGACGGCGCGTCTCCGCCTCGTTCCGATCGGCCCCGAGCACGCCAACGATCTCCTTCAACTGCACCAGGACCCCGGCATCGCCCGCTGGTACGGGGGTGTTTGGACGCCGGACCAGGCCCGGCAGAGTGCCGCGTCGATGGGCCGCGCCTGGCAGACCGACGGCGTTCACAAGTGGATCGCGTACGACCAGGTCGACGGTGAGCTGATCGGGCGCGGTGGTCTCTCCTACGCCGAAGTGGACGGCGCACGTCAACTGGAGATCGGCTGGGCCACTCGCGAGCGATTCTGGGGGCAGGGCTACGCGAGCGAAATCGGACGCGCCGGACTGGCTCTCGCCTTCGGTGAATTGGATGCGACCGAAGTGGTCGCGTTCACCGAGACCTACAACACGCGTTCCCGCGCGGTGATGGAGCGACTGGGCTTCCGCTACGAGCACGAGATCCGCCACCACGGCGAGCCCTTCGCCCTCTACTCACTTCGACACCCCCGTATCGAGGACCAACTCTGACCGCTCACTGCCCTGGCAGCGAGCGGTCACTGGGACTTCGAATCAGCGGGTCGCTACGTGCTCGCCAACGGGAACTCGATCACCGTGCGCCACGACCCGGCGCCCGCGTTGCCGGCAATCAGGTGCACCCGGTCGATCTCGCCTCGGACCGGCAGCTTCGCCTTCACGTCGAGGGCTGCCCGCCTCAGCGCGGAGAGATCGCCCAGACGCGTGCTCCCGACCGTCAGGTGCGGGACCACATCGGGATAGGCGCCGCCGTACGGCGGGCACTCGGGGAACCTGCGCCACACCAACTCGGTCAACGCCCGGAAGGGC
>JBDSAJ010000508.1:0-5355 GCA_039922235.1 Umezawaea sp.
CGGCGAGCAGGTCACCCGCGTTCGCGTCCTTGGTGGTGAGCACCGCCTGCATGACGTTGTCCAGGATCGCGTAGACCTGCTGGGCGCTCGGCGGCTCGATGCTGCCCTTGATGCTCTCGAACGAGTCGACGTAGGCCTTGAAGTTCGCCACCGGCACGGTCGCGTTCGCGTCCTTCAGCTGGTTCTGCTTGTCCCGCGTCGCACCGGTCCAGATGTCGGCGACCGGCGGGACCGGCAGACCGATCGGCTGGCCCTCCGCCTTGTACCGCTGGAGGTTCTTCTCGACGCGGTCCGGGTTCAGGTACTTCCACTGCACCCACTTCAGCCCGGCCTTGATCTTCTCGGGCGTGGCCTTCGGGTTGAGCATGTAGCCCTCGCCGCCGATCAGCGTGCCCTTGCCGTCCGGGATGCCCGCGAGGCCGTAGTCGGCGTAGTTCCCCTTGAACTGGTTGACCAGCGTCGGCACGTTGTCCGGCGCCGACAGGTACATGCCGAGCTGGCCCGCGCCCATCATCTGCTGCACGTCGGCCAGTTCCAGCAGCTGCTTCTCGCCCATGCTGTTGTCCTCCCAGCGCATGTCGTGCAGGTGCTGGAGAACGGCCTTGCCCTTGTCGTTGTTGAAGTCCGCGACCCACTTGTCGCCGTCCTTCTTCGCGATCTGGCCGCCCTGCGAGTACATCCAGGTGGTGAAGTGCCAGCCGCCCTGGTTGCTCTTGCTGTACTCGGCGAAGCCGACCGTGCCGCCGCCGAGCCCGGCGATCTTCTTGGCCGCCGTGCGGACCTCGGCCCACGTCTTCGGCGGCGAGTCGGGGTTCAGACCGGCCTGGGTGAACAGCTTGCGGCTGTAGAGCAGGCCCATGGAGTAGTTCGCCGTCGGCACGCCGTAGACCTTGCCGCCCGCGGAGAACACGTCCTTGAGGTTCTGCTGGATGTCCGCGTAGTGCGGCACGTCCTTGACGTACTCGGTGATGTCCGCGGCCTGCTTGCGGGCGATCAGGTTCGCCGGGTCCGTGAAGTAGGCGTAGAACACATCTTCGAGCTGGCCGCCCGCGAGCTTCGCCGAGAAGGTCTTGGGGTCCATGAACCCCTCCTTCGGCTGGAGGTCGATGTCGGGGTTGGCCGCCTCGAACTCCGCGACGTCGTCGTCGAAGACCTTCCGGTCGAACGCCTGCGTCTGCGGCGGCTGCCCGTTGATCGTCAGGGCGACCTTCCCGCCGGTCGACGTGTCGGGCGCGCCGGAGGAGCACGCGACCGTGGCCAGGCTGAGAGTGCTGACCAGCAACAGGCCTGCGGCTCTGCGGACCGTTGATGTGTTCATCGGCTGGGGACCCTTCTCGACGAGGGTGCACGGGATCTGTCCGGGAGCCGCTGGTGACTCTCGGCGGTGGATCAGCGACGGCTTGTGTGGCGCACACCATAAGCGTCACGAGCAGGAGTCCGCAATATGTCTACGAGTTTTCGCAAGATGCTGACAATTATCACGAACTGGTGACGCGAAGAAGGGGCGAGCCGTGATGGCTCGCCCCTTCGGGGTCTGGCGGAGGCGGGTAGCGCGGCGACCGGCCAACCCTTGTCGGGAAGCTCCGTCGTCCGGGTGGTCGGCAGGGCTGAGAGGACTGGTCGCCGCGTCAGCGGGGCGCGGGCCCGGTCGACGCGCGCACGACCAGTTCCGGCTCGAAGAGCAACTCCTCGTCGGGCACCTGCGCGCCGGAGATCTGGTTCGCCAGCAACTCGACCGCCGCCCGGCCCATCGCCTCGATCGGCTGGCGGACCGTGGTCAGCGGGGGCTCGGTGCAGTTCATGAACGCCGAGTCGTCGTAGCCGACGACCGACACGTCCTGCGGGATCCGCTTGCCCTGCCTGCGCACCGCGCGCACGGCGCCGAGCGCAAGCGGGTCACTGGCGCAGACGATGCCGGTGATGCCGCGGTTCAGCAGCCGGGTCGCCGCGGCCTGCCCACCTTCGAGGGAGAACATGGTGTGCTCGACGTAGTCGTGCAAGAGCTCAAGGCCCGCCTTCTCGGCGCACACCCGCAGCGCGGCCAGCTTGCGCTGCGACGGCACGTGGTCGGGCGGTCCGAGCACCGCGCCGATGCGCTGGTGGCCCAACGACACCAGGTGCCCGAACGCCTGCTCGACGGCCACCGCGTCGTCGCACGACACCCGCGGGAAGCCGAGGTCCTCGACGGCGGCGTTGACCAGCACGGCGGGCAGCTTGCGGCGGGTCATCTGGCGGTAGTGCTCGTGCGGCGCGTCGGCCTGGGCGTACTGCCCGCCCGCGAACACCACGCCGGAGACGTGCTGCTCCAGCAACAGTTCCAGGTAGTCCGCCTCGGACACGCCCCCCGCCGTGCGGGTGCACAGCACGGGGGTGAAGCCGCGCTGCGCGAGCGCGTTGCCGACCACGTCCGCGAACGCCGGGAAGATCGGGTTCTGCAGCTCCGGCAGCACCAGGCCGACCAGCCGGGCGCGCTCGCCGCGCAACTGGGTCGGCCGCTCGTAGCCGAGCACGTCGAGCGCCGTGAGCACGGCGGAGCGGGTGGCGTCGGAGACACCGGGCTTGCCGTTGAGCACCCGGCTCACCGTCGCCTCGCTCACGCCGACCTTCGCGGCCACTTCCGCCAACCGTCGCTGCGTCATAGAGCAAGTATACGACAGCGATTACCGGAGTTTTGCGTACTCTTGCGCTCGTTTGCGCGGTTTGCGTGCTGCGTGGCCGACGGCGAGTTCCCGCGCTGACGCAAGCAGCGCGCAAGGCGGCACGACCAGGTCGACCAGCCCGCTGCGCAGCGCCTCGTCCGCGAGCACCCGGCGGCCGGTCAGCACGGCCCGGTCCACCTGCGCCGACGTCACGCACCCGAGCGCGCCGCCGACCGTGAGCACCCGCGCGTCGCACGCCATCGCCACCGCGCACCCGGAGCCGACCGCGTCCCCGCCGATGGCGGCGACCACCGGGACGGCCATCCGCGCGATCTGCTCGCACAGCAGCCGCAGGTCCTCGGCGCGGGCCCGGACGACGCTGGGAGTGGTGCGGGCGATCCGCTGGAGGTCGACGCCGGAGAAGAAGGAGCGGTCGCCGCTGTGCAGCACGACCGCGACGGCGTCCGGCACAGCGGCGTCGAGCGCGGACCGCACGGCGGCCAGGTCGGTGTCGGCCGGTCCCGCCGAGGAGTGCTCGACGAGGATCAGCGCGACCCCGTCGGTGAACTCCAGGGTGACGGACATGAGATCGTCATCGTGACTGAATCCAGCCCCGTGTGTCATGCGGGCGACCACCATCGAGTGACATGCGGCGTGTCATGTCAGCTGGTCAGGCAGGGTGCTGGGTCGGAGTGCGACGACGTGACCGGGTAGGTGAGTTCCAGAGGGTGACTCACAAAACTAGAGCCATCCTCGCCGCATCGCCTGCACACCGGCCTGGAACCGGGTCTGCGCCCCCGAGCGGTCCATCAGCTGCCGAACCCGCCGCTGTACGGTCCGCGGCGCCAGGCCGAGCTGCCGCGCGATGCTGTCGTCGGTCAGCCCCGCCGCGAGCAGCGCCAGCAGCTGGGGATCGGCGACCTCCTCGGTCGACCCGCCGGCCGCCGACTTGGGCGTGAACGGGATCCCCTGGTCCCAGTACAGCTCGAACGTCGAGATCAGCACGTCCAGCAGCGCGGACGGCCGGATCAGCAGCACCTTGTCCACGACCCCGTTCGACCCCACCGGCAGCACGGCGACGCGGGCGTCCACCAGCCCCAGCTTGAACGGCAGCGTCGGCGTGACCCGAGCCCGCTCCCCCGCCGCGATCAGGTGCACGATCTCCGCCAGCCTGCCGGGCAGTTCGATGCTGGACCGGTCGTAGATCACCCGCCACTGCACCTGCCGGGCGCGGGTGTCGACTTCGAGCGCCACGTGGTCCTCCGGAGGTGACACGTACGGCGGCTGGTCGAGCACGCACACCTCGGACCGCGCACCGGCGAGCAGCGTCTCCCACAGGTCGCGCACGGCGTTCACCCCGGTCACGACCTCGACCATCCCGCTGTCGTCCTGGTGCTGCTCGTCGCGGCCGCGCAGGTACAGCTCCATCAGCGGCAGCGCCTGCGCCCGCGCCTTCCGGTGGCCGTCCTCGCGCGCGGCGATCAGCATCTCCACCGCCAGGTCCGGCGCGACGGCCTGCCAGACGGCCGGATCACCGGACCGGCGCTGCACCAGGCCGAGCGCGTCGAGCGACTCCACCACCGGCCCGGCGGCCACCTCCGGCAGTTCGGCGGCGATCTCGGCGGCGGTGCACGTGCCCACTCGGACCAACAACTCGTAGACGCGCGACTGCTCCGGCGTGACGCCCAGGTGTTCGAACACCTCCACATTCTTCCCCATTGGGCCGCACGGTCGCAGAAGTACGGCCATTCAGCCCAGTCAGCGTGGCGGGATTACGCAATTGACGGGAACCTGCCTGCTCAGGCCCTGTGCCAGGTGGCACACCGCTGCCTACCTTCCAGCTCAACTCCGCAGCCGCTTCAGAAACCCTGATCCCTCGGCGGCAAGCGGGGTCCCTGTAGTTGGAAGGAACAACCGCTGTGAATGGATTGCGACGCACTGCCACGTGCGCTGCCGTTGTCACGGTGACGCTGCTCGGCGGCATCACCACGACGGCGTTCGCGGCACCCGCGGCTCCGCCCGCCGCAGACCCCTTGGCCCAGCCCGCCCCGGTCACCAAGGACGTGCAGCGCCTGATCGTCGGCTACAAGTCGGCGACCGCCGAAGCGCAGTCGGACAACGCCGCCGCGCAGGACGCCAAGACCAAGGGCGACGAGCTCAACCTGACGCGCCGCCTGTCGACCGGCGCCGTGGTCGTCGACCTGGGCAGCCGCCAGACGCCCGCCGACGCGGCGAAGACGATCGACGAGTTCAAGGCCGACCCCGACGTCGCCTACGTCGAGCCGGACCTGATGATGCAGCCGCTGGCCGACCCCAACGACACCGAGTACGCCAAGCAGTGGGACCTCTTCGAGGCCACCGCGGGCATGAACGTGGCCAACGCGTGGGGCACGTCCACCGGCAGCGGCGTGACCGTCGCGGTGATCGACACCGGCTACGTCGCGCACTCCGACCTCGCGGGCAAGACCGTGCCCGGCTACGACTTCGTGTCCGACGCCGCGCGCGCCCGTGACGGCGGCGGCCGCGACAGCGACCCGTCCGACAACGGCGACTGGATGTGGGCAGGCGACTGCGGGGGCGGCTACCCGCCCACCGACCAGGGTTCGAGCTGGCACGGCACGCACGTGGCGGGCACCATCGCGGCGGCCACCGACAACGGCCAGGGTGTCGCGGGCATCGCGTACGGCGCGAAGATCCAGCCCGTCCGCGTGCTCGC
>JBDSAJ010000509.1:0-9242 GCA_039922235.1 Umezawaea sp.
GTGCCTCCACTTCGTAACCAACGCGCAGGCCGATCCCGGCACCGATCGAATTCGTCTCCTATCGGACCTCCGCGCCGTGTTCAACGACCGTGGCGTGACACGGATGAGCACCGTGGAAATCCTCGCAGTCCTGCACAGCATGGACGAAGCACCGTGGGGTGACTTCTACGGCAAGCCACTCAACGCGCGTCAACTCGCTACGGAACTCCGCGCCTACGGCGTCAAGGTCACTGCCTACAGCAGCGGCGGCAAGACGTTCAAGGGCTACGTCATCGACGGAGAAAACGGGCTTGCTGACGCGTGGTCCCGCTATCTGCCCGCAGAAGTGCACTCCGCTCCAGAGGGGGACTCCCGTGGCTAGTCGACGCGAGCTGCTGACGGTGGCCGAGTTCTGTAAGGAGTTCAAGGTGTCGCGGTCGACGCTCTATGAGTGGTTGGCAAAGGGTCTCGCGCCCCGTCACGCCAAGTTGCCCAACGGGCAGTTGCGTTTCAACCGCTCTGACATCGAAAAATGGTACGGATCGTGTGAGGTGGCAGCGTGAGCGAGACCAGCTATGACGTGCGTATCTACGTGATCGACGTCTACAAGGGCAAGCGCACGACCACGCATTGGGTTCAGTGGTCCGTGGATGGCAAGAGGTTCAAGCAGCCGTATAAGACGGATGCGCTGGCCAGCAGTTTTCGTGCTGGGCTGCTGAGCGCGGCGAAGCGAGGCGAGGCGTTCAGCACTGTGGAAGGTCTCCCGGTTTCCTTGGTGCGCAAGGAAACCGAGTCGATGTCATGGTTTGAGTTCGTCTGCCTGTTCGTCGACATGAAGTGGCCGGATGCCGCGCCAACGCACCGGAAGTCCATCGCTGACGCGTTGGCTCCGATCACGCAAGCCATGCTTGCCACGGATCGCGGCAGGCCTGATCACAAGGTGCTGAGGCGCGCGTTTCGCGTGCTGTTCAACACCAGTCACCGCGCTGCCGAGCAGGCCGCAGACGTGTCGGCCGCGCTCGAATGGCTGTCCCGGAGCACGCGTCCGATTTCCGATCTCGGCAAGCCGGACGTGCTGCGCAAGGTGATCGCCGATTTTGAAAAGAAGCTGGACGGCAAGCGTGGCGCTTCGGACACGATTCGCCTGCGCCGCACGACGTTCAGCAACGCACTCGACTACGCGACCGAAAAGAAGCTACTGACGGAGAATCCGATGCGGAAGGTGAAGACCACGAAGCGCAAGACGGTCATCCACCAGGTTGACCGCCGGTCGGTGGCCAACCCCGTACAGGCACGCACGGTGCTGAGTGCGGTGAGCGATATCGGACGCACCGGTAAGAGGCTCCGGGCGTTCTTCGCGCTGATGTACTTCGCCGGTCTTCGGCCGGAGGAGACGACAAACGTCCGGCGGAAGAACTTGGATCTTCCACCGCGCGAGTGGAACAAGGCGAACGAGCGCTGGGAAGTGCGCGAGTGGGGCGTGATCAACCTTGGCAAGGCCACACCAGAGGTCAGCGGTGAATGGACTGATAGCGGAGAGCGCAACGAGGAACGCGGCTTGAAGCATCGGGACGACTCGGTGGATCGTCCTGTCCCGTGCTGCCCCGAACTGGCCGTGATCCTGTACGAGCACCTGGACGCGTTCGGCACCGGATCGGATGGACGGCTGTTCGTGGCTGAGCGCGGCGGCCGGATCGGCAGCTCCACCTACGGCCGCGTGTGGGCGCAGGCACGAGAAGCCGTGTTCACGCCCGAAGTGGTCGCCTCACCGCTCGCTCGACGTCCCTATGACCTGCGCCATGCCTGCCTGTCGACATGGCTCAACGCAGGCGTGGAAGCGACGCGGGTAGCGGAGTGGGCAGGGAACAGCCTGACGGTCCTCATGCGGGTCTACGCGAAGTGCATTGACGGTGGGGAGCAGACCGCCATGCAACGCGTCCAAGAGGCTCTAGGAGGCAGCTAGGGGCCAGCAACACGCCGCCGAAAACTTCGGTACGTCCTCGGTACAGGCACTCGGATAACGCCGGTTTCAGCCGGACATAGCCGGACAGAAACAACAACGCCCCCGCGACCTGTTTGCGCAGGTCACGGGGGCGTTTTCCCAGGTGTGGCGGGTGTAGGATTCGAACCTACGTAGGCGTAAGCCGACGGATTTACAGTCCGCTCCCATTGGCCGCTCGGGCAACCCGCCTTGCGCCCGGTGGTGCCGGGTGCGAACAAGAGACTACATAACCCCGTGGAGGGGTTCGCAACCGGGATACCCCGGTAACATCGTGGCTCGTCAAAGGCCCATCTACGCGGAGGTACCGAGCACGTGGCAGATCCGTCATTCGACGTGGTGAGCAAGGTCGATCGGCAGGAGGTCGACAACGCGCTCAACCAGGCGGCCAAGGAGTTGGGGACGCGGTTCGACTTCCGCGGTACCGGCACCGAGGTGTCGTGGTCCGGGGAGGAGGCGATCGCGTTCCAGTCGGAGACCGAGGAGCGGTGCCGGGCGGCGATCGACGTCTTCCAGGAGAAGCTCGTCAAGCGGGGCATCTCGATGAAGGCGTTCGAGATCGGGGACCCGTCGATCTCGGGCAAGGTCTACAAGGTCACCGGGACGCTGGTGCAGGGCATCACGTCGGAGAAGGCCAAGGAGATCGCGAAGAAGGTCCGCGACGAGGGGCCGAAGGGGGTCCAGGCGCAGATCCAGGGGGATCAGCTGCGGATCTCCGGCAAGAAGAAGGACCACCTGCAGGAGATCATCGCGCTGATCAAGGGCTCGGACTTCGGGATCGCCCTCCAGTTCACGAACTACCGGTAGCGGCGTGAAGGGCATCGTCCTGGCGGGCGGCAGCGGCTCGCGGCTGCACCCGATCACACAGGCGGTCTCGAAGCAGTTGCTGCCCGTGTACGACAAGCCGATGGTGTACTACCCGATCTCGGTGCTGATGCTCGCCGGGATCCGGGAGATCCTGCTGATCTCCACGCCGAACGACCTGCCGCAGTTCCGCAGGCTGCTGGGTGACGGGTCGCAGTTCGGGCTGCGCATCGAGTACGCCGAGCAGGCCCAGCCGAACGGGCTGGCCGAGGCGTTCGTGATCGGCGCGGACTTCATCGGCGACGACACGGTCGCGCTGGTGCTGGGCGACAACATCTTCTACGGCCAGGGCTTCTCGCGGATGCTGCAGGAGCAGGTCGCGAAGCTCGACGGCTGCGTGCTGTTCGGCTACCCGGTGAAGGACGCGGAGCGCTACGGCGTCGGCGAGGTCGACGCGAGCGGGACGCTGGTCTCCATCGAGGAGAAGCCCGCGAAGCCCAAGTCGAACAAGGCGATCACCGGCCTGTACTTCTACGACAACCGGGTCGTGTCGATCGCGAGCGAGCTGGAGCCGTCGCCGCGCGGCGAGCTGGAGATCACCGACGTGAACCTCGCGTACCTGGCGGAGGGCCGGGCGAACCTGGTCGACCTCGGCCGCGGCTTCGCGTGGCTGGACACCGGGACGCACGACTCGCTGCTGGAGGCGGGCCAGTTCGTGCAGGTGCTGGAGCACCGGCAGGGCGTGCGGATCGCGTGCCTCGAGGAGATCGCGCTGCGGATGGGGTTCATCACGCCGGACGCCTGCTACCGGCTCGGCTCGGCGCTGGCGAAGTCCGGGTACGGCCAGTACGTGATGAACGTCGCTCTGGATGCGGGCGCGACCGCCTAGCGGCGGTTGGCCATCTCCTCCAGCCTGCGGATGCGCTCGGCCATCGGGGGGTGCGTGGAGAACAGCCTGCTGAGCGACTCGCCCGGCAGGAACGGGCTGGCGATCATCAGGTGCGACTGCGCCACGATGGCTGGCTCCGGCGCCAAGGGTGCCGCCTTGGTGCCGTGGTCCAGCTTCCGCAGCGCCGACGCGAGCGCCAGGGGGTCGCCGGTCAGGTCGGCGCCGGAGGCGTCCGCCTGGAACTCGCGGGACCGGCTGACGGCCATCTGCACGATGCCCGCGGCGACCGGGCCGAGGATCGCGATCAGCAGCAGCGCGAGCGGGTTCGGGCGGTCGTCGTCGCCACCGCCGAAGATGCCCGCGAACAGCGCGATGTTGGCGATCATGCTGACCACCGTCGCCAGCGCGCCCGCGACGCACGAGATGAGGATGTCGCGGTTGTAGACGTGCGACAGCTCGTGGCCCAGCACGGCGCGCAGCTCACGCTCGTCGAGCAGCTCCAGGATGCCGGTGGTGCAGCAGACGGCCGCGGTGCGCGGGTTGCGGCCGGTCGCGAACGCGTTCGGCGCCTGGGTCGGGCTGATGTAGAGCCGCGGCATGGGCTGCCGCGCGGTCATCGACAGCTCGCGCACGATGCGGTGCATCGCGGGCTGCTCGACCTCCGACACCGGCCGGGCCCGCATCGCGCGCAGCGCCAGCTTGTCCGAGTTGAAGTACGCGTACGCGTTGACGGCCAGCGCCAGCAGCAGACCGAAGTACAGCGCGGTGCGCCCGAAGAACGAGCTGATCAGCAGGATCAGTCCGCTCATCGCGCCGAGCAGCAGTGCGGTCTTCACCCCGTTGTAGTGCTTGTGCACGCTCGTTCGCCTCCGGGTTCACGTCCTCTCCCTCAACGTTCCCGGCCTGCGCGGGGTTCCTGAACCGCCCCGTACCGGACGTGTGGCGGTCGTCTCGGGGGCGGGTTCGGCGGCCGCGTCGAGCGGCGGGGGCGGTGGGACCTCGGCGGCCCACGTGGCCAGCACGTCGCGTTCGTGGACGAGTTCGGCGACCGCGCCGTCGCCGTCGACGCTCCCCGTGCCGGGGTAGCCGAACTCCGGCGCCCAGTGCAGGGCGTCGAACGGGCACACCTCGACGCAGATGCCGCAGTAGAGGCACTGGCCGTAGTCGATCGCGAAGCGGTCGAGGACGTTGTGCGCACGGGCACGGGCATGACCGGTGGTCTCGACCGTCTCCGTGTGCGACTCGATGTGGATGCACCAGTCGGGGCACTCTCGGGCGCAGATCATGCAGACGGTGCAGTTGGACTCCAGCAGCGCGATCACGCCTCGGGCCCGCGGCGGAAGCTCGGTCACTTCTCCTCTTTTCGTGGACCTCTTCGTGGACCCCAGGTCAACGGGTCGGGCACGCCGGGCGGCAACGTCCGGCGGCGGCTGGGCGAGGACGTGGAGTCCTCCCCCGGTTCCAGGCTGCCCGGCCACGGCCGCACGACGCGGGCGGCCAGCACGAAGTCCTTGCGCAGTGGGTGGCCTGCGAACGTCTCGGGCAGCAGCAGGTGCGGGGTCGGCTCGGCCAGTTCGACGCCGAACATCTCGGCGGCTTCGCGCTCGTGCCACGCGGCACCCGCCCACAACTCCGCCACGCTCGGCAGCACCTCGCCCGCGCCCAGCTCGGTACGGAGCAGCAGCCCGGCCTTCGTGTCCGGGTGCAGGACGTGCAGCAGCACGGCGTGGCGCTGCCCGCTGGCGCCCGGACGCCCGGCGTCCTCGACGCCGAGCCAGTCGAACGCGACGCAGCCGAGGTCGTCGTGCGCGAAGCGCGCGGCCGTGGACCACTGGTCCAGCTCCACGTGCGCGGTGCTCTGGCCGAACGCCGCCTTCACCACGGCGCCGGGCACCAGGGCGGCCAGCTCGGCGGAGGCGGCGCTCACGAGACGACCAGCTTGTGCAGCGCGACGAGGCCTTCGAGCAGGGCTTCGGGGCGGGGCGGGCAGCCGGGCACGGCGACGTGGACGGGCAGCACCTGGTCGATGCCCTTGGTGACGCTGTAGGAGTCCCAGTACGGACCGCCGGTGTTGCTGCACGCCCCCACGGACAGCACGTAGCGCGGCTCCGGCATCTCCTCGTAGGTGGCGATCACCGCGGGCAGCATCACGTCGGTGACCGTGCCGGAGACGACCAGCACGTGCGCTTCGCCGCCCTCGCGCACCGGGTCGACGCCCAGCGCCGTGAGATCGTCGACGCCGCGACCGTCGAAAGCGGCCATCACCTCGACACCGCAGCACGCGAGCCCGAGGTCCAGCACCGTGATCCGGAAGGTGATACCCCAGTCGAGGCGCAACCCGCGTTCGGCGAACATGGAAACCGTCACAGTCCGGAAGGCTAATACGTGGGGGCCCGCCAAGCTTGCGCCCGGCGAGCCCCCAACCCCCCAAATCCCCCCATAGGATTGCATCCTGCGAACTTGCGCCGGTTGCATGAGAAGTCTCTTACGGGACGCCTATACGTGTCCAGAGAAATGGGACAGAATCTACGGATAATTTGTAGCCGAACTGTGGTCAGGTTCAGTACAACTGATCGGTAGAACATCTCGCGGCCCGACGCGACGACCTGAGAGGCCTCCATGTCCAGCTCGGCCCAGTTGCTGCTCCCGGCGGGAAACCAGCTCAGCAGGCTCCTGCACTCCCCGAACGCGCTGTTGGACACGACGATGGACCAGCTCAGGACGTTGCTGGCCGTTCACGAGACCCGCTCCGCGCTCCGGGCCGCGCGGGTGCTCGGCCGTGAGCAGTCGAGCGTGCAGAAGCAGATCGACACGCTGAACCGGAACTTCCGATCGCTGTGCGGCGAACCCCTGGTCGTCAAGCAGGGACGTGGAAAAGATGTGCTGATCACGCAAACCGGTGAGGCGTTGGTCGAATTGGCGCGCACCACGCTGGGCGATTGGCTGGACTCTATTCACGAGTGCCGCCGAAAGCTCGGCACCACCCTCACCGTCGGAACGACGAGGTTCATGCTCGACTCGCTGGCCAAGGCGTGGCACCACGTGGCGGACGAGTTCAAGGAGCGCGACGTCGAGCTGAAGGTCGTGCACATCCGCACGCGGGACATCTGGACCAAGCTGGAGAGCAAGGAGGTGGACGTGGTGTGCGGCAGCGTCGTGACGCACGCGGGCCACACCGGTCACCTCGACGAGTTCGACGTCATCGAGTGGCGGCGCGGCGGCCTGGCGCTGCTGACGAACCTGCCGGAGAAGAAGCTCGGCGCGAGCGCGGGTGTCGGCGAGCTGCCGCGGCTGCCGCTCGTGGTGCCGGGTGACGGGCTGATCGCCGAATTCCTGCGCGGCTGGTTCGGGCCGGACTACCGCAACGAACTGGACATCGCGGCGGAGATCGACGAGATCCAGTACGGCATGTCGTTGCTGCGCTCGGGGCTCGTGCAGGGCTGCATGATCGTCACGTCCGGGCTGGGCGTCGTGGCGGCGAACCAGGAGTTGCGCGAGGGCACCGGGCTGCGGGTGGTCGAGTTGAAGAACGACCGCGAGCCCGTGCTGGAGCGGCTGGTGGGCGTGTTCGCGCGCAAGGAGGAGCGAGCCAAGTTCCCCGCCGACCACCCGCTGAACCTGCTGTGGGCCGCGTTCCAGGCCGAAGCGGGTTAGGCGGACCGGCGGTACCAGGCGCGCACGCGGGGCGGCAGGGCGGCCAGCACGCCCGCGACGGCCAGCGTGAGCCCCGACCAGGGCGCGTGCTGGCCCAGCAGCGCGACGGCGACCAGCGCGACCGTGACGACGAGGGTGCGGTGCGCGTAGACGCTGCCGAACCAAGCCACGGCGGCGAGCACCGTGATCATCAGGCCGCCCACGGCGGCCGTGGCGGCCAGTGGGCCGGTGTCCGGGATCAGCAGACCGACGACCGCCGAAGCCAGGCCGAGGGCCATCAGCACGGCGGTCGCGATGCCCAGCTCCACCGGCCGAGCGTCCGATTCGACTCGGGACACGCCCCCACCATAAGGCGAAACGCCGCAAGGGCCGCTCGCCGGGTGGCGAGCGGCCCTTGCGCGGTGGTGACTACTCGGGTTGCGCCTGGCTCGGGCGCGGGTTGCGCTGCGCCTGCTTGACCAGCCATTCCAGGCCGTTCGTCGGCCGCTGCGCTTGCGGCGACTGGGGCTTCACCTGCTCTTCGGCGGGTTCCTGCACTGGCGACGGACCTTGGGCGTCGAGGTCGTTCACGGCACGCTCCCTACCTGGTCGACAACAGGTGCCGTCGATCGGAGCATCGAGGGGGTGCTCGACGCTAGACCGATCAGCCCTCTGGGTGAACCCAGACAGAAGACGAGAGCAGATGGGGTGTCGGATCGGTGTAGGTTTCTACGCCGTCCCTGGTGCTGGGCTCACAGCCTCCAGCTTCCGCCTCGACGCCACCGACCGCAGCGCGAGGAAACCGACCAGCGCGAACGGCGACAGCAGGATCGTCAGGACCAAGATCGGGCCCGCGACCAGCGGGTGCAGGTCGAGCTCGCGGGCTTCGAGGTGGATCCAGCGGCCGATGAAGAGGTCGAACGAGATGATCTGCGCCCAGATCGCGGCCGCCCCGTACGGCGTGCTGACGAAGTCGAGCAGCGTCGTGAGGTCGGGTCTGCTGACCACTTCCCAGAGCTGACCGAGGTGCGGCAGGGCGAGGATGAAGTACACGACCAGTGGGATCGTCGCGACCCACGGGGTGCGCACGACCGCGGCCGTCACGCCCCACTTCGGCGCGAGGATCATCAGCAGCCAGAACGGCGCCGCGAGGTAGAACGTGACGTCGAACAGGAACTCGGTGCTCATGCGACCTCGACCTCGGCCGCCTCGGTCTCCTTGGTCGCCTTGGTCGCCTTGGCGGTGACGGCCACGACCGTACCGACGGCCACGGCGACCACCAGGGCCGCCAACGCCGTGAGCGTCAAGCCGTCCGCCTGGAGCAGCGGCTGGCCCCGCTCGGCCTGCCACAGGACCAGCGCGAGCAGCAGCCCGTAGCCCGCGCCCGCCACGACGACCAGGCGGGTCCGCACGGCGTCGCTCCTGAGCACCGGCACGCGGGCCGCAAGGACCGTGAGCAGCAGTACGAGCAGCGGCAGCACTTGGAGGGCGTGCATCCCGACGAAGTGCGGGATGCGCAGGTCACCGCCGGTCGTGCTCCATCCCGTCACCGGCATCACCGGGCCACCGTCCTCGATGCCGACCGTGTGCGCCCCGATGACGCCCTTGAACGTCCCGGTGCCCATCGAGTCGAGCTGCGCGGAGGTCGGCGAGGTCATCAGTGCCCCCATGCCCACCCCCGCCAGCGAGATCACCGAGCCGATCCGCAGTGCCCAGCGCGTCGCCCGGTCCGCGAACGGCGTGCGCAGCACCAGCACCGTGAGGATCAGGGTCCCGGTCCACAGGACCGCGATCGACATCCCCATGACCGCGAACACCGTGGAGTCGAACGGCGTCAGCACGTTGAAGTGGCTGCCCCGCCCGCGCACCACCTGCATCACGATCAGCGCCTGTTCGAGCAGGAGCACCGCCGCGAGGACCACCGAGACCCGCTGGGCG
>JBDSAJ010000510.1:0-11970 GCA_039922235.1 Umezawaea sp.
GCTGTTGTGCCTGCGAACGGTGTGCTGTCCGGCCGGCTGCGGTGAGGACACCGTGGGATGGTAGCGGTTGTCGGGCCTGGCGAAGGCGTTGACCGGCCGCCGATCGCGCTATAAGTTTAGGCATCAAACTTATTGGAGGAGGAATCGTGGCGACGAAGCCAACTCGCGAGGACCGGTTCAGCTTCGGCCTGTGGACGGTCGGCTGGCGCGCGCAGGACCCGTTCGGCGAGGCGACCCGTCCGGCGCTCGACCCGGTGCACTCGGTGCACAAGCTGGCCGAGTTGGGCGCGTGGGGCGTCACGTTCCACGACGACGACCTGATCCCGTTCGGCACCGAGGCCGGCGAGCGCGACAAGCGGATCTCGCTGTTCAAGGAAGCGCTGGACGAGACCGGCATGACCGTGCCGATGGTCACCACCAACCTGTTCACCCACCCGGTGTTCAAGGACGGCGGCTTCACCAGCAACGACCGCGGCGTGCGCCGGTACGCGCTGCGCAAGGTGCTGCGCAACCTCGACCTGGCCGCCGAGCTGGGCGCGAAGACCTTCGTCCTCTGGGGCGGCCGCGAGGGCTCCGAGACCGACGCCGCGAAGGACGTCCGGTCCGCGCTGGACCGCTACCGCGAGGCGCTCGACACGCTCGCGCAGTACTCCATCGACCAGGGCTACGACATCCGGTTCGCGCTGGAGCCCAAGCCCAACGAGCCCCGCGGCGACATCCTGCTGCCCACGATCGGCCACGCGCTGGCGTTCATCTCCACGCTGGAGCACCACGAGCTGGTGGGCGTGAACCCCGAGGTCGGCCACGAGCAGATGGCTGGTCTGAACTTCGTGCACGGCATCGCGCAGGCGCTGTGGCAGGGCAAGCTCTTCCACATCGACCTCAACGGCCAGCACGGCCCGCGCTTCGACCAGGACCTGATCTTCGGTCACGGCGACGTGCTGTCCGCGTTCTTCCTGGTGGACCTGTTGGAGAACGGCGGCTACGACGGCCCCCGGCACTTCGACTACAAGCCGCTGCGCACGGAGAACAGCGACGGCGTGTGGTCCAGCGCCGCCGCGAACATGACCACCTACCTGCTGCTCAAGGAGCGGGCCGCGGCGTTCCGCGCCGACCCCGAGGTGCAGGAGGCGCTGGCCGCCGCGAAGGTCGCCGAGCTGGGCGAGTCGACCATCGGCAGCGGGGAGTCGGTCCAGGACTTCCTCGCCGACAAGTCCGCCTTCGAGGACTACGACGTGGACGCCGCCGGCGCCCAGGGCTACGGTTTCGTGCACTTGTCGCAGTTGGCCCTCGAACACCTCCTGGGAGCTCGCTGATGGTGCTGGTCGCCGGGATCGACTCGTCCACCCAGTCCTGCAAGGTCGTCGTCCGCGATGCGGAGACGGGTGCGCTCGTCCGGGAAGGCCGGGCCTCGCACCCTTCGGGTACCGAGGTCGACCCGGCGGCCTGGTGGGCCGCGCTGGGTCAGGCCATCGAGGCCGCGGGCGGTCTGGACGACGTCGCGGGTGTCTCGGTGGCTGCCCAGCAGCACGGCATGGTGTGCCTGGACGCCGATGGCGAGGTGGTCCGGCCCGCGCTGCTCTGGAACGACACCAGGTCGGCCGCAGCCGCGGTGGCGCTGACCGAGGAACTCGGCGGTCCGGAGAAGTGGGCGCAGGCGGTCGGCAGCGTGCCGGTCGCGGCGCTCACCGTGACGAAGCTGCGGTGGCTCGCCGAGCACGAGCCGGAGAACGCGGCCCGCGTCGCGGCGGTGTGCCTGCCCCACGACTGGCTGACCTGGAAGCTCGCGGGTGCGCCGGGGCTGGACTCGCTGGTCACCGACCGCAGCGACGTCAGCGGCACCGGCTACTGGTCGCCGTCCACCGAGGAGTACCGGCTCGACCTGCTCGACCTCGCGCTGGGACACCGCCCGGTGCTGCCGCGCGTGATCGGCCCGGCCGACCACGCGGGCACGACGGCCGCGGGTGCGGTGCTCGGAGCGGGTGCGGGCGACAACGCCGGTGCGGCGCTGGGCGTGCAGGTCGGCCCCGGTGACGTCATCGTCTCGATCGGCACGTCCGGCACGGCCTTCGCGCGGTCGCCGCACCCGTCGGCCGACGTCTCCGGCCTGGTCAGCGGGTTCGCCGACGCGGAGGGCACGTTCCTCCCGCTGGTGTGCACGCTGAACGCCTCCAGGGTGCTGGACGCGACCGCCAGGGTGCTCGGCGTCGACCTGGCGGAGCTGTCCCGGCTGGCGCTGTCCGTCCCGTCGGCCGAGGGGCTCGTTCTGGTGCCGTACCTGGAGGGCGAGCGCACGCCCAACAAGCCGGACTCGACCGGCGCGCTGCACGGCCTCCGGCTGGACACCGCGACCCCCGCGCACTTCGCGAGGGCCGCGGTCGAGGGGATGCTGTGCAGCCTGGCCGACGCGATCGACGCGCTGACCGCCGTCGGCACGCCGGTGAGCCGGGTACTGCTCATCGGCGGCGGCGCCCAGTCACCCGCCGTGCGGGAGATCGCACCCGCCGTGTTCGGCTGCCCGGTGCTCGTGCCCGCCCCCGGCGAGTACGTCGCGGACGGCGCGGCCCGGCAGGCGGCGTGGGCCGTCAGCGGCGAAACCGCCCCGCCGCACTGGGGCGAGGCGCTGAGCACCACCGGGTACGAAGCCACTCCCACCCCGGCCGTGCGGACCGCGTACGCCAACGCCCGTGATTTGACGGTGTCGCGCGCCTGATGGTGGGTACCCGCCCCGTATGAAACCGTTGCGCCGAAGAACGCCCTCGCTCCGACTTCCCGTCGGCACGAGGGCGTTCTTCGTGTGCGGGAGGAACGGAGATGGGAACAGTGCAGAGCGAGGAGAGGACCAAACCGGCGCCGACGGGTGAGGCGCGCTTCGGCGGCCACGGCATGTGGGCGCCGATGATCCCGATCAGCAGGCACCCGGACGAGTGGGTCTGCTGGGTCGGTGACCCGGACGACGGCCTCGACCCCGTCGTCGTGCGCAGCGTGGACTGACCGGACCCGGCTGGAACCGGACCAATCGGACGCGGCACGGGGCCTTCCGCGTTAGAACAGCCGCGCGGTCGGGTAGCCAGGAAGGCATGAGCGGAGTCCAGGACGAACTGCTGCGCACCCTTGTCAAGGTGGCGAACGCGTTGCGCGCCGCCGACATCCGCTTCGCGCTCACCGGCGGTTGTGCCGTGTACGCGCGCGGCGGTCCCGCCACGGAACACGACGTCGACCTCCTGGTGAAGGAGGAGGACGCGGGCAAGGCCAGGTCCGCGCTCGTGGCCGCGGGCTGCCGGGCCGCCGACGCGCCGGAGAACTGGCTGCTGAAGGTCTACGACGGCGACTCGCTGGTGGACCTGTTGCACCGCCCCAACGAGATCCCGGTGACCGACGAGATGCTGGACCACGCCGAGGAACTGGCCGTCAGCTCCGTCTCCCTCCCGGTGATGCCCGCCACCGAGGTGATGATCAGCAAGCTGCTCGTGCTGGACGGGCACCGTTGCGACTTCAGCGAACTGCTGCCGTTCGCTCGGGCGCTGCGGGAGCAGATCGACTGGCCGAAGGTGCGGAAGTCCACTCAGGACTCGCCGTACGCGGAGGCCTTCCTGGTCCTGGTCGAACGACTCGAGCTGGTGGCGCCTCAGCTCACCAGCGTGCGGAGGAGTGCGTCATGACGTCAGAGCAGTACCTGTCCGCCCGGTTGCGCCGGGCCATCGCGGAAGACCCGCGCACCACCGAACTCGGCGTGCGGGTGACCGTGCGCGGCGACCACGTGCTGCTGTCCGGCGACGTGGCGTGCGAGGAACGGCGAGCGGAACTGGAGGCGGTGGTGCACGAGGTCGCGCCGGACCTCCAGGTGCTGGACGACGTCCGGGTGGTCAGCGTCGGTGAACCCGAGGGAAGCGAGGAACTCCGATGATCCGCATCGCCGCAGTGGGCGACGTCCACCTCGGTGCCGACGCCCGCGGCCGGATGCGCCCGGCGCTGGAGAAGGTCGGGGAGCACGCGGACGTGCTGCTGCTGGCAGGTGACCTCACCCGGCACGGCACCCTGGACGAGGCGCAGGTCGTTGCCGACGAGTTCGCCGACCTGCCCGTGCCCGTCGTCGCCGTGCTCGGCAACCACGACCACCACGACGACAAGCCCGTCGAGGTCGCGAAGCTGTTGTCCGACAGCGGTCTGCACGTCCTGGAGGGCGACTCGGTGGTGTTCCAGGTCGGCGACGAGACGATCGGCATCGCCGGTGTGAAGGGGTTCGGCGGCGGGTTCGCGGGCAAGTGCGGCAGCAACTTCGGCGAGCGCGAGATGAAGTCGTTCGTCAGCCACACCATCGACGTCGCCGACAACCTGCGGGTGGCCCTGCACTCGATCGAGGCGGACATCCGGGTCGCACTCATGCACTACTCGCCGGTACCGGACACGCTGCGCGGCGAACCGCCGGAGATCTACCCGTTCCTCGGGTCGTACCTGCTCGGCGAGGCGGTCGACGCCACGGACACCGACCTGGCGATCCACGGGCACGCGCACTTCGGCACCGAGCAGGGCATGACACCGGGCGGCGTGCGCGTCCGCAACGTGGCCCAGCCCATCATCCGGTCCGCCTACACCGTGTACTGCGTCGAACCAATGGTTAGGGCGGCCGTCGCTGGGTAATACCCCTGCATGAGCGATGTCGACCTGACCCGATCGGCGGGGCCCTCGGCGATGTGGGCGGGCCCGAAGGACGCGCCCGCCGTCGTCGTGCTGGATCCCGCCGGGGTCGGCAGGCACGGTGACCTGCCCGCCACGTGGCGGCCGCTGGTGGAGTACCTGCAGGTGCTGTGGTGCAGGCTGCCCGCGGCCGACGGCCCGTGGCGCGAGGTGTCCGACGTGCTGGCCGAGTTCGACGGCCGCGGCGTGCCCGTGCACCTGCTGACCAGCGGTCCCGCCGCGGCCAGCGCGCTCTACCTGGCCGACCGCTACCGCGGCCTCGTGCGGTCGGTGCTGCTCGTGGACCCCGAGGACGGGCCGGACCGCACGACCGGGCTGGCCGCCGACGTGCGGGTCATCGCCACCCGCCCGCTGCCGCTCGGTCACCCGGACGTGGTCGTGGAGGTCGTGCGGGTGCTGCTGGAACTCGACGACGGCGACCACAGCCCTCCCCAGCGCCCCGCCATGACGTCGCTGCTCGGCGATGCGGCGACCGCACTGCGCGAGTCGGTCGCGCACATCCTCGACCGGGTGCGCAAAGCCTGAGAACCGTGTCCGCTGCCCTCGACACCGGCCGGGTGCCTGCCAAGGGCGTGGTCGTACGCCTGCGCTCCCACGAACTGCGGGAGGAGCTGCCCGGCACGGTCGACCACTTCCGGCTGGAGTTCGACGTAACGCCGAAGTGAGCGCCCCTCGGTTTGTGAGGTTTGTCCGGTTCGCCAGGAGGGGTACAACAGCAGGATGAGCGAGGCAGAGGAGTCCGAACAGGAACGGTTGAGGCGCAACCTCAACGAGCTGCTCCAGGAACTGAGGGTCGTCCAGGCGGGCGTGCAGATCCTCTTCGGCTTCCTGTTGTCCATCGTGTTCACCGACCGCTACCGCGACGTCGACCAGTACATCCGCGTCACCCACCTGGTCACGATCCTGTTCGCCGCCGCGTCCGTCGCGCTGCTCACCGCGCCCGCGGCCTGGCACCGCGTGCTGTTCCGCCGCGGCAGGCGCGAGGACATCATCGAGATCGCCCACCGCTTCACCATGATCGGCCTCGGCACCCTGGCCGCCGCGATGACCGGCACCGTGCTGCTGCTCGGCGAGGTCATCGTCGGCGGCTGGATCGCGATCGTCTTCGGCGTCGTCGCAGGGCTCGGCTTCGCCACGCTCTGGTTCCTGCTGCCGCTGTGGGAGCGGCACCGCGACTCCATCGACTCCCCGGATCACCCCGACTCGTCGGTCACCGCGTGAGCCGCGCCGACCGCCGCCACGGCCTGGTCATGGCTGGAGCAGCACCTTGATCGCGTTGTCCTGCTTCTTCTGGAAGATCTCGTACCCGTGCGCGGCCTCGGCCAGCGGCAGCTTGTGCGTCGCGAAGCCCTCGGTGCCCAGCGGGTCGTCGTCGGTGAGCAGCGGCAGGATCTCGGGCACCCAGCGGTGCACGTTCGCCTGGCCCATCCGCAACTGGATCTGCTTGTCGAACATCGTCAGCATCGGCAGCGGGTCGGCCATGCCGCCGTAGACGCCGGAGAGCGAGATCGTGCCGCCGCGCCGGACGATGTCGATGGCCAGGTGCAGCGCGCCGAGCCGGTCGACGCCTGCGGTCCGCATCAGCTTCTCGGCCACCGCGTCCGGCAGCAGCCCGGTCACCTGCTGGGCCAGCCTCGCCACCGGGGCACCGTGGGCCTCCATGCCGACGGCGTCGATCACCGCGTCCGGCCCGCGCCCGCCGGTGAGGTCGCGGATGTGGTCGGCGAGCTTGCTGCCGTGCCTGCTCAGGTCGAGCACCTCGACGCCGTGCGCCTTGGCCCGTGCGAGCCGCTCCGGCACCAGGTCGACGCCGACGACCTGGCCCGCGCCGCGGTGCTGGGCGACACGGGTGGCCATGTCGCCGATCGGCCCAAGTCCCAGCACGGCCACCGAGCTGCCCTCCTGGACACCCGCGTACTCGACGGCCTGCCACGCGGTGGGCAGCACGTCGGACAGGTACACGAACCGGTCGTCCGGCGGGCCGTGCGGGACCTTGATCGGCAGCGTATTTCCGAACGGCACCCGGAGGAACTCCGCCTGCCCGCCCGGCATGGCGCCGTAGAGCTTGGTGTAGCCGAAGAGCGTCGCGCCCATGCCCTGCTCGCGGACCTGGGTGGTCTCGCACTGCGAGTGCAGGCCCTGCCCGCACATGAAGCACGTGCCGCACGAGACGGTGAACGGCACCACGACCCGGTCGCCCGCGCTCAGCTCCGTGACGTCCGCGCCGACCTCCTCGACCACCCCCATCGGCTCGTGCCCGAGCACGTCGCCCTCGCTGAGGAACGGTCCCAGCACCTCGTACAGGTGTAGGTCGGAGCCGCAGATGCCGCTGGACGTGATGCGCACGATGACGTCGGTGGGGTCCTTGAGCACCGGGTCCGGCACCGTATCTACCCGGACGTCGCGCTTGCCGTGCCAGGTGACTGCCTTCATGTGGTCCCTCCCGTGGATCGGGGTCACCCCGAGCGTTCCCACCAGCGAGGTCGGCAAACCTGTGTCGGCCGGGCCCGACCGGGTACCCGTGCGCCTTCCGAACAGGAGGACGGCGATGGCGAACATGACGACCGGCGAGCGGAAGTCCCTGCTGGGGATCTACCTCAACGACCACCTGGCGGGTGTGGTGGCGGGCGGCGAACTCGCCAAGCGCCTCGCGGCCGCGCAGCGCGGCAAGCCCGCGGGGGAGGTGCTCGGGCGCATCACCCGCGAGGTGCTGGACGACCGACTGGCACTGCTGGAGGTCATGGCGGACCTGGGCGTCCCGGTGCGCCGGTACAAGGCCGTCGGGGCGTGGGTGGGGGAGCGGATCGGGCGGCTCAAGCTGAACGGCCACCTGTTCCGCCGCTCGCCGCTGAGCAGCGTGGTGGAACTGGAGGCACTGCTGCTGGTGGTCGAGGGCGAAGAGGCGGCCTGGCGGGCGCTGCGCCTGATCGCGGACCGCCACGAAGCACTGGACCCCGACGCGCTGGACCGGCTGGCCGACCGCGCGCGGGCACGGGCCGGTGCGGTGGAGGAGTTGCGCGTCACAGCCGTCCGGGAAGCGTTGGGATAGCTTGGGAAGAGCAGGAGCTGGTTGCCTCGATCAGGTGAAAGGCTTGCTGTGCCTGGAAACTCGGCTACCTTGGAGGAGGAGATCCGATCCAGGTCGGGGACCGGGTCGTCGACTCTAGGAGCATCCGGTGCCCACGTACGTCCATGGCGTGTTGACGGTGGAGCGGTGGCGATTGGCGGGGGCGAACGTCGTCGTCGCGAGCGGGTGCCTCGACCTGGGAACCGTGCGCAGGCTCAGGTGGAGCGTCGACAGCGTCGCTCCGGGTTCGGGTCCGCTGATCCTCGACCTGTCCGGTGTCGACTTCTTCGGCTCGGTCGGGGTGGCCGCTCTCGTGGAGACCGCGCGGCGGGCGCGGGCGTTCCGGATCGACTTCCGCCTCGTCTGCTCGGCCGCGGTGGACCGGGTGCTCGACCAGGTCGGCATCCGCGACGAGTTCGCGGTGTTCGCGTCCCAGCCGGACGCGCTGGCGTACTCCGAGTAACCGGGGCTCGCTAGCCGGACGGGGTGAGCCTCGCCAGCGCGGACACGAGTGGTGACAGCTCCGGTAGCTGTTCGGCTTCGGCCAGCGCTTCGCCCAGCGCGGTGTCGTGCGTCGGCCGGGCGGCGTCGAGCAGCGCCACCCCGGCTTCGGTCAGCTCGGTGTAGATGCCGCGCCGGTCGGTGGGGCACAGGTACCGGGCCAGCAGGCCGCGGTCCTCCAGCCGGGTGACGAGCCGGGTGGTGGCGGACTGGCTCAGCACGACGGCCTGCGAGACCTGCGACATCCGCAGGTGGAAGTCGTCCTGTCGCGCGAGCACGTCGAGCACGGTGTACTCGCTGACGGAGAGCTGGTGCGCGCGTTGCAGTGCTTTTTCGAGCCGGTCCTCGATCCGCGCGTGCAGTGCGGCGAGCGTTCGCCAGCCCTGTGCACGGGCCTCGGCGGCGTCCTCTGCCAGTGACACGGTTCACCTCTCCCCGGTTTGCGCCCGGCCGACAGCGCGAGCAGTATCAAGCGTGCGCAACAATCAGCGTATGCAAGTATTGCTCACGCTGGTTACAGCTTATCGCCTATCGAGGGGAGAGCCGTGAAGATCGACCTCGCCGGCCGCACCGCGCTGGTCACCGGCTCCACGTCCGGGATCGGCCGCGCGACGGCCAAGTCCCTCGCCCTCGCGGGCGCGTCGGTGGTCGTCAACGGCCGCGACCAGCAGAGGGTCGACGACACCGTCGACCAGCTCCGCGAGGAGACCGGCTCGACGGCCGTCACGGGCGCCGCACTCGACCTCGCGACGGCCGAAGGCGCCGCCTACCTGGTCACCGGGCTCGCCGACGTCGACGTGCTGGTCAACAACCTCGGCATCTTCGGCGCCATGCCGGTGTTCGAGATCCCGGACGAGGAGTGGACCCGCTACTTCGAGGTCAACGTCCTGTCCGGCGTGCGGCTGGCCAGGCACTACGCGCCGAGGATGGCCCAGCGCGGCTGGGGCCGGGTGATCTTCGTCAGCAGTGAGTCGGCGATCCAGATCCCGACCGAGATGGTCCACTACGGCATGACCAAGACCGCGCAGATCGCCGTGTCGCGCGGCATGGCCCAGGAGCTGGCGGGCACGGGCGTCACGGTGAACACCGTGCTCCCCGGTTCGACGCTCACCGAGGGCGTGCGCGAGTTCATCGCCGACCGCGTCGGCCGCGACATCCCGTTCGAGGAGGCCGAACGCCGCTTCATGGAAGCCGAGCGCCCCACCTCGCTGCTCAAGCGCCTCATCCGCCCGGAGGAGATCGGCAACTTCATCACCTACATCGCCTCCGACCTGTCCTCCGCCACGACCGGCGCCGCCCTGCGCGCCGACGGCGGCATCGCCAACACACTCATCCCGTGAGAGGACCCCACCCCATGACCGCGGTTCCCACCATCACCCTGAACAACGGCGTCACCATGCCGCAGCTCGGCTACGGCGTCTTCCAGGTGCCCGACGCCGAGACCGCGACAGCCGTCTCGCACGCGGTGCGGGCCGGGTACCGGAGCATCGACACCGCCGCCGCGTACGGCAACGAGGAGGGTGTCGCCAAGGCGCTAGCCGAGGCGGACGTCGCGCGCGAGGACCTGTTCATCACCACCAAGCTGTGGAACTCCGACCAGGGCTACGACGCCGCGCTGCGCGCGTTCGACGTGAGCTTGGGCAAGCTGGGGCTCGACTACCTCGACCTGTACCTGATCCACTGGCCGACCCCGGCCCGTGGCCTCTACGTGGACACCTGGAAGGCGTTCGCGAAGCTGCTCGCCGACGGCCGCGTCCGCTCGGTGGGCGTGTCGAACTTCCAGCCTGAGCACCTGCTCCAGGTCATCGACGCCACCGGTGTCGTGCCCGCCGTGAACCAGGTCGAGCTGCACCCCCACCTCACGCAGGAGTCGCTGCGCGCGTTCCACGCCGAGCACGGCGTCGTGACCGAGGCGTGGTCCCCGCTCGGCCAGGGCAAGGGCCTGCTGGGCGACCCGGCCATCGCGGAGATCGCCGCCCGGTACGACCGCTCCGCCGCCCAGGTCGTGCTGCGCTGGCACCTCCAGCTGGGCAACGTCGTCATCCCCAAGTCGGTCACCCCGTCGCGCATCGCGGAGAACCTCGACGTCTTCGACTTCACGCTCGCCGACGCCGACGTCACGGCCCTGTCCGCGCTCAACCAGGACAAGCGCGTCGGCCCCGACCCCGACACCTTCAACCAGGCCTGACCCCGTCCGGCCGGTCGGCCCCTTTCTGGACCGACCGGTCAAGCACGGCTAGGATCGGGACATGGCCCGGCCGCGCGCGTTCGACGAGGTGAAGGTGCTTGACGCGGCGCGCGAGCAGTTCGCGAAGACCGGCTACGCCGCCACGTCGCTGGACGACCTGATGAAGGCGACGGGTCTCGGCAAGGGCAGCCTCTACGGCGCCTTCGGCGACAAGCATCAGCTGTTCCTCCGCGTGCTGGAGGGCTACTGCGTCGACTGCGTCTCCGGCGTCCGAGGGGTGCTCGACGGCCCGGAGCCCGCCGCCGACCGAGTCCGCGCCCTGGTCCGCGGATCGGCGAGCAGCGCGACCACGCGCGGCTGCATGTTGGTGAACAGCACCGCCGAGCTGAACGAGCGCGACGAGGACGTGCAGCGCAAGTCGCGCCAGGCTTACGGCACGGTCGAGGACCTGCTGGTGGTGGCGCTCGACGAGGCGAGGCGCGACGGCGACCTGAAGTCCGGTGTGGACACCCGCGCCCAGGCGAGGGTGCTGGTCGCGGTCATGCAGGGCATGGAGTTCCTGGCGAAGACCCGCCTCCCGGCCGACGTGCTGGCACAGATCGCCGACACCGCGCTGGCCAACCTCTTCGGGTGAACCCGGCTCGCCCCTCGCCGCGCACCCCAATTCTTGACGGATCGGTCCATAACTGGTTTATTGGCCACATGGTCCAGAATGAGTTCGAAGGCAAGCGGGCACTCGTCACCGGCGGCAGTCGCGGCATCGGCGCGGGCATCGTCCAGCACCTGCTGGACGGCGGGGCGACAGTCGTCACCACGGCCCGCTCGGCCACCCCGGAGACCCCGGCGGGCGCGAAGTTCGTCCAGGGCGACGTCAGCACCGCCGAAGGCGCCCGCGCGATCGCCGAGGCCGCGCTGGAGATCCTCGGCGGGATCGACATCGTGGTGAACAACGCGGGCGCGGCCCGCGTGTTCCCGGAGGGCGTCACGGCCATCGGGGACGACGACTGGCAGGGTGCGCTCGACGTCAACTACCTGCCCGCGGTGCGCCTCAACGCCGCCCTGCTGCCCACGTTGCTGGCTCAGGGCTCCGGCTCGATCATCCACATCTCGTCCGTGGTCACCCGCACTCCCGCCACGGCGCTGCTGCACTACTCGGCGGCGAAAGCGGCCCTGGAGACCTACAGCAAGGGCCTCTCGGTGGAACTGGCGCCGAAGGGCATCAGGGTCAACACCATCACCCCCGGCAACGTCACCTCGCCCGGCGCGGACGTCGTCCGCCAGGACCTGGCCACCGCGGGCGGCTTCCACCCGTCCGCGATGGTGGCCAACATTCCGCTGGGCCGCGCCGGCGTCCCGGCCGACATCGCCGAGGCCGTCGGGTTCCTGGCGTCCGACCGGGCGGCGTGGATCACCGGCGCGAACCTCGCCGTGGACGGCGGTGAGAACCCCAGGTCGTGACCCGCGAACGGGAAAGGCCCCGACCGGGGTCAGGGCCTTTCCCGTCGCGACGTGCTTA
>JBDSAJ010000511.1:0-8059 GCA_039922235.1 Umezawaea sp.
GGTCGAGCGTGCCGTCGATGTGCGCGCCGCGCAGTCGGATGCCGCGCGGATCGAGGCGGTCTTCGACGAGCAGATCACGGATCTACGACGCGGTGATCGTCTCGCCTTTCAGGTCGACGAACTCGTCGTCGATGAGCCGTTGTTCAACCCCCATGCGACAACCCTATCGCTCGGCTGTCGAAATAGGACCGTGATTGGGAGGCGGGAGAACGCCCGGCAATACCCCCGGAAATGCAAAAAGCACGGCGGCCAGGCCGCCGTGCTTTACGCACGAGTTAAACACGAAAGTCAGGCGCCCGCGGCCTGGCGGAGGGCGTCCGCGCGGTCGGTGTGCTCCCACGGCAGGTCGATGTCCGTGCGGCCGAAGTGGCCGTACGCGGCGGTCGGCGCGTAGATGGGGCGCAACAGGTCCAGGTCGCGGATGATCGCGGCGGGCCGGAGGTCGAAGACCTCGGCGATGGCCTGCTGGATCTTCAGCGGGTCAACTGTTTCGGTGCCGAATGTTTCGACGAACAGCCCGACAGGGGAAGCCTTGCCGATGGCGTAGGCGACCTGCACCTCGATGCGCGTCGCCAGGCCTGCGGCCACGGCGTTCTTGGCCACCCACCGCATGGCGTACGCGGCGGAACGGTCCACCTTGGACGGATCCTTGCCGGAGAACGCGCCACCACCGTGCCGGGCCATGCCGCCGTAGGTGTCGACGATGATCTTGCGGCCGGTCAGGCCCGCGTCACCCATCGGGCCACCGATGACGAAGCGGCCGGTCGGGTTCACCAGCAGCCGCACGTCGGAGGTGTCCAGACCCAGTTCGGCGATCTCCGGGGCCACCACGTTCTCGCGGATGTCGACGCCGAGCAGCTTCTCCAGGTCGATGCCGTCCGCGTGCTGCGTCGACACGACCACGGTGTCCAGCCGCACGGGCTGGTCACCGGCGTACTCGATGGTGACCTGGGTCTTGCCGTCGGGGCGCAGGTACGGCACCGAGCCGTCCTTGCGGACCGCGGTCAGCCTGCGCGACAGCCGGTGCGCCAGCGCGATCGGCAGCGGCATCAGCTCGGGCGTGTCGGTGCACGCGTAGCCGAACATCAGGCCCTGGTCACCGGCGCCCTGGCGGTCGATCTCGTCGGACGAGTCCGACACCCGCTCCTCGTACGCGGTGTCCACGCCCTGCGCGATGTCCGGGGACTGGGAACCGATGGCCACGTTGACGCCGCACGAGTGCCCGTCGAAGCCCTTGGCCGACGAGTCGTAGCCGATCTCGAGGATCTTCTCCCGCACGATGGACGGGATGTCCGCGTACGCCTCGGTCGTCACCTCGCCCGCCACGTGGACCTGGCCGGTCGTCACCATCGTCTCCACCGCCACGCGGGACCGGGGGTCCTTGCTCAGCAGCGCGTCCAGGATCGAGTCGCTGATCGCGTCACAGATCTTGTCCGGATGCCCTTCGGTGACAGACTCACTGGTGAACAGCCTGCTGGCGTGCTGGCTCACGGCGCTACCTCAAACCTTCGATGTCTGCTCCGGCAAGGGGACAAGCTTAACGATCGTTCGCGTACGACCGTGTCAAGGTTCCGCGAGAACTCGTACCGCGTCCCACACAACGGCACCCAGTTGCGCTTTCGAGCCGAATGGGATAGGGGTCTCGGTCCCGTCCGCGGCCAGCAACCAGCCGGCGTTGTCCTCGACCTCGAACGCCTTGCCGTCGCCGACCGCGTTCACGACCAGCAGGTCACAGCCCTTGCGCTTGAGCTTCGCGCGCCCGTAGTCGAGCACGTCGGTGCCCTCGTCGCCGGTCTCCGCGGCGAAGCCCACGACGACCTGGCCCGGACGACGCCGTTCCACCAGCTCGGCGAGGATGTCGGCGTTGCGGGTCAGCGCGATCGGATCGGGGTCGCGATCGGACTTCTTCATCTTGTGGCCCGCGAGCGACACGGGCCGGAAGTCCGCGACGGCGGCGGCCATGACCAGCACGTCCGCGGTCTTCGCGACCTCGTGCATGGCGACCCGCAGTTCCTCGGCGGTGCCGACCTTGACCACGTCCACCCCGGCGGGGGCGACGAGGTCGGCGGTGTGCGCCGAGACGAGCGTCACGTTCGCGCCGCGCTGGGCGGCGACCCTGGCGAGCGCGTACCCCTGCCTGCCGGAGGAGCGGTTGCCCAGGAAGCGCACCGGGTCGAGCGGTTCACGGGTGCCGCCCGCAGACACGGCCACGTGCAGTCCTTCGAGGTCACGGGGCAGCGCGTCGGCCCGTGCGAGCAGGAGCCTCGCCAGCTCCACGATCTCGGACGGCTCGGGCAGCCTGCCCTTGCCGGTGTCCTTGCCGGTCAGCCTGCCGCTGGCGGGCTCGGCGACCACGACGCCGCGGGACCGCAGCAGCGCCACGTTGGCCCGCGTCGCGGGGTGCTCCCACATCTCGGTGTGCATCGCCGGCACGAGCAGCACCGGGCAGCGGGCCGTGAGCAGGGTGTTCGTCAGCAGGTCGTCCGCGAGACCACCGGCCGCCTTGGCGATCAAGTTGGCCGTCGCGGGCGCCACGACCACCAGGTCGGCGGTCTGGCCGAGCCGCACGTGCGGGACCTCGGGCACGTCCTCGAAAACGCCCGTGTGCACGGGCTGGCCCGAAAGTGCTTCGAAAGTTGCCGCGCCGACGAACTTCAGCGCGCCGTCGGTGGGCACGACCCGGACGGAGTGACCCGACTCGGTCAGCCTCCGCAGCACCTCGCACGCCTTGTACGCGGCAATGCCCCCGCCGACCCCGAGAACTACTCGGGGGCGAACAGGGGCATCCGGGTGGAGCTGGGCCGTCACTCGCCCTCGGTGTGCTCGAGCAGACCCGCGTGGATCTCCCGGAGCGCGATCGAGAGGGGCTTCTCGCGCGGGCCCGGCTCGACGAGCGGGCCGACGTACTCGAGCAGGCCCTCGCCCAGCTGGGCGTAGTAGTCGTTGATCTGGCGAGCGCGCTTGGCGGCGTAGATCACCAGCGCGTACTTCGAGCTGACCTGCTCGAGCAGGTCGTCGATGGGCGGGTTGGTGATGCCCTCTGGCGAACCCGTCAGCTGGCCCAGCTCGGTGTGCGTGGTCACTCGTCAACGCTCCTGCGGTTCGTGTATCGGCTGGGGTCGTCCCGTGCCGCTCAAGATCGTTCTCACGCCTCGGGCTTCGGGCCGACCACCAAGTTTAGCAAATCGCGGGCCGCCGAGCGTACGTCGGCGTTCACGACGACCTCGTCGAACTCCTTCTCGGCCGCCATCTCGTCCCTGGCGATCTCCAGACGGCGCTCGATCACGTCCGGGTCCTCGGTCCCCCGGCCGACCAGCCGCTGGATCAGGTGCTCCCACGACGGGGGCGCCAGCATGACCAGCTGGGCCTCGGGCATCGTGGCCCTGACCTGGCGCGCGCCCTGCAACTCGATCTCCAGCAGGGACGGCGTCCCGGACTCCAGCGCCCGCAGCACGGGGGCCTTGGGGGTGCCGTAGCAGTTGCCCGCGAACTCGGCGTGCTCCAGGAACTCGCCCGCGGCGGCCATCCGGTCGAACTCGACGCGGTCGACGAAGTGGTAGTGCTGCCCGTCGACCTCGCCCGGCCTCGGCTTCCTGGTGGTCACCGAGACGCTGAAGTGCACGTTCACCGGCCCCTGGCGGCGCAGCTCGGCCAGCACGCTGGACTTGCCGACACCGGACGGACCGGAAAGTACGGTGAGGCGGGGCCGGGCAAATGAGCCCGACCCCGCCTCGGTGCCACTACTCACTCGCTGCTGAACTCGGCGAGCAGCGCCTTGCGCTGGCGGTCGCCCAGGCCACGCAGGCGACGGCTGGTAGCGATCTCGAGCCGCTCCATGATTTGCGCCGCGCGAACCTTGCCGACGCCCGGAAGAGCCTCAAGCAGAGCGGACACCTTCATCTTGCCCAGGATCTCGTCGCTCTCGGCGGCCTTGAGCACATCGGTCAGGTTCGTGCCGCCACGCTTGAGGCGCTCCTTGAGCTCAGCCCGAACGCGACGAGCGGCAGCAGCCTTCTCCAGCGCTGCGGCCCGCTGCTCCTCGGTAAGCTGGGGAAGGGCCACGATTTCCTCCGTGGTGTGGGAATTTAATTCTGGGATCTGTGCCGCGACCGTACCGACCTCAATTGCCTGGGTACAACGCGGGTCCGGAAGTTGATGGGTTTTGCTAAGACCCTTGCTTTCAACTTCGGCCCCATCCCAGTCAGGGTTGAGCTTTACAGCGATCAGTTGGTGCGCGGCGAGGGGTAGTAGTACCAACTCGCACCGACGGTCTCGTCACCGCCTCCGGTAACGCATTGGCCACGACCTGTGTGGTATGCGCACCTCGGACGATCGATCAGCCGGTGGCGTGGACCGTACCAGGGAACGTTTGCCCAGGTGAGCGCGAGTCGGCAAGCTTGTCGTAAACGGACAGGGCCGCCTTGCGGGGACCGAGTGCCCGCAAGGCGGCCCTGGCGGCCGTTTCGAGAGGTCAGGCCACCTCGTCGCGCACGCGCAGCGCAGCGGCCCGCAGAGCCCCGACATCAGGCCCGTGCCGCAGCACGTCCCGCGACGACGAGGGCAGGACGCCGCGCAGGTCGGCACCGAACAGGGCGCGCAGGTCCGCCGCCGTGGCGCCCTGCGCCCCGAAGCCGGGCGCCAGGATCGGGCCGTTCAGCGCGGACACGTCGACGTCGAGCGCCGCCAGCGTCGCGCCGATGACCAGTCCCACGTCGCCGAGTGGCTCCGCGCCGGAGTTCGCCTCGGCCGCGCTGTCCACGATCGACTGCGCCACCGTGCGCCCGTCGGGCAGGACCGCGTGCTGCACGGTCGCGCCCTCCGGGTTGGACGTGCGGGCCAGCACGAACACGCCGCGCCCGTGCGCCCGCGCCGCCTCGATCGCCGGGTCGAGTGACCCGAAGCCGAGGAACGGCGAGACCGTGACGGCGTCGCCGGCCAGCGGCGACCCCTCGGTCAGGTAGGCCGCCGCGTAGGCGGCCATGGTCGAGCCGATGTCGCCGCGCTTGGCGTCCACCAGCACCAGCGTGTCCGCGTCCCGCAGACCGCAGACCACTCGTTCCAGCACCGCGACACCGGCCGAGCCGTACGCCTCGAAGAACGCCGACTGCGGCTTCACCAGCGACACCTGCCCGGCGAACGCCTCGACGCAGGTGAGCGCGAACCGCTCCAGCCCGGACGCGTCCTGCGGCAGGCCCCAGTCCCGCAGCAGCCCCGGATGCGGGTCGATGCCCACGCACAGCGGGCCGCGCTCGGCGACCGCTTTCGCCAGCCTGGTCCCGAAACTCACGCGCCCTCCCCCTGCAGAGCCGCCTGGAGCGACTGGAGCGAGCGCACGCCGATGTCCCCGCGAATTGCGGCCTCGATGCCGTGCACGGCCGCCGCCGCGCCCTGGATCGTGGTCACGCACGGGATGTCCTTCGCGACCGCCGCGGTGCGGATCTCGTAGCCGTCGATGCGCGGCCCCGAGTTGCCGTAGGGCGTGTTTATGATCATGTCGACCTCACCGGCGAGGATGATGTCCACAATGTTCTCCACGCCGTCGAAGTGCTTGCGCACCACCGTGCACGGGATCCCGTTGCGGCGCAGCACCTCCGCCGTGCCGGACGTCGCGAGCACCTCGAAGCCGAGGTCGGCGAGCCGCTTGACCGGGAAGATCATCGCGCGCTTGTCGCGGTTCGCGACGGACACGAAGACCTTGCCCGAAGTAGGCAGCGAGCCGTAGGACGCGGTCTGCGACTTGGCGAACGCCATGCCGAACGACACGTCGATCCCCATCACCTCGCCGGTCGACTTCATCTCCGGGCCGAGCAGCGAGTCGACGCCCTTGCCCTCGCGGGTGCGGAACCGGTGGAACGGCAGCACGGCTTCCTTGACCGACACCGGCGCGTGCGCGGGCAGCTTCGCCCCGTCGCCCGTGGCGGGCAGGATGCCCTCGACGCGCAGTTCCTTGATCGTGGTGCCGAGCATGATCCGCGCCGCGGCCTTGGCCATCGACACGGCGGTCGCCTTGGACACGAACGGCACCGTGCGCGACGCGCGGGGGTTCGCCTCCAGTACGTACAGGACGTCGTCCTTGAGCGCGTACTGGACGTTCAGCAGCCCCCGCACGCCGATGCCCTTGGCGATGGCCTCGGTGGAGCGGCGGACGGCGTCGATGTCCGTCTCGCCCAGGGTGATGGGCGGCAGCGTGCAGGCGGAGTCGCCGGAGTGCACACCCGCCTCCTCGATGTGCTCCATCACACCGCCGATGAACACGTCGGTGCCGTCGTAGAGGGCGTCGACGTCGATCTCGATGGCGTCGTCGAGGAACCGGTCGACCAGCACCGGGTGCTCCGGGCTGACCTCGGTGGCACGGGCGATGTAGCCGGCCAGCGAGTCCTCGTCGTAGACGATCTCCATGCCGCGACCGCCGAGCACGTACGACGGGCGCACGAGGACCGGGTAGCCGATCTCGTCGGCGATGGCCTTGGCCTCGTCGAACGAGGTCGCCATGCCGTACTTCGGCGCGGGCAGCCCGGCGTCGGTGAGCAGCTTGCCGAACGCGCCGCGCTCCTCGGCCAGGTGGATCGCCTCCGGCGGCGTGCCCACGATCGGCACGCCCGCGTCCGCGAGCCGCTGCGCCAGGCCCAGCGGGGTCTGGCCGCCGAGCTGCACGATCACGCCCGCGACCGTGCCCGAGCGCTGCTCGGAGTGCACGACCTCGATGACGTCCTCGAACGTCAGCGGCTCGAAGTACAGCCGGTCCGAGGTGTCGTAGTCGGTCGACACGGTCTCCGGGTTGCAGTTGACCATGACGGTCTCGAACCCGGCCGCCCGCAGCGCCATCGCGGCGTGCACGCAGGAGTAGTCGAACTCGATGCCCTGGCCGATGCGGTTGGGCCCGGAGCCGAGGATGAGGACCTTGGGCCGCTCGCGCTGCTCGGTCACCTCGGTCTCGGCGTTCGGGTCCAGCTCGTAGGCGGAGTAGTGGTAGGGCGTCTTGGCCGCGAACTCGGCCGCGCAGGTGTCCACCGTCTTGTAGACCGGCCGCACGCCCAGGCGGTGCCGCAGCGTCCGCACGCCGTCCTCACCGGCCAGCTCGGACCGCAGCACGGCGATCTGCCGGTCCGACAGCCCGGCCCGCTTCGCCTTGCGCAGCAGCGGCTCGTCCAGCACCGGCGCGGCCTCGATCTCGCCGCGCAGCTCGTTGAGCCAGGAGATCTGCTCGATGAACCACGGGTCGATGCCCGAGGCCTCGTGGACCTGCTCGATGCTCGCGCCGAACCTCAGCGCGCGGTCGACGGTGTAGAGCCTGCCGTCGTGGCCCGCGCCCAAGTCCTTGAGCAGCCCTTCGAGGGTCGTGCCCTCTGGGTCGGGCCGGGTCCAGAAGCCCGCGTCCTTGGTCTCCATGGAGCGCATGGCCTTGCCGAGTGCCTCGACGAAGTTGCGGCCCATGGACATGGCCTCGCCGACGGACTTCATCGTCGTGGTCAGCGTGTCGTCGGCCGCGGGGACCTTCTCGAACGCGAACCGCGGGATCTTCACGACCACGTAGTCCAGCGTCGGCTCGAAGCTCGCCGGGGTCTCGCCGGTGATGTCGTTGCGGATCTCGTCCAGCGTGTAGCCGATCGCGAGCTTGGCGGCGATCTTGGCGATCGGGAACCCGGTCGCCTTCGACGCCAGCGCGGAGGACCGCGACACGCGGGGGTTCATCTCGATGACGACCATGCGGCCGGTCGACGGCTCGATGGCGAACTGGATGTTGCAGCCGCCGGTGTCCACGCCGACCTCGCGGATGACGTCGATGCCGACGTTGCGCATGTGCTGGAACTCGCGGTCGGTCAGCGTCATCGCGGGCGCGACCGTCACCGAGTCGCCGGTGTGCACGCCCATCGGGTCGATGTTCTCGATGGAGCAGACGACCACGACGTTGTCGTTGCGGTCGCGCATGAGCTCAAGCTCGTACTCCTTCCAGCCGAGCACGCTCTCCTCGATCAGCACCTCGGTGACCGGCGACTCCGCGAGGCCGGTCGCGGCGAGCCGCTCCAGCTCCTCGGGGGTGTGCGCCATGCCGGAGCCG
>JBDSAJ010000512.1:0-5754 GCA_039922235.1 Umezawaea sp.
GGGTGTCGCCGCGAGCGCGCAGGGCCGCGAAGTCGAGCTTCACCGGGGCGAGCACGGCGTCGTCGGCGACGAGGCAGCTGTCGAGCAGGGCGAGCGCGTCGGCGGTCGCCATCGGCGGGGTGCCGAGCCTGCGCAGGCGACGGACGTCGGACTCGTCCAGCTCGCCCGCCATGCCGCCGTCCTCGGCCCAGGCGCCCCAGTCCAGCGCCGTCGCCGGGAGTCCCTTGGCGTGGCGGTGGTTGGCCAGTTCGTCGAGGAAGGCGTTGGCGGCGGCGTACCCCGCCTGTCCCGCCGCGAGGACGGTGCTCGCGGCGGAGGAGAACAGGATGAACGCGTCGAGGTCCTTGGTGAGCTCGTGGAGGTGCCAGGCGCCGTCGACCTTCGGGGCGAAGACGCGGTCGAGTTCGTCGGCGGTGAGGTTCTCGACGCGACCGGCGGACGGGACGCCCGCGGCGTGCAGGACGGCGGTCAGCTCGACCCCGTCGACCAGCGCCCCCACCGCTGCGCGGTTCGTGACGTCGCAGGCGGTGATGGTGACATCGGCGCCCAACTCCGTGAGCTCGTCCCGCAGTTCGGCCGCGCCGGGGGCGTCGGCGCCCCGGCGGCTGGTGAGCAGGAGGCGTCGGACGCCGTGGTTCGCCACCAGGTGCCTCGCGACGACGGCACCGAGCCCGCCCGTGCCGCCGGTGATCAGGACCGTGCCCTCGGGGTTCCAGCCCAGCTCACCGGACCGCGACGGCGCCGCGACCAGGCGCGGCACCACGACCTCGCCGTCGCGGACGGCCACCTCGGGTTCACCGCAGGCCAGCGCGGCTTCGACGTCGTCACCGTCGATGAGCACGAACCGGCCGGGGTTCTCGGCCTCGGCCGCCCGCACCAGGCCCCACACCGGGGCGATGGCCGGGTCGACGTCCTCGCCGTGCACCGACACCGCGCCGCGGGTGACCACGGCCAGGCGGGTTTCGGGGTCCGATTCCCGGATCGCGGCGAGCACCTGCAAGGTGACCGCGCGAGCCTGCTCCGGAACCCGACCGTCCGGCTTCACCACTTCCAGCACCTTCGTAGCACCCGTGTGCCCGGCACCGGACGCGGGCTCCCAGGCGACGCGGAACAGCGAGTTCGGCGCCAGCCGGTCGAGCGAGATCGGGCGCGCGGCCAGGGAAACCACGGACAGCACCGGTGCTCCGGTGGCGTCGGCGATCCGCAGCGCGATGGTGTCCCCGCCGGTCGGCGACACGTGGACGCGCAGCGCGCCCGCTCCCCCGGCGTGCAAGGTCGTGCCGCTGAAGGAGAAGGGGAGCATCGGCCCGGCCTCGCCGTCCTGCGGGGCCGGACCGAGCAGTTGGGCGTGCATCGCGGCGTCGAGCAGTGCCGGGTGCAGGCCGTAGTCACGGGCGTCGGCGCCGTCGGGGAGGACGACCTCGGCGTACACCTCGTCGCCGTGCCGCCACATCGCGCGCAGGCCCTGGAACGCCGGGCCGTAGTGGTAGCCCGCGTCGGCGAGCTGGGCGTAGGGGTCGGCCAGCTCGACCTCGACGGCGCCGACGGGCGGCCACTCGGCGAGGTCGAACGAGGGCCCGTCCGCCTCGGCCGTCACGAACCCGTCGGCGTGGCGGATCCAGCCGTCCTCACCGTCGGGGCGCGAGTGGATGGTCACCCGCCTGCGGCCGTCGTCCTCGGCTTCGAGGGTGACCTGGATCGCCGCGCCCGCGCCCTCGGCCAGGGTGAGCGGGGCCTGCAGCGTCAGCTCGTCGATCCCGGCGTAGCCGACCTCGTCGGCGGCGCGGCGCGCCAACTCGACGAACGCCGTGCCGGGCAACAGGATCGCACCGAGCACCACGTGATCCGCGACCCACGGCACGGTGGCCGCGGACAGCCGTCCGGTGAGCACCACCGCGTCCACCTCCGGCACCCGGACGACGGCGCTGAGCATCGGGTGCGCGGCGGCCTGCTGGCCGTGGTCCTCGGCGTCGCCGGTCGCGGTGGCGGCGGCCTGCCAGTAGCGGGTGCGGCGGAAGGCGTAGGTGGGCAGCTCGACGCGGCGGGCACCGGGGTAGAACGCCCGCCAGTCGACGGGAACCCCTCGGGCGTGCAGGGTCGCGACCGCGGTGACGACGGAGTGGGCCTCGTCGCGGTCCTTGCGCACGGCGGGGACGAAGAGCAGCGACTCGTCGTCGAGCGCGGTGCTCGCGGCCGTCGTGAGCACCGCTGCCGGGCCGATCTCGACGAACGTCCGAACGCCTTCGCCGACGAGGGAGCGCACGCCGTCGTCGAACCGGACGGTGGCGCGGACCTGGTCCACCCAGTACTCCGGCGTGGCGAGGTCGGCGTCGGCGGACACCGTGGAGGTGATCGGGATTCGGGGCTTGGCGTAGGTGAGCTTCCGGGCCACGGCGGCGAACTCGGCCAGCATCGGCTCCATCAGCGGCGAGTGGAAGGCGTGCGAGACGCGCAGCTTCGACGTCCGGCGGCCCTCGAAGCCCGCGATGACGGCGGCGACGGCGTCCTCGGTGCCCGAGACCACCACCGAGTCGGGGCCGTTGATCGCCGCGATGCTCACCTCGGCCGTCAGCAGCGGGGTGAGTTCGGCCTCGGTGGCCTGGATCGCGACCATCGCGCCGCCCTCGGGCAGCGCCTGCATGAGCCGGGCGCGGGCGGTGACGAGCGTGCAGGCGTCGTCGAGCGAGAGGACGCCTGCGACGTGGGCAGCAGTCAGTTCGCCGATCGAGTGGCCAAGCAGGTGGTCGGGTCGGATGCCCCACGATTCGAGCAGCCGGTACAGCGCGACCTCGAACGCGAACAGCGCGGGCTGCGTGAAACCGGTCCGCGCCAGCGCTTCGGCGTCGGCCAGTGCCGTCCGGTCGAGGTCGAGCCCGTCGCACACGACCTTGAAGGCCTCGGCGAACACCGGGTACTTCGCGGAGAGGACCGCGCCCATCCCGGCGCGCTGGGCGCCCTGGCCGGTGAACAGGAAGGCCGTTCGGCCCGTGCGCCGGCGGTCGCGGACCACGTTCGGCGCGTCCTCGCCCGCGGCGAGCGCGACCAGCCCGGTGAACACCTCGGCGTTCCCGGAGCCGACGACGACGGCGCGGTGGTCCAGCGTGGAGCGGGTGGTGGCCAGGGAGAAACCGATGTCCTCCAGGCAGTTCCCCGCCTCGAAGTGGTCGACGAGCCGCTGGGCCTGAGCCGCGATGGCGGCGGCGGAATCCGCCGAAACCGACCAGGCGACCACGGGGAGCTCGACCGGGAACCCCGGCTCCTCGGGCGTGGGATCCGCCTGCTCGATGATCACGTGGGCGTTGGTGCCGCTGATGCCGAACGACGACACCGCGCCCCGGCGGGGCCGGGCCACCTCGGGCCACTCGCGGGCCTCGGTGAGCAGTTCCACTGCCCCTGCCGACCAGTCGACGTGCGGCGACGGAGCGTCCACGTGCAGCGTCTTCGGCAGCACACCGTGCCGGATGGCCTGCACGACCTTGATCACCCCGCCGACACCCGCGGCCGCCTGCGTGTGCCCGATGTTGGACTTGAGCGAGCCGAGCCACAGCGGCGTCTCGCGGTGCTGGCCGTAGGTCGCCAGCAGCGCCTGCGCCTCGATCGGGTCGCCCAGCTTCGTGCCGGTGCCGTGGCCCTCGACCAGGTCGACGTCCTTTTCGGACAGTCCGGCGTCGGTGAGTGCCTGCCGGATCACCCGCTGCTGCGCCGGTCCGTTGGGGACGGTCAGGCCGCTGGAGGCGCCGTCGGAGTTGACCGCACTGCCGCGCACGACCGCGAGGACGTCGTGGCCCAGGCGCTGGGCGTCGGACAGGCGCTCGACGACGAGCACGCCGACACCTTCGCCCCAGCCGGTGCCGTCGGCACCGGCGGCGAAAGCCTTGCAGCGGCCGTCGTCCGAAAGACCGCGCTGCTCGCTGAAGTAGACGAACGTCTCGGGCGTCGCCATCACCGTCACGCCACCGACGAGGGCCAGCGAGCAGTCGCCGCGGCGCAGCGCCTGCGCGGCCCAGTGCAGGGCGACCAGTGAGGACGAGCACGCGGTGTCCACCGACACCGCCGGGCCTTCCAGCCCGAGCGCGTAGGCGACCCGTCCGGAGACGACGCTGCCTGCGGCGGCGTGGCCGGGGTAGTCGTGGTACATCACCCCGGCGAACACGCCGGTGCTGCTGCCGCGCAGGGTCTCCGGCACGATGCCCGCGCGCTCCAGCGCGGTCCAGGACGTCTCCAGCAGCAGCCGCTGCTGGGCGTCCATCGTGAGCGCTTCCCTCGGCGAGATCCCGAAGAACTCCGGGTCGAACTCCGCGGCGGCGTGGAGGAAGCCTGCTTCGCGCGTGTTCGTGGTGCCCGGGCGCTCCCCGGTCGGGTCGTAGAGCCGGTCCAGTGGCCAGCCGCGGTCGGTCGGGAACGCGCTGATCGCGTCGGTGCCGTCGTCGACCAGGTCCCAGAGGTCCTCCGGGGAGGAGACCCCTCCGGGGTAGCGGCAGTCCATGCCGACGATCGCGATCGGTTCGGCGTCGCGCTGCCGGCCCTCCTGCAAGGCCCGCTTGGCCTCGCGCAGGTCGGTGGTCGCGCGCTTCAGGTAGTCGAGCAGTTTCCGCTCATTCTCGGCGCTCACGCCACTGCCCCCATTCCGGCGTCCGGCCGGGAAATAGCAGAAGAAACGGTACTCACGTAATCGACCACCTAACCGCGAAAAGGGGTGGAAGGTGCCACGTCGAAAACGCTACCGAGGTCTTGCCTGGCGCCCCACCCCTAATGGGGCCGGGGTGGCCCCACACTTCAGCGGGTCAGTTCGGCCGCCATCGCGCGCGGCGCGGGCAGGGCGGCGATCTCGTCCCGCAGGGCGTTCGCGGCACCGCGGAGAGCGTCGTCCGCGGTCAGTTCCGGGATCCGCTCGGCGGATCCCACGTGGCCGGCACCGGCCGCGGCGATGCGCGCGGCGATCGCCGATCCGGTCAGGGAGAGCTGCGGCAGGCCGTGCGTCGCCGCCGCGAGCGCGAGGGCGGCGTCACCGTCGTGGACGACCGCGGCGCACGTCGGCAGCAGCGCGGCGGGCGGCGCGGAATCGACGAACCGCACGCCTGCCGGCACGGCGATCCCGGCTGGGACCTGGTCGGGATCGGTCGCGCACAGCACCTCGACGTCCAGCCCGGCGACGGCGGCGAACACCGGCTCGAACAGCGCCACGTCGGTGAGCGAGAGCAGGACCCGGCTGCGCCTCGTCTTGCGGCGCAACCAGTTCGGCACCACGACAGGGCCGAAGTAGGGCACGTGCCGGACCGCGCGGGCTCCCGTGCCCGTGTCCCGCAGCGAGGGCGGCACGGTGTCGAACGTCGTGTCGGAGTCTCCGGCGTCCGGCTCGTCCAGCGCTCCCAGCAGCCGCACCGCGACGGCATCAACGGCACGGGCGGCCACCGTCCCCGCCTGCGCCCGCGCATCGGATACGACGACTTCCGGCCGCCACAGCTCGGCGAACTCGACCAGCGCCGCGGACTCGGCGATACCGGTCTCGTCGCCGTCTTCGAGGTCGACGGCGACGCAGCCGGTGAGGAGGACCTCGTCGACGAACGACGACCGTCCGGCGATCTTCACGTCGTGGCCCGCGGTCCGCAGCGCCCACGCGAGGGGCACCAGGTTGTGCAGCCGCGCGGGCGACGACGGAGCAGCCAGGAGTACGCGCATTGGAATCCACTCCAGAAAAGGAACCGGGCCTGCCCGGTGCGGATAGTCGAATTCGAGACTATCCACGCCGTGCAG
>JBDSAJ010000513.1:0-3975 GCA_039922235.1 Umezawaea sp.
GGCAAGGCCGGACGGCGCAAGCTGGTCTCGATCGCCACCGAACACGCGCCCAGGATGGGCGAGAAGCTCATCGACGCGATCCTGGCCGCGTTGGATGAGCAGACCGTCACCGTTCCCAGCACCGCCGCCGACACCGTGCTCCTACGGCTCGCCGACAGCCTGAAAACCGTTCTGGCGCAACGCAAACAGGTCGCCTCCGAGGTCGAGGGGATTCTCGATGCGCACCCTCTTGCCGAGGTCCTGATCTCGATGCCCGGCATCGGGGTCAGGACCTCCGCCCGGATCCTGCTGGAGATCGGCGGCGCCTCCGGCTTCGCCTCCTCCGGGACCTGGCCGCCTAAGCCGGCATCGCCCCGGTCACCCGCAACTCCGGCACCAGCATCAAGGGCGAGCATCCCGCTCGGACCGGCAACCGCAAGCTGAACGGGCGTTCTTCCTAGCCGCGTTCGCCGCCCTGTCCGACCCGGTCAGCAGGACCTACTACGACCGAAAACGAGCCGAGGGCAAGAAACACAACGCCGCCTGATCTGCCTGGCACGACGCCGCTGCGACGTGCTCTACGCGATACTCCGCACCAAGACCCACTACCGCCATCCTGAGCCCACTCCCAGCACAGCAGCGGCTTGACAACCACATAGGGCCCCCCGGCGACCATCGCGGGGCTCTCCGGCGACGTGCACCACGCCTACATCGCCAGAGCCACCTTCCCCAAGCCGGTCCCCGCCGTCTACCAGCTCACCTGCTCGCCCATCCACAACACCGTGCTCTGGTTCATGCGTCTGGTCTTCCGCGCGGGCTGGGGCACGTGGCTGTCCTCGGTGGCCCGCTGGTGGTCCAGGCGCGCCGGCGTCCCGGCCACCCCGATCGACTGGACCAACATCTCCGGGCCGCACTTCGGCAACGCCATCACCACCATCCACCTCGCCGGTGGAACGGCCGTGCCGACCATCGAGCAGGCGATCGACCACGGGCTCGGATCCCTCCCGCACGCGATCCTCACATCACCTCGCTGACCTGCCCGGGAACGCAGTCGGGTGAACACAGCTGGGCCGGACGGCTCATTGCACCACGATCGGACCGATGAGACGTTCTCGTCATGCGTGTCACCCCACTTGTCGCCGCCGTGATCGTCGGCCTGTCCCCGCTGCCCACCCCGGCCGTCGCGGCGCCCGCTGCCCTGGGCAGCCCGAACCCGTACCTGTCCTGGTCACCTGACACGTCCCCGGCGGACTACGCGGCCTGGCGGCAGCGAATGGCCGCCCGGTCCCGAACCTCCACAGTGGACACGTCGGCGCCGGTGGTGCGTGAGGCCGAGCCGGCCGGGGCGCTCGGCGCCAACGACACACCGGCCACGGCCGAGCTGCTGCGCGGCTTCGGTACCGGCTCGGGACGGACTCCGGTCGCACGGATCCTCGGCCACCTCTCCCCCACCTCGGACACGGCCGACGTGGACGTCTACCGGTTCGACCTGCGTGCCGGGGACGTGTTCGCGGCACAGGTCACGGGGGCCGGGCGCCGGCTGACGATCGTCGACCCCGCAGGGGTCCAGCTGCAGGGCTCGGCACAGGACCTCACGAGCCTGTACCCGGAGGCCTCGCCGCTACCCAGGGGCGGCAACGCGGTCGCCGACCACGTGGCCGCGACCGGCGGGACGTACTACCTCGCGGTCGCGACGGGCTCCGGCGACTACGAGGTGGCCGTCCAGGCGCACCGGCCCCCGCTGGAGCGCGAACTGGTGCCGCAGACGATCTTCCTCGACTTCGACGGCGCTACCGTCGACATGGCGAAGTTCGAGATCGACCCCAACCCCGGGGTCCGCACGCTCCGCGCGTTCTCGACGTTCCTCGGCCAGTGGGGCCTGTCCGCGGCGGACGAGCCTGCCCTGGTCCGCCAGATCGTGCGCACCGTCCGGGAGAACCTGGCCGAGGACGTCGCCGCCAAGGGCAACAACCCCAACACCCGGTTGGTGGTCCTCGACTCGCTGCACCAGCCCGACCTCTTCGGCCTGCCGAACGTCAGCCGGGTGGTCGTCGGCGGCACCGTCGAGGAGGCAGGCGTCACGACGGTCGGCATCGCCGAGTCCATCGACCCCGGCAACTTCGCCCACGAGGAGACCGCACTGGTGCTGCAGGACTTCCTCGCCCAGCCAGCCGGGCCCGCGGTCTCCATCAACACCTACCTGACGCCGGCGAGTGACCGGATCGCGTTCATCGGCCGGGCCATCGGCAACGTCGTCGCCCACGAGATCGGGCACTACGTGGGCAACTGGCACACCGACAACACCAACAGCACGGTGAACCTCATGGACGCCGGCGGCGCCAACATCGCCAACTTCTTCGGCGTCGGCCCGGACGGCGTCGGCGGCACCGCCGACGACACCGACAACGACCTCACCACGGACGTCTTCCGTCCGCTCGAGGGGTTCACCGGCATCGAGGATAGTCTCGAACGGACCGCGTTCGGCCTGTCCGGCTTCCGCGGGCACGCCTGACAGCAGACCAGGTCACAGATCCGTCCCGCCCTCGGCGGGGCGGATCTTGTCACCTGGGTGACAACATGAACGGCTTGTCTCATGATCTCGTGTCCAAGCTGACAATCGCGCTGACCACCATGACGGGAGTCGCACCCCGATACCACACAGACACTCCGCTCGTTGCCGGCCGGGGTCATGAGCTCGGTCTACTGGTAGCTCAGCGGTGTCGTGGCGATGATCGTCCTCGCGGAACTGTGCGGGTGGTCGGCCGTCCGCATGCCACCACCACCCGTCGGCCAGCACCACGATGACGAGAACAGGGGTGAACTTCGGGCAGCGCGGTGATTCCCTCGCTGGCCAGGGCGGTGCGTCCGGCCGGGAGTTGTGGCAGATTTGGCAGGCCAACCGGCTGGACCTGCACGCCGAGCAAGCCCTGTGCTAGCCGAAAACGCCGTCCGTGCTGGTTAGGCGGCGTGGCGATACTCGTTGAGGATGCCGCCCAACCGTCGTCGACGGACGTCCAAGTCAACGAGTTGGGCGTGGTCGGTGATCGGTGGTGGCAGCGGGTGTAGTGGTCGGGCGTTGGCGATGCCTTGGTGGGGTCGGTGGGTGTTGTAGAACTGTTCGTACTCGCGCAGGGCGTGGAGTAGGTGCTGGTGGTTCCGGATGAGGGTGCGGTCGAGGAGTTCGTGGCGGCAGGTCTTGATCCAGCGTTCCATGATCGCGTTCATTCGCGGGATCCGAACTCCGCTGAGGACGACTTGGATGCTCGCATCGGCGAGAATGGCGTCGAACAGGGCGGGGAACTTCCCGTCACGGTCTCGGATCAGGAACCGTGCGCAGGTACCAGCGTCGTCGAGGTCCATGACGAGGTTCTTCACTGCTTGGGTGACCCAGGCCGCGGTCGGGTGTGTGGTGGCGCCCAGGATGCGGATGCGGCGGCTGGTGTGTTCGATGACCGCGAGGACGTATAGGCGGGTGTCACTCAAAGTTGAGACCTCGAAGAAGTCACAGGCCAGCAGGGCCTCGACCTGGGAGCGGAGGAAGTCCGCCCAGGTGGTGGACGTGCGATCGGATGCCGGGTCGACCCCGGCGTCCTGGAGGATCTGCCACACCGTGGAGGCGGCGACCTTGATGCCGAGCACGAGCAGTTCGCCGTGGATGCGGCGGTAGCCCCAGGTGGGGTTTTCCCGTGCCAGAGTCGGATCGAGCGCACGGTCCGCGGTCGACCGGGGCCCTTGGGGCGAGATCTGGCGGCGTGGCGGCGCGCGAGCAGGTCCCGATGCCGGCGCAGCACCGTTTCCGGGCGTACCGGCAACTGGAACTGACGAAGCACTGTCGCCGGGAGTCGGTGCGGCAGTGCCGCGAAGAACGCCCGATCGGCGGGGAAGAACTGCGGCCGGGTCTTGGCCAGTTGGCGTTCCAGGATGGTGATCTGGTGTCGTAGCACCAGGATCTCGACGTCCTTGTCCCGGTCGCTCATGGGGAGCAGGCGTAGTAGG
>JBDSAJ010000514.1:0-12098 GCA_039922235.1 Umezawaea sp.
AGTTAAGCATCCAAGTTGATCTTCCGATGCCGCGCACGTGCAGGTCGCCTGGCTACGTGTTGATCTTGAGCGGCCTTAACTTACTGGCATTGAGTCAAATCGGCCACAGCACGCTGGGAGTCGCAGCCGCCGAGCCGGCCGCCGGAAGCCGAAGCCACCCAGCGATCCACTGGAAGCGAACCGCTGAAGGAGATCCCCGGCGAATCCGGGCCGTCACCACCAACCGGTGCTGATCAGCCCCGCCTGACCTCCCCGAGCCCAGCCACCAGCTTCTTCGGCGCGATCAACCGATACGCCTCGACCACGAGCTCATGAGCTTCCGCCCAATCCACCGGAACATCGGTGTACACCCCGACCCAGCTCCGTCCACCGTAGGACGGGGAGAAGAACCGATCCGGGTCGCTGGCGATCAGCGCTTCCTTCTCCCCCGCCACCGCGGGCACCCAGAAACTCCGCCGCCCCACCGGGTGCCGCTCCGAGATCTGCGCCAACGTCCGCCGCCGAACCCGCCACGACGGCTCACCGTGATGATTGGTCCCCTCGCTCACTTCGGGCAGACTCAGGCACAGCTCACGAAGCCGCACCACCGCATCGTCATCAGCCATACCCAAACTTTAGCAAGATCACCAAAAGTACGACGTACGGGCGAATTCCCACAATTCCGCCACCCGTTCGACAATGAGACGACACCGGGAACCTACACCTACCGGACCTCCCCCGTTACGCTAGAGCAATGCGATTCGGATTAATGGCAAGCAATCCACTTGAATGGCTGCTCATCAAGTTCAACCTGATTGCGCGGCCGGTCCTCGACACCCAGGTAGGGGGCACCTTCGTCCAGGTCATCATGACGGCCGTGAAGGTCGGCCTGTTCGACGCGCTGGCCACGGGCCCGGCCACCGCCGAGAAGATCGCGGCCGAGTGCGGCACCCACCCGGTCAGCACCGCGAAGATCCTCCCGTCCCTGGTGACGTCCGGCTATCTGCGGGCCCGCGGCGACCAGTACGAACTGACCGCGCTGTCCCGGAAGTGGCTGGTCACCACGAGCCCGCACGCGGTGAACGACAAACTGCTCCTCCAGTTCTACGAACTCGGCCTCATGCAGCGCGCCGACGAATACCTGCGCAGCGGGAAGCCGCTGGACTTCCACACCGGTATGAACGACGACGTGTGGAATTCCTACCAGCGCGGTATGAAAGCGCTGACCCACGGGCAGACCGGCATGGTCGCCAAAGCGATCCCGGTGCCCGATGGCGCCACCGACCTGCTCGACATCGGCGGCTCGCACGGGGCGTACTCGGTCGCGGTGTGCCGCCGCCACCCGTCGCTGCGGGCCGTCGTGTTCGACCTGCCCGACGCCGTGCGCCACGCCGCGCCGCTGCTGGCCGAGGACGGGATGGGCGACCGGGTCCGCCACCAGGCGGGCAACGCGCTGACCGACGACTTCGGCGAGGAGTGCTACGACGCGGTGATCATCATCGGCGTCGCGCACCACTTCAGCGACGAGCAGAACCGCGAACTGACCGCGAAGGTGGCACAGGCCCTGCGTCCCGGTGGCACGTACACCGTCGCGGAGTTCCCCGCCGCGAGCGGCAACGGCAAGGCCGAGCAGCTGGCCGCGCTGCGGGACTTCTACTTCGCGCTGGCCAGCGAGTCCGGCACGTGGTCGCCCGAGCAGATCGCCTCCTGGCAGCGCGCCGCGGGCTTGGAACCTGCCAAGCCGGTGCGGCTGCCCGCCAGCGGCGGGCTCAACCTCCAGACGGGCGTCAAACCGCGCTGACCCCGAAAGGCCTTGGCCCGGCCGCCAGGACCGGGCCAAGGTCGTGGCCACGCCTACACGGTGACCGGGACGGCGACCGGGCCCCGCGTGATCATGAACGGGTGCCAGGCGATCTCCTCGGCCAGCGCCAGCCCGCCGAACCGGCGCACCAGGCGCGGCACGGCGATCCGGATCTCCAGCCGAGCCAGCGCGGCGCCGAGGCAGTGGTGCGGTCCGCCACCGAAGGCCACGTGCATCCGCGCGTCCGGCCGGTCCAGGCGCAGCTCCGCCGCGGTCGGCCCGAAGACCGCCTCGTCGCGGTTCGCCGAGGCCAGCCCGGCCAGTACCGTCGCGCCGGTCGGGATCACCTTCCCCCCGGCTTCGTGCGGGGCGAGGGTGATCCGGCGCGAGTACTGCACGGACGTGTCGTACCGCAGCAGCTCGTCCGCCGCGTTCGCGTCCAGGTCCGTGCGGGTGCGCAGCAGCTCCAGCTGCGCGGGGTGGCGCAGCAGCGCGACGATCCCGTTCGCCAGCAGGTTCATCGTGGTGGCGTAGCCCGCCAGGTACAGCAGCACGACCTGGGCGATCAGCTCCTCGTCGCTGAGCACGTCGCCGCCGTCCTCGGCCTGGATCAACGCGGTCAGCAGGTCGTGGGCCGGGGCCCGGCGCTTGGCGTCGATGACGCCGGCGATCCGGTCGACGAGCTCGGTTTCGGCCGTTTCGATCGCCTTGATCAGTTCGGGTGTGGGCTCGGCGACCGGCTCCAGCGAGTGCGCCAGGACCGCGGCGCGGTCGCGCAGCCATTCGTAGTCGGCTTCCATGCCGAGCATTTCGCAGATCACCAGCAGCGGCAGCGGATAGGCCAGCTCGGCGAGCACGTCGGCCTGGCCGCGTTCGGCGGCGAGCTGGGCCACGCGGTCCAACCGCTCGTCGACGAGTTCGGTGATCCGCGGCGCGAGCCCGTTGATGGCGCGTTCGGTGAAGACCTTCATGAGCAGCTTGCGCAGGCGCGTGTGGTCCGGCGGGTCCTGGTCCATCATGGACAGTGCGTGGATCCGGCTCTTGGTGACGTTGTCGTCCTCCACCGAGTGCTTGGCCCGCAACAGGGCGACCACGTCGGCGTGCCGGGAGACGATCCAAAACCCCGCAGGGTGTTCGTGCACCGGGTCCGTCGCGCGCAGCTCCGCGAAGTGCGGGTACGGGTCGTCGGACACTCCCGGCGCGAACGGGTCGAACACGTACTGGGCTGGTTTCTCCAGATCGGTCATGAGAATGCATCCGTCCTGTCGGGACGACTTTCCTCCGGTCGAAGCCCGTTTATAGAGTGCGCCTTCGCGGCGCGGCAAGGCCGGCTCCGCGCCGCGGTGTCCGAGTGGGGAATCTCCCCGTTCGCACGGGCTTGACGATGGTGTCCGGGTCCCCAAAGCTCGACAGCAGGGCCCCTTTCCGGCATCCACCACCGCCGAACCAGGGAGAATCCGTCGTGCCTGTCGAGCAAACCCCTGTCGAGCACACCGCGGAGCCGGACCAGACCGCCGTGCGCACCGCGCTGTGGCGCGCCCTGCACGTCCAGGTCGACGAGCCGCCGCACGTGATCGAGGACGAGGTCGGGCTGCACCTGGCCGCGCCCGGCGGAGACTGGCACCTGCGCCCGGACATGGCGGGCCAGGGCATGGCGGGCTTCCGCGCAGGTGTGGTCGCCCGCGCCCGGCTCGTCGAGGACCTGGTCGCCGAGCGGTGCGCCGCCGGGGTCGGGCAGTACGTGATCCTCGGTGCCGGGCTGGACACCTTCGCCCAGCGCCGCCCGGAGTTCGCCGGGCGGCTGCGGGTGTTCGAGGTCGACCAGCCCGGCACGCAGGCGTGGAAGCGGCGGCGGCTGGCCGAACTGGGCCACGGCGTCCCTGAGTGGCTGCGGCTGGTCCCGGTCGACTTCGAGGCGGGCGAATCGTGGTGGGACCGGTTGGCCGACAGCGGGTTCGACCCGGCGGAGCCGGTCGTGCTGGCCTGCGCGGGCGTCACGATGTACCTCACGCGGGACGCCGTGGTGGCCACGCTGGAGCAGGCCGCACGGGCTGTGCCCGGCTCGACGCTGGCCATGACCTTCATCCTCCCCACCGCGTTCGACGAGCCGCAGGAGCCCGGCAAGGCGAAGCCGGGGCCGCGCATCCAGTTCCGGAGCACGTTCACCGCCGACGAGATGCTGGCGCTCGCCAGGGAAGCCGGGTTCCACGAGGTCCGGTACGTCTCCACCGAGGAGATCACCGACCGCTACTTCGCCGGGCGGACCGACGACTTCCGCCCGGCAGCCGGAGAACCGTTCCTCATCGCGTCCACCTGAGGTGACCGCTGCTCACGTGGTGGCGACGAGCAGTTCCTCCGCGTTGGACGGACGGAGACCGTCGGCGCGGCCGGCGAAGTAGCGTGCGGTGAGCTGCGCGGCCGAGACGTGCTCGACCGCGCGGAAACCCGCGTCGCGAGCCACTTCCACGATCTCGGCGGGAGTGAAGAAGCTCGTGAACGGCGTGCCGGAAGCGCGCGCGGCCTCCTCCACCGCCGCGCGGAGTTCGCGAGGACCGGGCTCGACCATGTCCAGCGGGAGCTGGAAGGTCATGGCGAAGGTCGATCTCGGAGCGAGGGCTGTGGCCTGGCGCACCATGGCCAGGATGGCCTTCCGGCTGAGGTAGGTGCTGAGCCCGACCGACGCGACGACCGCGGGCCGCCCGGCGTCGAACCCCGCTTTCAGCAGCTCGTCCCACCAGGACCCGCCCGACTCGAAGTCGAACGGGACGAAGGTCAGCCGGTCGGGGACCCCGAAGCCCAGGTCGTCGAGCCGCCGCCGCTTCCACAGCTGCGGCCCCGGCGAGTCGACCTCGAAGACCCGCATCTTCGCGGCGACGTCGGGCCGTCGTTGCGCGAAGGTGTCCAGCCCGGCGCCGAGGATGACGTACTGGCCGACGCCGAGCCCGGCCTGCTCCTCGACGAGGTCTTCGGCGAACCGGGAGCGGGTGATGACGGCGGCGCGCGCGAAGGGGTTGTCGTCCGGATCCATTTCGGGCCGCTGCCGCCAGTCGTCGGCGGGGTCGGCCAGCCGGAGCCCGACCTCGTCGTCGAGCACGGCGGGCGGGTCGTCGTGCTCGACGTGCAGGGCCCGCCACAGGGCGGTGCGCTCGGCGGTGCTGCTGGGTTTGGCGACGATCTGCTCGGTCACGGCGACAACGTCCCCTCTTGTCGGGTGATTCCGGATTTCGGCAGGAATGATCAGCGCATTCGGCCGTGTCGCGAAATTAGCACGCCGGGGAATCGGGGAACCAGGACTGGCGGGGCACCGATTTCTCCCAGGCCCCGAAACGACCACTGTGGACCGAGAGAGGATCTCGGTCCACAGTGGATAGTTGTTGTTCAGAGGTCGGCGGCCAGTTGTCCGCCCCTCCCCCAGTGATCGGTCTCGACGTCGGTGATGATCACGGTTACCGCGGCTTCCGGGCACTTGGCGACCCGCGCGACCGTGCTCGTCACCTCTTCGACGAGCCGCCGCCGCTCAGTCGCACCCACACCTTTCCACCAGCTCACCTGCACGAGGGGCATCGCCGGTTCCTCCTGTCCGATTTCCCTACCTGCGAGCGCCGTTTCCGGAAAAGCTACTGACGGGAGGCCGTCGAGTCCACGGTTTGGCGCGACGGAGCTGTTTCAGTGCGACGGCGGAAACCCTTCTCCCCCAGCGTGTTCGGCCGGTACTCTCGCAGGCGGGCGGCGCCGACGTGCCGCTGCTCGCGAGTGCCGCGCGGATTCAGCCCGCCCCCGCACCTGAAGCCGGATTACGCACGGTCACCGGAGGCTGCCGGTCGTTCGGTCGATTGACAACGAGGTAAGCGCTTACCAAGATCGGACGGGGATTGCACGGGAACGGCCGGCACCAAGGGGACGCGCCATGCTCCAGTGGACGACGACGTCGCGGAGGACCCGGTATGGCGCGAGGTGGCGCGGGCTCGCGGCGACCGCCGCGCTCGCACTGGTGTCGGGTCTGTTCACCACCGGCGCGGGCCACACCGCCGCCCACGTCCCCGAGGCCCCCGTGGCCCACCAAGTGAGCTTCGACAAGTACTCGGTCATGATCGACGGGAAGCGCACCTTCCTGTGGTCGGGCGAGTTCCACCCGTTCCGACTGCCCAGCCCCGACCTGTGGCTCGACGTGCTGCAGAAGATGCGGGCCGAGGGCTACAACGCGGTGTCGGTGTACTTCGACTGGGGCTACCACTCCCCCAAGCAGGACGTCTACGACTTCACCGGCGTGCGGGACATGGATCGGCTGCTGGACCTGGCCGACCAGGCGGGGCTCTACGTCATCGCGCGGCCAGGGCCGTACATCAACGCCGAGGTCGACGGCGGCGGTTTCCCCGGCTGGCTCACCACGCAGGCGGGCCGGGCGCGCAGCGACGCGCCGGACTTCCTGGCGGCCTCCGACGAGTGGCTCGGCGCGATCGACCGGATCATCCGCGCCCACCAGCTCACCGACGGCGGCGGCAACGTCATCCTCTACCAGATCGAGAACGAGCTGGCGAGCACCGGCACGGCGCAGCGCAACTACCTGCGGCACCTGGCCGACAAGGTCCGCGCGGACGGCATCACCGTGCCGATCTTCCACAACGACAAGGGCCGCAACGGGGTCTGGGTCCCGCCGAGCTCGACCGTGCCGGGCACCGTGCCAGGGCCGGTCGACCTGTACGCGTGGGACACCTACCCCGGCGGCTCGTGCCGCACCGACGGCACGCCCGGCAGGCCCAGCGTCGCACCGGACTGGGGCCTCTACGGTCCCGGCGGCGCGAAGGGCGGCGCGAGCGCCTCGCCCAACACCCCCGGTTTCACCGCGGAGTTCGGCGGCGGCTGGTTCGACTACTGGGGCAGCGTCGGCACCTACCCGTGCACGGCGGTGCGCGAGGGCTCCGGCTACGAGCGGGTGTTCTACGGCACGAACATCGCCAACGGCCTGACCGTGCAGAACTTCTACATGACCTTCGGCGGCACGTCGTGGGGCAGGCTGCCCGCGCCGGTCGTCTACACCTCCTACGACTACGGCGCCGCCATCGACGAGGCCCGCCAGCTGCGCCCCAAGGCGCACACGATGAAGCAGCTCGGCTACTTCCTGCAGAGCGTCGAGCCGATCGCCAAGCAGGACAGGGCCGAGCCGGTCACGCCGTCCTCGCCGCTGGTGCGGATGTACCACAACACCAACCCCGACACCGGGACGCACTTCTACACCGCGGTGCACAACCCCTCGAACGCCACCGGGAACGACGCCTTCACCTTCCCGGTGACCACGTCGGACGGGACCTACACCGTGCCGCGGGCGGGCGTGCTGCGGCTCGACGGGCAGGACGCCAAGCAGCTCGTCGCGGGCTACGACCTGGCCGGGCAGCGCCTCGTGTACTCGACCTCGGAGATCATGACGCACCTGCGCGACGTGGTTGTCCTGCACGGGCGTGACGGGGAGGACGGCGAGACCGTCCTGCGCTACCCCGCCCAGCCGTCCGTGGAGGTGCTCTCCGGTACCGTCGCGAGCACCTGGGACGCGGCGACCGGGGACCTCCGACTCAACTACACCCACCAGGGCCTGACCAGGGTGCGGATCACCAGCGGCGGCCGTGCCCCGGTGACGCTGCTGCTCGCGGCCGACAGCACCGCCGACGTGCTGTGGCGGCAGGAGACGACCGCGGGTCCGGTGCTGGTGCGCGGTCCCACCCTGGTGCGGAGCGCCGTCGTGCGCGGCTCGTCGGTGGCGCTGACCGGTGACACCAAGGACCCCGCCGACCTGGAGGTCTGGGCTCCCCCGCAGGTCCGCTCGGTCACCTGGAACGGCAGGTCGGTGCGGGTCGACCGGACCGGCAGCGGCAGCCTGGCCGCGCGGACCCAACTCCCCGGTGTCCGGGCCGTCGAACTGCCCGACCTCACCGCGACCCCGTGGAAGCGGGCGGTCGAGTCCCCCGAGGCGGCACCCGACTTCGACGACTCCACGTGGGCGGTAGCGGACCGGACGAACACCAACAGCACGACGAAGCCGCCCGCCGGGCAACCGGTGCTGACCGCCGACGACTACGGGTTCCACGTCGGCGACACCTGGTACCGGGGCAAGTACTCCGCGGCGGCCTCGGCGAGCACCGTGGGGGTGCACTACGGCGGTGGCGGCGCGGGCCTGGTGCAGGCATGGCTGGACGGCCGGTACCTCGGGCAGCACACGGTGCCGTCCGGGCTCGCCGCGCCTCCGACGACGGCGACCACGGCGTTCACCATCCCCGAGGACCTGCGCACCGACGCCCCCCACGTGCTGTCGGTGATGGTGCGCAACAACGGCCACAACCAGGACGGCGGGGTCAACGACGCGCACAAGGAGGGCCGCGGGCTCATCTCGGTCGCCTTGGGCGACCCCGCGTCGGCGCCCGTGCCCATCGCCTGGCGGATCCAGGGCCCTTCCGGCGGCGAAGACCTCCCCGACCCGACCAGGGGGCCGCTGAACACCGGCGGCCTGTACGGCGAGCGCGCGGGCTGGCACCTGCCGTCCTACCCGGACTCGGCGTGGACCGACGTGACCGTGCCCGCCACTGACGCGACACCGGGAACCTCCTGGTACCGCAAGACGTTCCGGCTCGACGTGCCCGCGGGCACCGACGCCTCGCTCGGCATCACCATCGGCGATCCCACGACCCCGAAGTCCGCCGCGGCCTACCGCGCGCTGCTCTACGTCAACGGCTGGAACGTGGGCCAGTACATCGCCGACGTCGGCCCGCAGGGCACGTTCGTGGTGCCCAACGGCATCCTGAACCCCCGTGGCCGCAACACCCTGGCCATCGCGGTCACCAGTCAGGGAGGCGCGGGCAACGGCCTGGAGCCGGTCGTGCTCAGCGACCTCGGCACCGCCGGCGGCGGGGTCCACGTGTCCACTGTGGATTCACCGGCCTACCGGGCGCCATCCCTGCGTGGCCGGGTGCTCGTCACCGGGGCGGGCAAGCCTACCGAGCAGCGGGTCGCCCGGCTCTCCGGGCTGACGGGCGGCACGCGGGCGGCGGCCACCATCGACTGGGGCGACGGGACGAGCTCGACGGGCACGGTGACCGGTGACGGCATCACCGGATCGCACACCTACCCGAGGCCTGGCTGGTACCGCACCAGGGTCGTGCTCACCGACGCCGTGGGAGGAGCGGTGCTGGGCACCGCCGTGGGTGCGGTCGTCGTGACGCACCGGTAGCACCGAGTTCCTACTGGGAACCAGGTGTCGGCTGGGAGGTGAGGTCCAGTGCGATGGCGCGTTGGACGGATAGGGAGCGGATGCCTTCGGCAGCGGCGACCCCGACCTGCTCAGGTGTGGTGGAAGTGGGTGCGCGAGGGCCGTGTGGTGGTCCAGGTCGCCTGGACACCCGTCAGGCACATGGCCAGCCGCCGAGCCCACTGCGGTGGTGTCGGTCCCCGCCGCTACCCTCTTGATCGTGGATCATCGGGACCATCTCGCCCGTGTCGGGGGCGACCGGTCGATGTCCGGGCGTCGCCTGGTGGTCCTGGACTCCGCCGGTGACCTGATCCGCGCCGGGGCCCATACCGGGCTGGGTACCCGCCCGCGCGGGCCGCGCGCGGCGCACAGTCATGCAGCCCATGTCCTTGGCGTCGCCGTGTCGGGTGGTCCGGTCTGATGCTCGTCACCCACGCCTACCGGTTCGCCCTGGATCCCACCCCGCGTCAGATCGGTGTCCTGCTCGCGCACGCCGGGGCGGCGCGAGTCGCCCACAACTGGTGCCTCGGACAGGTCGAGGCGAACCTGGATCAGCGGGAAGCGGAACACTCCTACGGTCTCGCCGAAGACGAGTCGACCCCGGTGTTTCCCTGGTCGATGTACGGGATGCGCAAGAAGTGGAACCAGGCCAAGGACGTGGTCGCGCCGTGGTGGGCGGGCAACTCGAAGGAGGCCTACGCCACCGGCATCGACGACCTGGCCCGAGCACTGAAGAACTGGTCGGACTCGAAGGCCGGCAAGCGGAAAGGCCCCCGGATGGGGTTCCCCCGCTTCAAATCCAAGCGTAGATCCACCCCGTCGTGCCGATTCACCACCGGCGCCATCCGGCTGGAGGACGACCGCAAGCACGTCACCCTGCCGGTCCCCGGGACGCTCAAGACGCACGAGAACACCCGCAAGCTGCACCGGCGCATTGCCAACGGGACCGCGAAGGTCACCTCAGCGACGGTGAAACGGGTAGCCGGCCGCTGGTATGTCTCGTTCTGCGTCCAGGTGGAGAAGCGAGACCGGGTGCCGGCGTGGCCGGACGCGGTCATCGGCGTGGACCTGGGGGTCAGGACGTTGGCGGTGTTCTCCGACGGCCGACCGGCGGTCGACAATCCCCGGCACTACGACACCGCCCGCCGGAAACTGGGGCGGTTGTCGCGCACCGTGTCCCGCAGGGTCGGCCCGGACCGGCGCACCCGTCAACAGCCGTCGAAGCGCTGGCAGCGGGCCGACCGGCAACGCAACCGGGTCCATCACCGCGTCGCGAGCCTGCGGCGGGAGGGTATTCACCAGCTCACCACCGCGTTGGCCCGTGAGTACGGCACCATCGTGGTCGAAGACCTCAACGTGTCCGGGATGCTCCGCAACCGGAAGCTCGCCCGTGTCGTGTCCGATGCGGGGTTTGGTGAGATCCGCCGACAGTTGACCTGCAAGACCGGGTGGAATGGTGGCCGGGTGGTGGTCGCGGATCGGTGGTTTCCCAGTTCGAAGACGTGTTCCGGCTGTGGGGCAGTGAGAACCAAGCTGCCGCTGCGGATGCGGACGTTTGTGTGTGACGGGTGTGGTCTGGTCCTGGATCGGGACGAGAACGCCGCCTTGAATCTGGCCGCGTTGGTGACGCGGCAGGTCGCCGGGAGTGGTCCGGAGACCCGAAACGGACGTGGAGCCGACCGTGAGTCCGGGCCTGGCCCGGCGGGTGGCTGTGAAGCGTCAACCTTGCACCGCACCTCCCGAGGTTCGGATCAGGCGAGGACCTTCGTCCAGTGATGGGCGGATCACCGGGATTCACTGAATCTCAGTGCAACGGTCACGCACCACGCGGAGTCGCCGACCAGGACGACCCGGCCTTTGTACCGCGTGTCCAGGTACACCTGCTCGACCGAGTCGAACAGCAGGCCGTCGGTGGTCTCCAGCGCGTCCAGCACGGCGCCGAGGGTGCCGCCGGGAACGCGAAGACCCACAACGAACGGTCCGACTCCAGCAGGATGGCCCCTGTCCACGGCGAGCCCTGCCGGGTGCGCGGTACTCGAACGCGGCGATCATGTAACCCATCCACCGTGAGCCTCTACGACGGCCACGAGCCGGTCACCGTCATCGCCCACCCGCCCCGCACCTCAGGTGAGTGGCATCGATACCTGCTGTCGCCGCGGAGGATTTCCGTTAACTGACAACGTGTCCGCGCGACCGTGCCGGGCGGTCGGAGGTGGATAGCGTGGGTGGATCTACACCACGGAGGTGGCATGGACCACTCACCTGTCCGTCGTGGGCATCGGCGCCCCGCCCTGCTGATCACCGCGCTGTTCTCGGTTGCCGCACTCACCGCGGGCAACTCCAGCGTGACCGCCGCTCCCCTCGACGACCCCCTGCACCACTGGCAGTTCGACCACTGGCCACAGCAGCAGCCGTGGCAGCAAACCAGGGACTCCACCCGCGTGGCGGCGCAAGCCGGGTTCCCCAGCCCGGTCGACCCGCAGAACTGGGTCAACCCCGACCACATGACGTGGGAGTCGGACTACCGGAAGATCCCCGGCACGAACTGGGCGGACCCGTCGGTCAAGGGGTCGGTGCGCAACTTCAAGGGCGCACTGGTCCTGCTGGACTACCCGAACCAGCCGTTCGTCGTGACGCAACCGAAGCAGTCGACGGTGTTCGGCAACCCCAGCGCGGAGGCCAGTGGCGTCCCGCGCGACCAGGTCGCCCAGTTCTACCAGGACTTCCTCAACAAGCCGAACGGCCTCAACCGCGGCCACACCGTGAACGAGTACTGGATGGAGGACTCCGGCGGGCGCTACGGCGTCGACCTGAAGGCGTTCGGCCCGTACACGATGCCGGGCAAGGACCACGAGTACGCCATGGAGTTCCAGGGCGGCACCGGCTGCCCCGCGGGCGACACGTGCAACCGCAACATCCGCACCGACGGCAACGCCGCCTGGGTGGCCGCCGTCGGCGCGGAAGTGCCCAAGGGGTACGACTTCGTCTACTTCCTGTCCGCGGGCCAGGACGAGTCCGGGACGTGGCAGGAGTTCGGGATGATGAAGTTCCCGACGAAGGAGGACGTGACCGACGAGTTCGGTC
>JBDSAJ010000515.1:0-9445 GCA_039922235.1 Umezawaea sp.
GGCCGTCGCGCCCTTCGGGGAGTCCAGGCAGCGGCCCGCTGACTCGCTGCGGAGCGAGAACGTCGTCGGTGCCGGTGCCAAGCCGCCGCCGCTGACCCGGAAGACCGCCGTGCCGTGTGCCGGAACACCGGCCGAGATGGCGCCGCTGGTGCTCGACGCCGTTCCGGTCCAGAGATCGCGCAGCCCGAACGAGTTGCCGGTCTTGCCGATCGCGCTCGCCGTGGTCGAGATCGTCGTCGTGGTGGAGCCCTGGTTGAGCAGCGCGACCGCGACGTCGCCGTTGGCGAGGCGCTTGGCGATCACCCGCCGGGTGCCGTCGTTCGACACCTGGGTGGCCTGCAGGCCGAGCGGGTCCTGGTCGACCGCGATCAGGTCGGCGTTCTTCAGGATGGCGAGCGTGGCAGCCGACGCGCTCCGGATGTCGTTGCCCGCGATCAGCGGCGCGGCCATCATGGCCCACATCGCGAAGTGGCTGCGCTGCTCGGTGTCCGTCATGCCGCCGTTGCCGACCTCCAACATGTCCGGGTCGTTGAACCCGCCAGGGCCGGCGTACGGAGCCAGCGGCACGGTGACGTTGACGATGTTCTGCACGCCCATGAACGAGCTGCCATCACTGCCGGTGTCCCACCGGTTGGTGATGTCCTCAGTGGTCCGCCACATGTTCGCGACGTCGCCCCAGTTGCGCAGAGGTCCGGTCTTGTCGTGGACGCTGTTCGAGTTGATGCTGTAGACGATGGGCCGACCAGTGGCCGCCAGGGCGTCGCGCATCTTCGCGAACGCCGCCACCTGCTGTTCCAGCGTGCCTTCCGGCGAGCACCAGTCGTACTTGAGGAAGTCGACCCCCCACGCGGCGAACTGCCGCGCGTCCTGCTCCTCGTGGCCCCTGCTGCCGGTGGCGCCGGGGAACGAGTTGAAGTACTGCGCACACGTCTTGTCCACCGGCACCTGGTAGATGCCGAACTTCAGGCCCTTGCCGTGGATGTAGTCACCGAGTGCCTTCATCCCGCTCGGGAACCGGGTCGGCTGCGCCTGCAGATCGCCTTGGGCGTCGCGGCTGGGATTGAACCAGCAGTCGTCCACCACGACGTACTGGTAGCCCAGTGCGGCCATCCCGTTGCCCGCCAACGCATCGACGGTCTGCCGGATCAGCGCCTCGGAGATGTCGCAGCCGAACGTGTTCCAGGTGTTCCACCCCATCACCGGCGTGCGGGCCACCCCGTTGTCCAACGCCTGCGCCGACCGCGGCCCGATCACTCCCGCCAAGAGCACGCAGACAACCGCCAGCACCGCTGGGACCCGGCTGCGCAGGAAGGACGACCGCCAGTTGTTAACGTTAACAACTGGGTGTGAGAAAGAGCCGAACACAGCGTTTCCCTTCGCGTCATCGCGAGACCAGGCAGCAGCCTGGACACCGTCCCGCCCTGGTCGCCGCGAGCACGCCGCTCACCTGGGGCCGGGGAAAGCGCTCCAGATGATGACCGCCGCCCGTGCGCCCGTCAAGGGATTGCCACGACGCGCGGCGACACCGCAGGGTCACCTCGCACCGGATTTCGATCAGTCCACTATGGACTTCTGCCGAATCGACCGTTCGACTCATTGGAACGTCCCCATTCGACAGATAATCGACACTCCGTTGAGTCCATTCAGCGGTACTCAAAAATATTCTTGATCCACGTTGAACTCACAGCGGGGCTGTCTCGTTCAGAACGGATGACTACGGAAGGCTCACGAAAGGGAACCCATCGTGACAGCCATGTTCCAACGATCCGCCATGCGGGGGTTACCGCCGGCTGACCACGCGTCGTTCCAGGCGTTCGGCTCCGGACCTACCGCGGCTGTCGAGTTCGACCGCGTCCACCACGCCTTCGAGAAACAGGCCGCGTGCCTACCGCACGCCATCGCCGTCGAACACCTCGGCACCTCGAAGACCTACCAGGAACTCGACCACCTGGCCGAGCGACTGGCCGACGTGCTCGTGGATCGCGGAGTCCGCCCCGACGACCGGGTCGGGCTGTTCCTCACCCGGTCGATCCCGATGGTGGTCGGCATCCTGGCCGTGCTCAAGGCCGGAGCCGCCTACGTCCCCCAAGACGTGCGGATCACGCCGCCGGGCCACCTGCGGCACGTCGTGCGCACAGCCGGCATCCAGGTGGTGCTGACCACCAGCGAGCACGCCCCCGCGCTGCCGGACGGGATCGGCGAGGTGGTCGTCGTGGACACCATCCCGGACGGGGCAGCGGTTCGGCGACGCGGACCGGAGGGCGAGACGGCCGCGGTGATCTTCACCTCCGGCACCAGCGGGAACCCCAACGGCGTGCAGGTCACCCACGCCAACCTGTGCAACGTCCTGCTCACCGAACCCGGTTCGCTCGGCATCACCCCCGGCACCAGGGTGGCCCAGCTGCTCAACATCGCGTTCGACATGGCGGTGTGGGAAACACTCGGCACCTTGGCGCACGGCGGCACCCTCGTCATCCGCGGTGACGACATCCAGGCCACCGCGAGTTCGGTGCACGTCGTCATCGCCACCCCCAGCATCCTGTCCTCCCTGGACCCTGGGGTGTGCGACCAGGTGCGCACGGTCGCGGTCGCCGGCGAGCGGTGCCCTCGCGCGCTCGCCGACACCTGGTCGCGCACCACCTCGTTCTACAACGCCTGTGGCCCGACCGAGGTCACCATCATCAACACGATGCAGCGCTACGACCCGCGCGCGGGAACGGTGACCATCGGCCGACCGGTGCCGAACACGACGGTCTACGTGCTCGACGACGAGCTGCGCCCGTGCCGCATCGGCGAGATCGGCGAGATGTGGGCGGGCGGCGCGTGCGTGACCGCGGGGTACCAGGGCAACGACGCTCTGACCGCCGAGCGGTACCGCCCCGACCCGTTCCTCGGCGCGGGCAACCGGATGTTCCGGACCCGCGACCTCGGGCGCTGGACCCCGGACGGGCAACTGGAGCACCACGGGCGAACCGACGACCAGGTCAAGGTGCGCGGGTTCCGGGTGGAACTGGACGCGGTGACCGCGGCGCTGGAGCGGGCGGACGGCTGTGCCCGCGCCACGACGCTGGTGCACAACGGCAGGCTGGTCGGGTTCGTCAGCCCGGCCACCGCGGCGCCGGAACCGGCGAGGCGGGCGGTCGAACAGGTGTTGCCGTACTACTGCGTGCCCACCCTGATCGTCCCCGTCGACACGCTGCCGATGACCGACCGGGGCAAGGTCGACCTCCGCGCGCTGCTGTCCCGTTTGGACGGACAACCGAAGGAAACGGTGGCATGACCAGCACATCGCACCCGGTTGCGGTCGCGCCGCCGAGCCGATCGCTGCGCACGGTCCTGCGACGGCGCCCGTTCACCCACCACAACCGGCTGGCCGCCGCGGTCGTGGTGGCGAATCTGGCGTACCTCCTGTTCGGCGACTGGTGGGGTGATGCCGCGGTCCTGTCCGGACTCGTGGTCGCCAACTTCACCCTGGCGGCGCTCATCCGCCAGCAGCTCGTGGTCAACCTGCTGTTCCGGGTCGCCACCAGCGCGCCGAAGCACTGGCCGCTGCGGGTCCGGTGGACGCTGGGCAAGGTGTACCACTTCGGCGGGCTGCACGTCGGAGGGGCCGTCTGCGCCACCGGGTGGTTCCTGGTGCTCGCGGGCACGATCACCGCCCAAGGCGCTTCCCCCGCAGTGCTCGGCCTGACGTGGACGATCGTCGCCCTGCTGGTGGCCATCACCGTGCTCGCGCTGCCGCCGCTGCGAGCACGCCGCCACGACCGGTTCGAGCGGTCGCACCGGTTCGGCGGATGGGCCGTGCTCGTCCTGTTCGCCGCGCACTCGGCGATGGCGAGTCCGGAGTTCGCCTTCTCGCTGAACTTCTGGCTGCTGGCGCTCGTCGTCGTCAGCGTGGCGCTGCCCTGGCTGCGGTTGCGCCGCGTGCCGGTGCGGATCGTCAGCCCGTCACCGCACGTGGCGCTGGTGTCGTTCGACTACGGGGTCACCCCGTTCGCGGGCTCGTCGACGGCGGTGAGCCGCTCGCCGCTGCTGGAGTGGCACTCGTTCGCCAACGTGCCAGCACCCGGCCGCTCCGGTTTCCGGCTGACCATCTCGCGCGCGGGCGACTGGACCGGCTCGCTCATCGCCGACCAGCCGACCCACCTGTGGGTCAAGGGGATTCCCACCGCGGGGGTGGGCAACATCGACAAGCTGTTCTCGAAGGTGGTGTGGGTGGCCACCGGCAGCGGTATCGGCCCGTGCCTGCCGCACCTGCTCGACGGCAGCACCCCCTCGCGCCTGGTGTGGTCGACCCGGCACCCCCGTCGGACGTACGGGGACGCGCTGGTGGACGAGATCCTCGCCGTGCAGCCCGACGCGGTCATCTGGGACACCGACACCAACGGCAAACCGGACCTGATCGCCCTCGCGGACCAGGCCTACCGCGAGTTCGGCGCCGAGGCCGTCATCTGCATCTCGAACAAACCCACCACCTGGCAGATCGTCGAGGAGCTGGAATCCAGGGGGATTCCGGCCTTCGGCGCGATCTGGGACTCGTGAGGAAACCACTGTGGACTACCAGACTCTCGTCCTCGACGACCACGACGGCGTCCTGACGGTCACCGTGACCCGTCCCGAAGCCCGCAACGCGTTGTCCGTCCGCACGTTGACCGAGCTGCGGCACCTGCTGTCCGGCCGCCTCCCCCGGCACGGGATCATCCTCACCGGGGCGGCCGGCCCCGCGTTCGTCGCGGGCGCCGACATCCGCGAGATGGCGGCCATGACCCCCGAACAGGGTGAGGAGTTCGGCATGCTGGGCCAGGACGTCACCAGCCTGCTGGAGGAGGTGCCCGTTCCGGTCGTCGCCTGCGTGGACGGGTACGCGCTCGGTGGCGGCTGCGAGCTGGCCATGGCGTGCGACTTCGTCTACGCCACCGGCAAAGCGGTGTTCGGCCAGCCGGAGGTGCTGCTCGGCCTGATCCCCGGCTTCGGCGGTTGCGTCCGGCTGCAACGGCTCGTGGGTCTCGCCAGGGCGCGCGAGATGATCTACTCGGGTCGCCGGGTCGATGCGGAGGAGGCGCACCGGATCGGTCTGGTGAACCAGGTCTTCGACGGCCGGGAGGAGATGCTGAACGCCGCCCGGCTCGTGCTGGCGGAGATCGCGGCCAACTCGCCGGTGGCCGTCTCGCTGTGCAAGGCCACCATCAACGCCGCTTCGGGGCTCACCGCCTCGGTCGGGCTGGGTCTCGAACTCGGCGCGTTCCGCCAGGCGTTCGAGAGCGCCGACATGCGGGAGGGCACGACGGCGTTCCTGGCCAAGCGCAAGCCCGCGTTCGCTTCGCCCGACAGGCTGTCCCCGCGCGTGTAGTGGAGGTGCGTCATCAACGAAGTCCACACCACACTCCTGCGTGCGCTGCACGACGAGCACGCCCTCGCCCTCTGGCGGTACGTGCTGCGCCTGACCGGCGATGGCCAGTTCGCCCAGGACGTCGTCCAGGAATCACTGCTGCGGGCGGGGAAGAACCCGGAGATCCTCGAACAGGGGTTCGCCGCGTCCAGGGCGTGGCTCTACACGGTGGCGCGCAACGTGGTCATCGACGAACAGCGCAGCGCGCGCAACCGCCGCGAGGTCGGGTCGGAGCGGCTGCCGGAATCCTCCCGCGACGACCGGACCGACATGACCTTGGACTCCTGGCTCGTCACCGACGCGCTGACCCAGTTGACGGACGACCACCGCGCGGTGATCGTGCGCGCGTACTACATGGGGCAATCGGTCGCCGAAGTGGCGCGGGAACTGGACCTGCCTCCGGGCACCGTGAAGTCCCGACTCCACTACGGTCTTCGCGCGCTTCGGCTCGCGCTGTTGGAGAAGGGAGTGACGGGGCATTGACTTCCCCGACGGACCCGTACCGGGAGTGGGACGTCGCGTACGTGCTGGGGTCGCTCTCACCGAGCGACCGCCGGGTGTACGAACGCCACCTCGGTGAATGCGCTGCCTGCGAACGCGCGGTCACCGGACTCGCCGGTATGCCCGGCATCCTCTCCGTCGTGCCGACCCAACGCGCGGTGGAACTGCTCGGTCCACCCGCTCCGGACCAGGAGGTGCCGAGCGCGCTGCTGCCCAGCCTGATCCGGGCCGCGCACTCGGCACACCGGTGGGCCCGCGTCCGGGTGGTGGCGGCGGTGCTCGCCGCCGCCGCCGCGGGTGCGCTGCTCGCCATCGTGCTGCGCCCCGACCCCCCGCGTTCCCCGGATCCCTCGCCCGCACACGCGATCGACCTCACCCAGACCATTCCGAGCCCGGTCACGGCCAGGATCGTCCTGGTGGAACAGCCGTGGGGCACCCGGATCGACATCACCTGCGACTACTCCGTGCCGCCCGACGGACGACCGTCGCCGACCTTCGTCTACTCCCTGCACGTCGTGGACCGCGAGGGCGTCACCACCACGGTCGCCACGTGGACGGCCGGACCGGGGACGTCCATGAAACCGATCGCCACCACCGGCGTCCCGCTGGTCGACATCACCCGCATCGAGGTCAGGCTGGTGCTCAGGGACACCGTCCTGCTCGAAGCGCGCTTCTGAGCGGAAGCGCTTCCTGGATCAGCGGGGACCACGGTCGGCTGTTTCGTGATCGAGGAGCACGACCTCCACGGGTGTCGTGAGGACGCGGTCCGAGCCCGCGGTCCGGATATCTCCGGTGACGGTGAACGAAGCACGGAGCACGGAGCGGAATCTCCTGCGAAGAGCCGCCGATGGCGATGTCGAACCGGCCGGGTTCGACGATCCGCCGCCGGTCCAGGCCGGTGAACGCCAGCCGGTCGGTGTGGAGCCGGAACACGACGCGGGCGCGCTGGCCCGGAGCGAGTGCGACGCGGGCGAAGCCCGCCAACTGCCGGACGGGGCGGGCGATCTGGGCGACCGGGTCGTCGACGTAGAGCTGCACGACCTCGTCACCCGCACGGGGACCGGTGTTGGTGACCGTGCAGGTGATGGTGATGGTGATGGTGATCTCGCCGTCGGCTCCGATGACGTCCTGGTCCAGGTAGAGCCCGTCGTAGGCGAACGTCGTGTAGGACAGGCCGTGGCCGAACGGGAACGCCGGTGTGGGGTCGAGGTTGCTGACGCCCTGGGAGTTCCCGCCCAGTGGCGGGTGCAGGTACGTGCCGGGTTGTCCGCCCGCCGCGGCGGGGATCTGCACGGGGAGCTTGCCGCTGGGCACCACCCTGCCGCTGAGCACACCGGCGAGGGCCGGACCGCCTTCCTCCCCTGGGAAGAACGCCTGCACGATCGCCGCCGCCCGCCCCACGTAGGGGCCGAGCGCGTACGGGCGGCCGGACACGGCGACCAGCACCACCGGGGTGCCGGTGGCCAGCAGCTCCTCGACCAACTCGTCCTGCACACCGGGCAGTGCCAGGTCTTCGACGTCACACCCCTCGCCGGAGGTGCCGCGACCGAACAGGCCCGCGCGGTCACCGACGACGGCGACGCACACGTCCGCGGCCGACGCGGTCGCGACCGCGTCGGCGAAGCCCGACCGGTCGACCTCCTTGACGGGGCAGCCCGCCGACGTGGTGATGGTCGCGTGGGGCAGTTCGACGCGCAGGGCGTCGACCAGGGACGGTGCCTCGACGCCGAGCGGGAGGTCCGGGTGGCGGGGAAGGACGTGGTTGGGGAACGAGTAACAGCCGAAGAACGCCTGCGGATCGTCCGCGCACGGGCCGATGACCGCGATCGAGGCGTCACCGCCTGCCAGTGGCAACGCACTTCGCGGGTTGTCGAGCAGGATGATGCTGCGCTCGGCGAGCAGCCGCGCGATCTCCCGGTTGCCGGGTGGGTCCAGATCGGCCGAGCCCGCGCGCGTCGCGGCCGATTCCGGGCTCCAGGTGTCGTCGAGGAGGCCGAGTTGGACCTTCTGCCGCAGCACTCGCCGGACCGCACGGTCGACGTGCTCCTCCGGCACCACGCCGGACCGCACGAGTTCGAGCAGTTCCGGCCCGAAGCACAGGGTGTCGGGCAGTTCGACGTCGATCCCGGCCCGCAGGGCGAGCGCGCCCGCCTCGCCGTTGGAACCGGCGACCCGGTGCATCGTCACGAGGAACGCGATCGACCAGTAGTCCGACACGACGGTTCCGTCGAACCCCCACTCGTCGCGGAGGATCCCGGTGAGGAGTGATTCGTCGGCACCGGCGGGGACGCCGTCCACGTCGGAGTAGGAGTTCATGACCGACCGCGCGCCACCTTCGCGGATCGCGGTCTCGAAGGGCGGCAGGATCGTGTCGCGGAGTTCGCGGTACCCCATGGGGACCGGGGCGTGGTTGCGGCCCGCCCGCGAGGCGGAGTAGCCCGCGAAGTGCTTGAGGGTGGCGACGACGCCCGCGCTCTCCAGCCCGCGGACGTACGCCGCACCCGCCATCGCCACCAGGTACGGGTCCTCGCCGAGGGTTTCCTCGACGCGGCCCCAGCGGTAGTCGCGCACGACGTCGAGCACGGGCGAGAGCCCCTGGTGGACGCCGACGTGGCGCATGCCGGACCCGATGGCGTGCGCCATCCGCTCGACGAGGTCGGGGTCGAACGTGGCCGCCCACGCGATCGAGGCGGGGAACACCGACGCCCGGTACGTGGTGAACCCGGTCAGGCATTCCTCGTGCACGATCGCCGGGATGCCCAACCGGGTCTCCGCCACCAGCCTGCGCTGGAGGTCTTCGAGCGCGGCCGCCCCCTCCACGGGGTCGACCGGCCTGCTGCCGAACGGGCGGGTGAGGTGCCCGATCCCGTGCTGGGTGGCGATGTCGAAGTCGACCTGCTTGGCGAACACGTCCTGCATCGGCGCGACGTTCTCGACGGAGCTGTCCTCACCTTCCGCGCTGTGCTCGGCGCCCGGCCAGACGCTGCCGAGCTGGGCGAGTTTCTCCTCCGGCGTCATCACGGCGAGCAGCGCGTCGACGCGGTCGTCGACGGTGGCACCGGGATCGGCCCACGGCCGGTCGCCGAGGGGCTTGCTGAGCGGTGGCATGTGAGTCCTTACGGTCGTTCGGTCGCGGTGGTGGAACTACTTGCCGAATCCGGCGGTCAGGCCGCTCACGAGCTGACGGCGGCCCACGATGTAGAGCGCGAGGATGGGGATAGTGGACAGGACCACGGCCGCGAGCACCGCCGGGATGTTCACGGTGAACTGCCCCTGGAAGGTCCACAGCGCCAGGGGAAGCACGCGCTGTTCCGTGCTCTGGGTGAGGATCAGGGGTACGCAACTGTTGGGTGGAACGTGAGCGAATACACGCACCCGTGAGCGTCCGTGCGTGGTGGTGGGAAGAGGTGTCGGTGTCGCACGCTACCGTGACGGCGTCATGGCCATGGTGATCCAGGCGTACCGGTACGCGCTCGACCCGACCGCGGGGCAGGAAGCCGCGCTGCGGTCCCATTGTGGTGCGCAGCGGTTCGCGTTCAACTGGGGCCTGGCGGT
>JBDSAJ010000516.1:0-16794 GCA_039922235.1 Umezawaea sp.
GAACATCATGGACGCCGCGACCAGCAAGCCGATCGGCGAGGTCGCCGCCTCCGCGCAGGGCCGCTTCAACGACCCCGCCGCGACCGCCGCACTGACCGCGTACGCGTCCGCGCCGGACGACGCCTCCCGCAAGGCGAGCCTCGACCTGCTCCAGAAGATCTTCGTCGAGCAGGTTCCGGCCATCCCGCTGGTCTCGTCGCCGGTCGGCGCCGAGTACAGCACCAAGAACTGGATCGGCTGGCCCACGGCCGAGGACCCGTACGCGCCGCCGCAGCCGACGCAGACCAACGCGTTGCAGGTGGTTCTCCGCTTGAAGCCGGCCACCGCGTGACCGGCGAGGTCGTGCTGGCGGCACGTGGTGTCACCAAGCACTTCCCGGTCGCTCGCAAGGGCCGTCAAGTGCTCACCCGCCAGCCGCGCGCGGTACACGCGGTGGACGACGTCTCGTTCGACCTGCGCCGGGGACACGTGACCGCGCTGGTCGGGGAGTCGGGCTCTGGCAAGTCCACCGTGGCCAGGCTGCTCGCGCAGCTGTACCCGCTGACCTCGGGCGAGATCGTTCTGAACGACGTGCCCACGAAGGTGAAGCGGGGGAAATCGTTCCGGGCTTACTGCAAGCAGGTCCAGATGATCTTCCAGGACCCGTTCGCGTCGCTGAACCCGGTGCACACCATCCGCTACCACCTCACGAGGGCACTTCGCGTGCACCACGGGCGGGTCAAGGGAGAAGAGCTGGAGAAGGGGTTGACCTCGCTCCTGGAGCGGGTCAACCTCACCCCTCCCGAGCGCTTCCTGGACAAGTACCCGCACGAGTTGTCGGGCGGCCAGCGCCAGCGCGTCGCCATCGCGCGGGCGCTGGGCGCCGACCCGACCGTCCTGCTGGCCGACGAGCCGGTGTCGATGCTCGACGTGTCGATCCGGCTCGGCGTGCTGAACCTGTTGCGGGACCTGAAGGAACGGCTCCACCTGGCCATCCTGTACATCACCCACGACATCGCGTCGGCGCGCTACTTCGCCGACACGACGATGGTGATGTACGCGGGTCAGGTGATCGAGGGCGGTGACAGCGAGACCGTCACCCAGGAGCCCGCCCACCCGTACACGCAGCTGCTCATCAGGTCCGCTCCCGACCCGGAGCGGGCGCACACCGGGGTGCCCGCGGTGACAACGGCTCCCGGCGAGCCGCCCAGCCTGATCAGCCCGCCACCGGGCTGCCGCTTCGCCCCGCGGTGCCCGTACGCCGCGGAGAAGTGCCGCACCGAGACGCCGCCGCGGTTCGACCTCGGCGACGCCCACTACGCGGCCTGCTGGCTCTACGACTCGGAAACCTCGGCGGACCACCCCCGCCGTGACGCGGTGGAGGTCGGCGCATGAGGTTCCTCCTCCGGCGGGCGTTGTTCTACCTGGTCACGGCCTGGGCCGCGATCACGATCAACTTCCTGCTCCCGCGGATGCTGCCGGGCGACCCGGTGCAGGCCATGATCGCCCGGTTCCAGGGCAGGCTGAGCACGGAGGCGACCGCCTCGCTGTACGTCCTCTTCGGACTGGACACGCAGACGAGCACGTTGTCCCAGTACCTCACCTACTGGGGCAACCTGTTCCACGGCGACCTCGGGCTGTCGTTCACCTACTTCCCGACGCCGGTGTCGGAGGTGATCGCGCAGAGCCTGCCGTGGACGCTCGCGCTGATGGGCGTGACCACGGTCATCAGCTTCGTGCTGGGTACCATGATCGGTGTCTACGCGGGCTGGAAGCGCGGCTCGTGGATCGACGCGCTGCTGCCGATCACCACGTTCTTCTCGGCCATCCCGTACTTCTGGCTTGGGCTCATCGCCATCTCGATCTTCGCGGTCACCCTCGACGCCTTCCCGGCGTCGGGCGGCTACGAGCCGGGCCTGGTCCCCGGCTTCGACGGGGAGTTCATCTCCAGCGCGCTGTACTACTCGGTGCTGCCCGCGCTCACCGTGCTCATCAGCTCGATCGCGGGCTGGATCCTCGGCATGCGCAACATGATGGTGACGGTGTCCTCGGAGGACTACGTGACCGTCGCGCACGCCAAGGGCCTGCCCGAGAAGCGCGTCATGCTCGGCTACGCCGCCCGCAACGCGGTGCTGCCCAGCATCTCCGGTTTCGCGCTGTCGCTGGGCTTCATCGTCGGCGGCACGCTGCTGGTGGAGATGGTGTTCTCCTACCCCGGCATCGGCTACATCCTGTTCACCGGGGTGAACGCGAAGGACTACCCGTTGATGCAGGGCATCTTCCTGATCATCACGTTGGCGGTGCTGGTGGCCAACCTGCTCGCCGACGTCGTGTACCTGATGCTCGACCCGCGCACCCGAAAGGCGGCCTGAGCATGAAGTCTGCCTTGAACGGCAAGACGATCGCCGGACTGTCGATCATGGGCTTCTTCGTCGTGATCGCGGTCATCGGCTCGTGGATCGCGCCGTACGACCCGTCGGCGATGAGCAGCGACATCATGACGGCGCCGTCCGGCAGCCACTGGTTCGGCACTACCCAGACCGGCCAGGACATCTTCTCCCAGGTGCTCGTCGGCGCGCGGGGCGTGCTGGTCGTAGGACTGGTGGCGGGTGCCATCGCCACCGTGCTGTCGGTGCTGATCGGTGTCACGGCGGGTTTCCTCGGCGGCGTGGCCGACGAGATCCTCTCCGCGCTGAGCAACATCTTCCTGGTCGTCCCGGCGCTGCCGCTGATCATCATCGTGACCTCGTTCCTGCCCGACGCCGGTGACTTCCTGATCGCGTTCGTGATCAGTGCGACCGGCTGGGCGTGGGGCGCGCGCATCCTGCGCGCCCAGACGCTGTCGCTGCGCCAGCGCGACTACGTCGAGGCGGCGCGGGCGACCGGCGAGCGCACGTGGCGGCTCATCGTGTTCGAGGTACTGCCGAACCTGACCGCGATCATCGCGTCCAGCTTCGTCGGCACGGTGATCTTCGCGGTGCTGTCGGTGATCACGCTGTCCTTCATCGGCGTCGCCAGCGTGTCCAACTGGAACTGGGGCACGATCCTGTTCTGGGCGCAGAACGCGCAGGCGCTCGCGCAGGGTGCGTGGTGGTGGTTCATCCCCGCCGGCCTGTGCATCGCGCTGCTGGGCACTGCGCTCGCACTGATCAACTTCGGGATCGACGAGTACGTCAACCCGCGCCTGCGGACGTCCGCGGGTGGCAGCAAGGTCAAGATGCGCGTCGGTTTCACCCCCGTGCTCAGGCAGGAAGGCAGGCGGCCGTGACCCCCGTGCTGGAGATCCGCGACCTCTCGGTCGACTACGGGCAGGGCGCGGGCGCGGTGCACGCGGTCAGCTCCGTCAACCTGGTGCTCAACCGCGGCGAGGTACTCGGCCTCGCGGGGGAGAGCGGCAGCGGCAAGTCCACGCTGGCGTACGCGATGACCCGGCTGCTCCCGCCGCCCGGACTCATCACCGGCGGCGAGGTGCTGCACCACGGCCGCGACCGGCCGGCGCCCGTCGACGTGCTCGGCCTGACGCCGAAGCAGCTCCGGTCGTTCCGCTGGAACGACATCGCCATCGTGTTCCAGGGCGCCATGAACTCGCTCAACCCCGTCTCGACGGTGGCCTCGCAACTGGAGGACATCTACCGGGCGCACCGCCCGGAGATGTCCCGCCAGCAGCGGACCAAGCGCAGCGCGGAACTGCTCCGGCTGGTCGGCATCTCCGCCGACCGGCTCGGCAGCTACCCGCACCAGCTCTCCGGCGGCATGCGGCAGCGCGTGATGATCGCCATGGCGCTGGCGCTCGACCCCGAGATCATCATCATGGACGAGCCGACCACCGCGCTGGACGTGGTGATGCAGCGGCAGATCCTGGAGCAGATGATGCGGCTGCGCGAGGAACTCGGCTTCTCCGTCCTCTTCATCACCCACGACATCTCGCTGCTCGTGGAGTTCTCCGACCGGATCGCGATCATGTACGCGGGCCGGATCGTGGAGCAGGCGGCCTCGGAGGACATGTACCGCTCCTCCAGCCACCCGTACAGCAAGGGCCTGCTCGGGTCGTTCCCAGCGCTGCACGGCCCTCGCCGCCCGCTGACCGGCATCCCCGGTTCGCCGCCGGACATGCGGGCAGTGCCGCCCGGTTGTCCCTTCCACCCGCGGTGCCCCAGCGCTTTCGACGTGTGCGAGCGGGAGATCCCGGTCCTCGAGAAGCTGGCCGGCACCAACGGAGCCAGCAGCCGCAGCGTCGCCTGCTGGCTCAACACCCCCTCCCTGTCGGGACATCCAGGAGTTGGAGCGAAATGACGACTGCCGGGCAACGAGCCACCGAAGCGACCGCCGAGCTGCCGGCGAACTTCCTCTGGGGAGTGGCTACCTCTGCCTACCAGATCGAGGGGGCCGTCGCCGAGGACGGGCGCACACCGTCCATCTGGGACACCTTCTGCCGTGTGCCGGGAGCCGTGATCCGGCAGGAGAACGGTGACGTCGCGTGCGACCACTACCACCGGATGCCGCAGGACGTGGAGCTGATCGCCGGTCTCGGCGTGGACTCCTACCGGTTCTCCATCTCGTGGCCCCGCATCCAGCCCGGCGGTCGTGGGCCGGTGAACGCGAAGGGCCTGGACTTCTACTCGCGGCTCGTGGACGAGTTGCTGGGCAAGGGGATCAAGCCCTGGATCACGCTGTACCACTGGGACCTCCCGCAGGAGCTGGAGGACGCGGGCGGCTGGCCGGAGCGCGACACGGCCTACCGGTTCGCCGAGTACGCCTCGCTGGTGCACGCCGGGCTGGGTGACCGGGTGAGGACGTGGACGACGCTCAACGAGCCGTGGTGCTCGGCGATGCTCGGCTACGGCATGGGCGTGCACGCGCCCGGCATCCAGGACTTCGGCGCGTCGATGCGCGCGGTGCACCACCTGCTGCTGGGCCACGGACTCGCGGGCCAGGCGCTGCGCGCGGCGGCGTCGGAGCCCATCGAGTTGGGCATCACGCTCAACATGGGCACCGCCACCCCCGCGTCCGACCGGCCCGAGGACGTCGACGCGGCCCGCCGCGCGGACGGCCTCGGCAACCGCATCTACCTCGACCCGCTGGTCAAGGGGCAGTACCCCGAGGACGTCGTGGCGGACATCGAGGCGCGCGGCGCGCTGCTGCCCGTCGAGCCGGGCGACCTGGAGATCATCTCCACGCCGATCGACGTGCTCGGCGTGAACTACTACTCGTCGCACGTCTTCGCGGGCGGCAAGGAACCGCACGAGCCGAACGTGGTGCCGCGGAACCGGCCCGTCACGGCGATGGACTGGGAGATCGTGCCGGAGTGCTTCACCGACCTGCTGGTGCGCATCAGCGAGGACTACCCCGGCCTGCCGATGGTGATCACCGAGAACGGCGCCGCGTTCGACGACCAGGCCGAGGAGAACGGCGTGGTCGAGGACGCCGACCGGCTCGCCTACCTCAGCGACCACATCGCCGCGGTCGGGAGCGCGGTGGCGCAGGGCGCCGACGTGCGCGGCTACTTCGCCTGGTCGCTCATGGACAACTTCGAGTGGGCCTACGGCTACGACAAGCGGTTCGGCATCGTCCACGTCGACTACGACACCCAGCAGCGCACGCTCAAGCGCTCCGCCGAGTGGTACCGCGACACCATCAAGTCCACCCGCGAGCAGTAACCCGACCGGGGGTGCGCGAACGGTCGACTCGCGGGGTTGGCGCAGGCCGCCGAGTGGGCCAACGGCCCGCCTGGCGGCCTGTCGGCTTCCCCTTGCGGTTAGGGCAGGCTAGGTTTAGGAGCGGTATAGATCACGTCGAAGGCATAGCCGCTTGAGTGTCGCCTAAGTTAAGTTAGGCTAACTTAAGTCGACCTTCCTCCTGCCGCGTGATGGGACTGCTATGCCACAGGCACGAACCGACGGTGACGTTCCGGTGTACGACCTGGTCGGAGTGGGGTTCGGGCCCGCCAACCTGGCGTTGGCGATCGCCGTGGCCGAGCACAACGCCGTCGCGGGTGCCCAGGACGTGGTGACGGCCCACTTCTTCGAGAAGCAGCAGGCCTTCGGGTGGCACCGCGGGATGCTCCTGGACGACGCCACCATGCAGGTGTCGTTCCTCAAGGACCTCGTCACGATGCGGAACCCCAACAGCGGGTACAGCTTCCTGTCCTACCTGAAGGACCGGGACCGGCTGGTGGACTTCATCAACCACAAGAACCTCTACCCGCTGCGGGTCGAGTTCCACGACTACTTCGAGTGGGCGGCGGCGAAGGTCGACGACGTCGTGTCCTACGACCACGAGGTCGTGTCGGTCCAGCCGGTCCTGAACGACGGCGTGATCACCTACTTCGACGTCAGCGCGCGCGACGCGCAGGGCGTCGTCGAGGTCCGCCGCGCGCGCAACCTCATCCTGGCAACGGGACTGCAGGCCAACCTGCCCGAGGGCGTCACGCACTCCGAGCACGTCTGGCACAACCGCGACTACCTGCACCGCGTCCGCGAGCTGGTCACCGCCGCGCCGCGCCGGTTCGTCGTCGTCGGCGCCGGGCAGAGCGGTGCGGAGGTGGCGGCCCACCTGCACGAGCACTTCCCCAACGCCGAGGTCTGCGCGGTGTTCGCCCGCTACGGCTACAGCCCGGCGGACGACAGCTCCTTCGCCAACCGCATCTTCGACCCGGCCGCCGTCGACGAGTTCTACCAGGCGCCCGAGGACGTGAAGCACAAGCTCATGGCCTACCACGGCAACACGAACTACGCCGTGGTCGACCAGGACCTCATCGCCGAGCTGTACCGCCGCGTGTACCAGGAGAAGGTCCTTGGGGTGCAACGGCTCCGGCTGATCAACGTGTCGCGGCCAGCCGAGGTCGTGGAGACCGCGACCGGCGTGCGGGTGACCGTCGAGTCGCTGACCACCGGCGAGCGCACGGTGCTCGACGCCGACGCCGTCGTCTACGCCACCGGCTACCGCGAGTCCGACCCGACCGCGATGCTCGGCGAGATCGCCGAGCACTGCCGCCGTGACGAGCAGCAGCGGTTGAGCGTCGGCCGCGACTACCGGATCGACACCGACGGGCAGGTCCTCGGGGGGATCTACCTCCAGGGCGGCACCGAGCACTCGCACGGCATCACGTCGTCACTGCTGTCGAACCTGGCCGTGCGGGTGGGGGAGATCCTGGAGTCCGTTGTGGACAACCGCCGCCCGGATGTTCCGGCCCAGCCGGAATACGCGGTCTCCGCCACCGTCGCCCACTAGGGTCCACTCGCACCGACCGCCAGCTCACCACCAGGAGACAACCCATGTCCACCAACCCCTTCGACGACGAGTCGGGCACCTTCTACGCGCTGGTGAACGCGGAGGGCCAGCACTCGCTGTGGCCGACGTTCGCCGACGTGCCCGCGGGCTGGACCGTCGCGCACGGTCCAGCCGATCGGGCTGCCTGCCTGGAGTTCGTGGAGACCGAGTGGACGGATCTCCGCCCGCGCAGCCTCGTCGTGGGCTCGGACGAGCGGTAGAATTCGCATGCAGGGATATTTCGCCAGGTTCGGACTGGTCGGAGAGCCGGGGACGGCCGAGTTCTGGGACGCCGCGAGCCACCTCCCGCTACCTGTGTCGGTGCCCGCCGAGGACGGCGGCTGGTCGACGTTGTTCCTGTGGCGTGGATCCCCGGCCACCCTGCGGTTCGAGACGTGGTCGGCGCCGGTCGAGTTGCGGCGGCTGGGGGACTCGGACTGCTGGTTCGCGGAAGTGCCGATGCCCGCGCGACTGCGGGTGACGTACCACTTCCACGACGGTGACCAGTTCGACGGCGCCCACGCCGATCCGCTCAACCCGGCGGGCGCGGGCGGCAACCGCTCGATCGCCGCGACCCCCGACGCCGAGGTCCAGCCCTACTGGCCCGCCGTCGGACCTGACGACGTGCTGCCCGTCCCCGGCACCCGCATCCGGTGGACCAGCAAGCACCTGGGCGGGCGGCGCACCGTCCGCGTCCACCCGGCCGAAACGCCGGGGCCGGTGGTCCTGCTGCTCGACGGCGACGACTGGATGTACGTGCACCCGGCGGTGACGGCGTTCGACGCGGCCGTGGCGAACGGGGACATGCCCGCCGCCACGCTGGTCTTCCTGCCCACACCACAGGTCCGGGAAGCCGAGTACGGCTGCGAACCCGCGTTGTGGGAGGGGATCCGCGACGAACTCCTGCCGCTCCTCGCCGACAACGGCGTGCCCGTCGACCTCGGGAAGCTGGTGGTCGCCGGCCAGAGCCTCGGTGGGCTCAGCGCGTTGTGGGCCGCCTTGGAGTCCCCGGACCTGGTGTCCCGCGTGGCCTGCCAGTCCGGCTCGTTCTGGTGGACGTCGACCCCGTTCGACCTGCCGGACCCGCTCGACGGCCCGCGTGGTGGCGACATCGCCACCCGCCTGCGCGACCGTCCGGACCTGTCCGGTCTGCGGGTCGCCTTCGACGTCGGTGAGCACGAACCGGCCATGATCCCGCACTGCGAACTGGTCGAAACCCTGACCGCGCAAGCGGGTGCGACCGTGCGCGCGTCCCGGTCGACGTCCGGGCACGATCGGGCCGGTTGGCGACACGCGTTGGTCCGCGATGTCGCCTGGGCACTGGCCGACGACTAGTTTCGACAGAACACGGCACCTGTTCGTGTGGCATCGACGCGGGGGAGAAGAGCGATGAGGGCCGGGATCACGATCCTTCCGGAGTACCGCTGGGCCGAGGCGAAGCCGAGGTGGCAGGCGGCGGAGGCGTACGGCTTCGCCCACGCGTGGACGTTCGACCACCTGGGCTGGGGGCCGCTGGTCGGCAGCCCGTGGTTGGGTTCGGTGCCGACGTTGAGCGCGGCGGCGCTGGCGACGTCGCGGATCGAGTTGGGCTTCATGGTGGCGTCGCCGAACTTCCGGCACCCGCTGTCGTTCGCGAAGGACGTGACGGCGCTGGACGACCTGTCGGACGGCAGGTTGACGGTGGGCGTGGGTGCAGGCGGGGTGGGTGGCCACGACGTGGACGTCTTCGGCGGCACCACGAAGGCCGCGAGCCCGTCGAGGCGGTACCAGGAGTTCGTGGAGCTGCTGGACGCGCTGCTGACCACGGACGGGGTCGACTACTCCGGCGAGTACTACACGGCCGTGGACGCCCGCAACGCCCCCGGCTGCGTCCAGCGTCCGCGCACCCCGTTCGTGCTGGCCGCGAACGGTCCGAAGGCGTTGGCGCTGACCGCCCGGCACGGCCAGGGCTGGGTCACCATCGGCACCGTCCACGACAGCCTGGACGGGTGGTGGAAGTCGCTGGCCGAGCTGTCGGCCCGGTTCGACGAGGCACTGGCCGCCGAGTCCCGCGACCCGGCCGAGGTCCGCCGCTTCCTCCAGACCGACGCCGCGCCGGTCTTCAGCCTGTCGAGCGTCGAGGTCTACCGCGACTTCCTGGGCCGTGCGGCGGAACTGGGTTTCACCGACGTCCTCGCGCCGTGGCCGCGGCACGAGGGTCCGTTCGCGGGTGACGAGGCGGTCCTCGACACCGTGGCCACGGATGTCCTGCCGACCCTGGTCAGCGACTGCTAACGCGCCACCGCCGACCGGTACTCCTCGTCCCTCGCCAGCAACTCGCGGTGGGTGCCCTCGCTGGCCACCGTCCCGTCGTCAACGACGATGACGCGGTCGGCCACGTCGAGCAACGCCGGACTGCTGGTGATCACGATCGTCGTGCGGCCCCGGCGCAGGTCGGTGATGTTGCGGGCGATGAGCTGCTCGGTCACCGCGTCCACGGCCGTCGTCGGGTCGTGCAGCACCAGGATGTCGGGGTCGGCCGCGAGTGCGCGGGCCAGTGACAGCCGCTGGCGCTGGCCACCGGAGAGGTTCGCCCCGCGGTCGCGCACCCCGTAGTCCAGGCCGTCCCGGTGCAGTGCGACGACGTCGGTCAGCATGGACGCCTCGACCACCTCGGACATCAGCGCGCTGGTGCCCGCCGGGTCGATGTTGTCGCGCAGGGTGCCCGCGAAGATCTCGCCGTCGGAGGGGTTCACCAGCAGGTGTCCGCGCACGCAGTCGATCGACAGGTCGGCGAGGTCCCGCTTGCCCACGCGCACGACGCCCTCGTAGCTCGCGGGTGGGACGTCGACCGCCAGGATCGCGGCGAGTTCGGCCGCCGTCCCCGGCTGGTAGGTCGTGATCGCCACGAACGCACCCGACTCGACGCGGAACGTCATGTCGCGCAACGACCCGTGCCGCACCCCGTCGACCTCCAGCACACCACCCGGCGCGGGCTTCTCCTGTCCGGGGATCATCATGGGCGGCGAGGCCAGCACGATCGCCATGCGTGCGGCCGAGGCGCGGGCGATCATCACGTACTTGGGCATCTCCGAGAACATCCGGAGCGGTTCCATCAGGAACTGGGCCAACCCCACGGCCGTCACGAGCTGTCCGACGGAGATCTGCCCGTCGAACGCCAGCCAACCCGCGGTCAGGGTCACGGCTGCCGCCAGCAGGGAGTTGAGGGCGAGCGCGGTCCCCGCGTACACGCCGTTGACGCGCGCGACGGTGATCGACTGCCGCTTCGCCTCCGTGCTCACGCGCCGGTAGGCCAGGAACGCCGCGTAGTTGCCGCCGAACCCGTGCAACGGCCGCAGCCCGGCGATCAGGTCGGAGACCTTCGCCCCCGCCAGCGCGACCCTGGCCTGCTGCTCCTGCGTGCTCGCGCCGATCCGCCGCGACATCACGCTGAGCACCGTGAGGATCGCGGCGGTGCCGACGAACACCAGCAGCCCCAGCGAAACGTCCGCCGTGGTCAGCACGACGGCCGTGATGACCAGCGCCACCGTCGAGCTGATCAGCAACGGCACCACCTCGATGATGTCCGCGGTCTGGTCGGCGTCCTCGGTGGCGATGGTCAGCACCTCGCCGGACTTCAGGTCGAGGTCCCGTGCCACCGGTTGCAGCCCGCAGGCCGCGACCTGGACCCGCCACCGGTGCGCCTCGGTCGTGTTCGCCTTCTGCAGCACGCGCATGCCGAAGCGCCACGACAGCGACACCGTCGCGATGACGAGGCCGAGCGCCGCGATCGACAGCCCCAGCGAGCTGAGGTCGCCGTCGTTCATCGCGTACTCGATGATCACCCCGAGCACGATCGGGACCGCGGTCTCGGCGGCCTGGTAGGACCCCATCAGCAGGGTGCCCCGCGTCATCGCGCCGATGTTGCGGCGCAACGCCTGCCGCAGGACCTGGGACCCGGTGCGGGCTGGTGTCACGTCAGTTGTCGTCAATGTGCCGCGCAATCGCTTCCGGGGTGCTGAGGGTGAGCAGGTCACGAATGGTGATCACGGGGCCGAACTCGCGGCGGAGCAGGCCGATGAGGCGCACGGCGAGCATCGAGTGCCCGCCGAGGGAGGCGAAGCCGCTCGCCATGCCCACCTCGTCCTCGTCCAGGTCGAGCGCCTCGGCGAACGACTCGCGGACGATGACCTCGGTCTCGGTCAGCTCACGCTGCTCGCCAACGGGCACGAGCGTGCCCAGCGGCTTGGCCTCCGGCAGCGCCGACGTGTCGGCCTTGCCGTTGACGGTGAGCGGGATCGCGTCGACCTGAGCGTAGTGCGTCGGCCGCAGGTAGTCCGGCAGACCGGCGCCCACCTCCGCCGCCACGGTCGCGATGTCGGCACCGTCGAGCACGAGGTACGCGGCCAGCCGGTACGCGCCGTCGACCTGGGGGTCGGCCTGCGCGACCGCCGCGACGAACCGGACCGCCTGGTGCGCGGCGAACACCGCCTCGACCTCGCCCAGTTCGACCCGGTGACCCCGGATCTTGACCTGCTTGTCGGTGCGGCCCAAGTAGAGCAGGTTCCCGTCGGCGCGCCTGATGACCAGGTCGCCCGTCCGGTACATCCGCTCGCCCTGCACCCATGGACACGCGACGAACCGCTCGGCCGACTGCGCGGCCTGCCCCAGGTAACCGCGGGCGATGCCGACGCCCGAGACGTACAGCTCACCGGGAACGCCGTCGGGCACGGGCCGCAGCCACGGATCGAGCACGTACACGTCAGTGTTGTCGATCGCCACCCCCACCACGGGGTCGAGGCAGTCGAACGTCCCGACGCCCAGGGTGTTGATCGTGTACTCGGTCGGGCCGTACAGGTTGTAGCCGACGGTGCCCTCGGTCTCGGCCAGCCGCCGCCACAGCGCCGGCGTCACGGCCTCGCCGCCGAGCAGCACCAGCGCGGGACGCCGCTCGACGTCGTCGAGCAAGCCCTCGGCGATCAGTTGCTGCGCATAGGTCGGCGTCACGTTGATGACGTCGATCTCGTGCTCCAGGCAGTACGCGACCAGCCCGGTGGCGTCGCGGCGCAGTTCCTCGTCGCAGATGTGCACCTCGTGGCCGTCGGCCAGCCACAGCAGCTCTTCCCACGACATGTCGAACGCGAACGACACCGTGTGCGCGATCCGGAACACCCGGTGGCCGTGCTGCGCCAACACCGGCTCGAAGATCCGGCGCTGGTGGTTGACCAGCATGTTGGTCAGTCCGGCGTACTCCGTCACCACGCCCTTGGGCTTGCCGGTCGATCCCGAGGTGTAGATGGTGTAAGCGGCGTGCCGCAACCGGTTCGGGTCGTTCGGCAGGAACGTCACGACCGGTTCGGCGGCGGGCAGCGGGCGGTCGAGTTCGATCAGCTCGCCGGCGGGCAGCCGCGGTGCGACCGCGCTGGTCGTGATGATCAGCGACGGCCGGGCGTCGGCGACGATGGCCGCGATCCGCTCGTCCGGGTGGTCCAGTTCCAGCGGCACGTAGGCCGCGCCGCAGCGCAGGATCCCGAACAGCCCGACGATCCACTCCAGCGAGCGGGGGACCGCGATGCCCACGGACGTCTCCGGGCCGATGCCCCGCGCGGCGAGCACACCGGCCAGCTCACGGCTGCGGTCACGCAGTTCCGCGAACGTCAGCGACTTGCCGTGCGCGACCAGCGCGGTCCGGTCCGGGTTCGCGTCGGCCGCCCGGTCGAACCGGTCGACCACCGTGTCGGTGCCGAAGTCCAAGTGCTCGGACAGCACGGGCACCGGTCCCGTGCCACGGATGGCGCCGACCGGCCCCTGGGCTTCCGCCAGGTCTTCGAGGATGCGCAGGTACTCGCTGACGAGGTGGTCGGCGTGCGCTGGGGAGGTGATCTCGGGGCGGTACTCCAACTTCACCGTGAGCTGCTTGCCCGGCGTCACGACCCAGGTGAACGGGTAGTGCGTCGAGTCATCGGACTCGTGGTCCAGGATGCCGTTCGCCGTGTTCAGCGCGGTGAACGTGTCGTCGCCCAGGAAGTTCTGCAGCACGAACAGGTTGTCGAACAACTCGTCGTGCCCGCTCGCGCGCTGGATCTCGCCGAGCCCGAGGTGCTCGTGCTCCATGGCGTCCACGCGTGAGCCCTGCACCGCCGCGAGGTAGTCGGCAGCGCTGTCGTGCGGTCGAGCCGAGACCCGCATCGGCACGGTGTTGAGCAGCACGCCGACGATGCCCGCGAGGTCCTCGCCCTCACGGCCGGAGACCGTCACGCCGAACACCGCGTCGCCCCGGCCCGTCTCACTGCCGAGCAGCAGCCCGAGCGCACCGGTGACCACCGAGTTGAGCGTCACGCCGTGCACCCGCGCCAGGTCGCGCACGCGGTCGGACTGCTCGACGGACAGCGTCCGCACGACCTTGCTGGGCAATTCGTCCGAAATGGACGGTCGTGGCCCGGCGAGCAGGGTGGGCCCGGTGAGTTCCGCGAGGTAGCCCGCCCAGAACCGCTCGGACTCCGCCACGTCCTTCGCGGCCAGCGCGCGGGTGTAGCTCTCGAAGCTCGGCGTCGCGGGGGAGGAGTCGAGCGGCTCGCCCGCCACGATCGCCCGGTAGGCGTCGAACAGGTCGCGCAGCACGATCTCCCGCGACCAGCCGTCCCACAGCAGCAGGTGATAGCTGAACAGCAGCGCGTCCCGTGCGGGCAGGCGCGGCACAGTCAGCCGCACCAGCGGCGGCGCGGCCAGGTCGAAGCCCGTGTTGCGGTCTTCGGTGCGCAGCGCGTCGACGGCCGACTCGTCCAGGACTTCCACCGTGCGCACGTCGACCGGGCGGCCCGGAGCGAGCACCTGGACCGGCGAACCGTCCTCATCGGACTCGAAGCCCGCACCCACGACCGGGTGCCTCGCGATCACGTGCGCCATCGCCTTCGCGAGCGCGTCTGTGTCGAGGCGCCGGTCGAAGGTGAAGTAGCTCTGCGCGACGTACGCCCCGGCCTGGCCTGCCAGTTCGGCCTGGAAGTACAGGCCGCGTTGCAGCGGGGAGACCGGCGCGGTCCGGCGCGCGGTGGCCGAGGCGTTCGCGATCCGCTCCAGCGCGTTCAGCCAGCGCGCGGCGATCTCGTCCGGCACGTCCTCGGCCAGCGTGAACGTCGCGCGCAGGCTGCCGGTGGTCGGGTCGAGCCAGGAGTTGACCTCGACCGCGTACGGGCTGGGCCGCACACCGGTGTCGACGTGCAGCGCCTGCGACTCGCTGCCCCGGCCGAGGTAGTTGAACAGCACCTGCGGTCGCGGCAGCGCGCCCAGCACGGGAGCGCTCTGCGGGTTGAGGTACCTGAGCTGGCCGTAGCCGACGTGCGCGTTCTCGTCCGGCTGCCGTTCGACGAGTTCCCGCGCGGCCGCGATGGGATCGGTGTGCGCTCCCAGCCGGACCGGTGCGATCGAGGTGAACCAGCCGACCGTGCGGGTGTAGTCGTGGTGTTCGAGCACCGGGACCCGGCCGTGCCGCTCCAGTTCGACCACCAGGTCGGTCGGCGTGCCCTGGACCTCGGTCAACGCCACCCGCAGCGCGCCGCACAGCAGTTCGGTGAGCCCGAGGTCGAGCGCCGTCGGAGCGGCGTGCACGACGTGGTCGGTGATGTCGGCCGCGAGGTTCACGGTGACCTCCCGGAGGTCGCCGACCTCCGGCGACAGTGCGGGGGTGTCCAAAGTGGACACCCAGTGCCCGAGGTCGGACGGCGACTGGGCGCTGGTGGTGAGGGCGTCCGCGTAGGCCGCGTACGTCGTGGTCGTCGGCGCGAGCGCGGCACCGCGCATCGCGGTGGTGAGGTCGTCGAGCAGGATGAGCCACGACACCGCGTCCACGGCGAGGTGGTGCACCACGACCACGAGGGTCCGGCTCTGCTCCAGCCAGGAGAACGCGGCCATGGTCCCGGCTTCGGGGTCCAGCAGCGCGGCGGCCTCGGTGGCCGCCTCCGCCGGGTCGTCCGCGCGGGCGACCGCCACGTCGACCTCACGTGCGGGTTCGGTTCGCAGCGACCAGACGCCGTGCTCGGTCCGCAGTGCCAGCCGGAGCGCGGCGTGCGCGGCCACGACGGCGTTCGCCGCCCGCCTGGCGTCGGCCAGGCCCGTGCCATCCGGCGCGGTGAGCTGCCTGGCCTGCGCGAACCCGACGAGCGATCCGCCGAGTTCCCGCTGCCGCAACACGATGGGCGTCGGTGCCAGCGGACCGTCCTGCCGCACCTCGGGTGCCACGGCGGGTGCCGCCACGGGCTGGGTGCCGAGGTGCTCGGCGAGCGCACGCGGTGTCTTGAGCAGGAACACGTCGCGCGGGGTGATCGGCAGGCCGAGCGCCCTGGCCTTGTTGACCACGGCGATGGCGACGATGCTGTCGCCGCCCGCCACGAAGAAGTCGGTCGCAGCATCCACTTCGGCGCCGGGCAGGGTGTCCGCGAAGATCCCCACGAGCGTCGCGAGCGCGGAGGAGTGGTCCTCCTGGGCGGGGAGGGCGACGTCGTCCTGCTTGGCGCGCTCTTCCAGGGCCTTCCGGTCCAGCTTGCCGTTCACCGTCAGCGGCAGCGCGTCGATCGGGATCACCCGCTGCGGCACCATGTGCACCGGAAGCTTCGTCGAAAGCAACGCGCTGAAATCGCTCCGGCCCACGACGTGCGCGACCAGGTGGTCGCCGCTGTCCGACACGGTCACGGCCACGTCCACGACGCCGTCGACCTCCCGGATCGCCGACTCGACCTCGCCGAGTTCGATCCGGAAACCCTTGAGCTGCACCTGGTCGTCGGCGCGGCCGACGAACTCCAGCTCACCGTCGAGGGTGCGGCGGGCGAGGTCGCCCGAGTTGTACATCCGGGAATCGCCGCCCGCGAACGGGTCCGCCACGAACCGGCTCGCCGTGAGACCCGGTCGGCCCAGGTACCCCAGCGCGAGCTGGTCGCCTGCCACGTAGATGGCGCCCACCCGGCCCGGCGGGACCGGCCGGAGCCGCTCGTCGAGCAGGTACGTGCGCAGGCCGGGGATCGGGCCGCCGATCGGGCTGACTTCCCGGCCTGAGACGAAGTCCGTGTCGTCGAGCACGCGGTGCGTGACGTGGACCGTGGTCTCGGTTATGCCGTACATGTTGACGAGCTGGGGAGTCCGGGTGCCGTACCGCTCGACCCAGCCGCGCAGCCTGCCGAGGTCCAGCGCCTCGCCGCCGAAGATGACGCGGCGCAAGGAGGTCAGCGGCTGGTCGGCCAGCCGGTCGGCCTCGACGAACTGGTAGAACGCCGACGGGGTCTGGTTGAGCACGGTGACTCCGCGCTCGCGGACGAGCCGGTGGAAGTCGACCGGCGAGCGGGTCAGCCCGTGGTCGGGCACCAGCAGCTCACCGCCGTGGGCCAGTGCGCCCCACAGCTCCCAGACCGCGAAGTCGAACGAGTACGAGTGGAACTGGGTCCACACGTCGTGCGGCCCGAACTCCATGTCGGGCTGGGTGTTGGCCAGCAGGGACACCACGCTGGCGTGGGACACCACGACACCCTTGGGCTTGCCGGTCGACCCGGACGTGTAGATCACGTACGCCGGGGTGCGCCA
>JBDSAJ010000517.1:0-4038 GCA_039922235.1 Umezawaea sp.
GGACGCGGAACCCGGCGCGGATGAGCGCCTGGTCGTCGGCGAGCAGGACGCGGATGGTCATGGCTTCTTCCCGAGCTGGAGTGGCAGGATCGCCAGGACGCGGAACCGGCCGTCCGCGGCGATCCCGGTGTGGATGGTGCCGCCGACCGCGCCCGCCCGTTCCCTCATGCCGACGAGACCGAGGCCGGAGCCGCCGTCGTGCGGCTGGGCCCCCACGGCGTTGGTGATCTCCAGGATGACCTGGGACGGCGTGTAGTCCACGGAGAGGTGCGCCGTGTCGGTGCCGTGCCGGTGCGCGTTGGTCAGCGCCTCCTGCACCACCCGGTAGGCGACCAGGTCGACGGTCGCGGGCAGTTCGTGGACCTCGCCGGTCACCGTCGACCGCAGGTCGAGCCCGGAGGCGCGGAACGAGTCGACCAGCTGGTCGAGCTGGCCCATGCCGGGCGCGGGCTCGGTGGGCGTGTCCGACTCCTCCGGCCTGCGCAGCACGCCGAGCAGGCCGCTCAGCTCGTCCAGCACGGCCCGGCTGGACCGGCGGACGTGACCCAGCGCCTCGGCGGCGGCCTCGGGCTGGGAGGTGATCAGGTGGCCTGCCACGCCTGCCTGCACGTTGATCACGGCGATGTGGTGCGCGACCACGTCGTGCAGCTCGCGGGCGATGTGCAGGCGTTCCTCGGCGACCCGGCGGCGGGCTTCCTCCTCGCGGGTCTGCTCGGCCCGCACCGCGCGTTCCTCGATGGCCGCGATGTTCGCCCGGCGGCTGCGGACCGCGATGCCGACGGCCGCCGCCATGCCGACCCAGCCGAACCGGCCGAAGGTCTCCCAGGTGAAGCCCGGCGCGGGGGTAAGCAGCACCACCACGAGGACCACGAACAGCACCGTGGCCACCGCCGACCGCAGCGCCGTCCACCGGTCGGTGGTGACCGCGACCGTGTACGTCGCGATCACGACCGGGAACATGAACGGCTCGATCTGGCCGCCGAGCACCACCGCTGGGACGACGCCCGCGGTGGTGATGACCAGGACGACCAGCGGCCACCGGCGGCGCACCGCCAGCGCGGCGAACGCGGCGGACAGGAACGCCAGGACCGCGGGCGACCGGAGTTCCTGGTGGTTCGATCCGGGAGGCCCCTTCGCCAGCGCGACGGCGAGGTACACGACAAGGGCGCCGAGGGCGTCCACGACGATCGGGTGCCGTCGCCTGAGCGCGCGGAACCTCTGCATCGTGGACACCCCCCGGAGCCTAGGGCCGGCTACGCGTCGCGGCGGCGCAGGAGCACCGCGGCGACGATCAGCGGGACGACGACCCAGGCGGCGAACACGAGCGCGCCCGCGGTGGTGCCGAGCACGTCGGAGTCCGGGACGACGCTGGTGAACGAGCTGCTCGCGTTGGACGGCAGGTACTTCAGCACGTCGTCGCGCCACGAGGTCGGCAGCAGCAGCTGGCCGAGGCCGGGTGCGAGGAACACGAGGCCGAACAGCGTGGAGATCGCACCGGCGGTGCTGCGCAGGATCGAGCCGAAGGCGACGCCCATGACCGCGACACCGGTCAGCGCGGCGGCGGACCCGACGATGGCACCGAGCACGCCCGGATCGCCGAGCGCGGCCGTCGGCTGGGCGGCGCCGGACATGATCGCCTGGGCGCCGAGGAAGGCGACGAACGAGACCGCCAGCATCGCGGTGAACACCGCGCCGGTGACCACGGCCACCTTCGCCGCGAGCACGGGCAGGCGGGACGGGACGCCGGTCAGCGTCGACCTGATCATGCCGGTCGAGTACTCGCTCGACACGACCATCACGCCCAGCACGCCGATGATGAGCTGCGTGATCATGACGCCGCTCAGCGCGATCGCGGTCGGGTCGGACACACCGCCCCGTGGGCCGGGCCCGTCACCGCCGCTGCCGATCGTCGACGCGAAGACCAGGCCCGCGAGGAGCATCGCGAACGCGGCTCCCAGCAGCGTCAGCGCGCTGGACCGGACGCTTCGGAGCTTGATCCACTCGCTGCGCAGCACGCCGCCGAAGCTCAGCCGGATGTCGGGCTTCGTCGGCGGGATCACGACCACCGGCGCTTCCATCGTGGTGGTGCTCATCAGGCTGCCTTCCCGAACGACGTGGTGGTGCCGCCGTGGTACTCGACGGACTCCTGGGTCAACTCCATGTAGGCCTCCTCCAGCGACGCGCGCTGGGGGGTCAGCTCGTACAGCGGGATCCCGGCGGCCAGCGCGCGGGTCGCGATGTCCTCGGTGGACCGGCCGATCACGTCGAGGACGCCACCGCCGACCGTGCTGATCTTCACGCCGTCACCGGTGAGCAGGCGGACGAGTTCGGTGGCCCTCGGCGTCCGGACGTGCACGCCGCGCTCGGCGGACTCGATCAGGTCGGCGACCGACACGTCGGCGATCAGCTTGCCGCGGCCGACCACGACCAGGTGTTCGGCGGTCAACGCCATCTCGCTCATCAGGTGCGAGGAGATGAAGACCGTGCGGCCCTCGGCGGCCAGCCCCTTGAGGAGCTGGCGGATCCACTTGATGCCGTCCGGGTCGAGGCCGTTGACCGGCTCGTCCAGCATGACGGTGTGCGGGTCGCCCAGCAGCGCGACGGCGATGCCCAGCCGCTGGCCCATGCCGAGGGAGAAGTTCCCGACCCGGCGCTTCGCGACCTCGCTCAGGCCGACCATGTCCAGCACGTCGTCGACCCGCTTGGCGGTGATGCCGTGCGTGGCGCCGATGGCGAGCAGGTGGTCGCGGGCCGAGCGGCCGGGGTGCACGGCCCGCGCTTCGAGCAGCACGCCGATCTCCCGCAGCGGCGCCGAGTGCTCGACGTAGGGCTTGCCGTTGACCTTCGCCGTGCCGGAGGTGGGCGTGTCCAGGCCCACGAGCATCCGCATGGTGGTCGACTTGCCCGCGCCGTTCGGACCGAGGAACCCGGTCACGGTGCCCGCCGGGACGGTGAAGGTGAGCCCGTCGACCGCGGTCTTGGCCCCGTACCGCTTGGTGAGGTTCGCTACCTCGATCATCGCTGCTCCTGTGGGATCCGGTGTGGTCCCCCAAGAGTCGTCCGATCGGCAGCGGAGATCGTCCTACTGCCGCAGACACCTCGGCGTACCGCGAACGCGGTACGCCGATCCACCCGTGGTCGTACTCAGCGCTTCGCGCGCTCCGACTTCAGGGGACGCGCCCCCAGCTGGTCGGTGAGGAGTTGCAGCACAGCGGCCTCGGGGTCCGCGGTCGTCGCGACCGCGGTGGGGTCCCTCGGCAGCGACGCCTCGGCGAGCATCTCCTCCTCGTCCACCGGCTCCGGCGGCAGAGGGGGTTCGTCGAGGTCCGGCGGCTCCGGCGGCGGCGGGACGTCGTCGGCGGGCGGGCGGGCGGGCGGTGCCTGCCGCTGCGGCGGCTCGACCGCGGCCTTTCCCGCCTGGCTCGGCCGCACCGGCGCGGGCCTGCTGGCCTTGACCTGAGCCGGCCGCACCGGACCGGAGCCCGGATCGCCGTGCACGACGCTGACCTGCCACTCGCCGCCGAGGACCTTGCCGAACGCCTGGCTGATGGCCCCGGCGTTGCGCGGTTCGGCGAGCCTGGACGCGACCGGGGCGTGCGGGTGCGCCAGGACGATGCGGGTGCCCTCGACCTCGGTCACCGTCACGGGCGCGAGCATCGCCGCGGCAACGGTGTTGAGCGCCCGCACCGCGGCGACCAGCTCGGGCCACCTGCGGCGCACCGCGGCGGCGTCCGTGCCCGCGGGCTCGACCGCCGGTTCCGGTGCGGGCGGCGGGGTGGCAGCGGGTTCCGAGCGAGGTGGCGTGGCCGGTGCCTGGGCGGCCGGGGGTTGGGCGGCAGGCGGTTGGGCCGGTGCCGCTTCAGGCTGGGCGGGGCGCTGGGAGGGTCGTTGGAAGGCGGGCTTCCCGTTGGCGGGAGCAGCGGCGGCGGGCGGCGCGGCGGCGGGCGGCGCGGCGGCGGGAGCGGCGGAAGGAGGAGGAGAGCCGGCTGCAGCCGGTGCGACCGCCGGCGCGGGCGCAGGCCCACGCCGCTCCAACTG
>JBDSAJ010000518.1:0-12219 GCA_039922235.1 Umezawaea sp.
ACCAGCACGGCACCCTGCTCGACGTCGGCCGCCGCACCTACCGGCCACCGGCCGCGCTGCGCGACTTCGTCCAGGCCCGCGACAAGACGTGTGTGTTTCCCGGCTGCTCGGTACCCGCGCACCGCGCCGATCTCGACCACACCACCGCCTTCCCGACCGGTCCCACCACAGCCGACAACCTCGGAGTGATGTGCCGGACGCATCACCGACTCAAGCAAGACCCCCGCTGGACCGTGGCCCAGCCGACCCCCGGAACCTTCGTCTGGACCAGCCCCAGCACACGCACCTACACCCGCCAACCGGTCGCCGCCTGACGCACCGAACGCATCACCTGGACCGTAACGCCACGACGCACCATGACCCCACGATCGCACCCGCTGACGCTGAATGATGGCCTGAACAGCAACAACGACCTTGTCGGACCCCCTGGCAGGGAGGGGGTTCCAACGCCGTGGGTTCGGCTTGCGTCGTGGTCCTGTCAGGTCTTGCGGATGCCGTCGAAGGCCATGTGGCACACGGTGTCGGCTAGTTCCGCATGGTCGCCGCCTCGACGTGGGCGGTACCACTCGGTCAGGGAGTTGACCATGCCGAACAGGAGGCGGGCCACTGTTGACGGGTCCAGGCCTTCGCGGACGTCGCCTTCTGCTTCGGCTTGTTTTACCAAGTCGGTGATGAGGTGGTCGAATTCTCGGCGGCGGGCCAGGGCCGCGCGCTCCACCTTGGTGTTGCCCCTGATGCGTAGTAGCAGTGTGACGAAAGGCAGTTGTTCGACGAGTACCGCGACGCTGCCGCGCAGGACGTGTTCCAGGCGGTCCAGTGCGCGGCCTGGGGTGTTGTCCAGTTCTGCGACCACAGCGAACAGGCCGTCCAGTGCGCGGTCCACCGCGAGTCTCAGCAGTTCGTCCTTGCTGGGGACGTGGTAGTAGATCGCGGACTTGGTGATGCCCAGTTTGCGCGCCAGGTCTTCCATGCTGGTGCCGTCGTAGCCGCGTTCGTTGAACAGCTTGACGGCCACCAGCAGGAGGGATTCCAGGTCGTAGCCTGGGCGGCCGCGCTTCGTGGTCATGGTGGACATTGTCGCCCAGGTCTCGTTTCCTGACCGAACGGACGGTGGATAATGGGGGCATTCGCGAGGAAGGGAAGCCCTGATGCCCGAGGTGTACCTGGTTGACGGAGTCCGTACCCCGCAAGGTCGCTACGGTGGCGCGCTCGCCGGTGTTCGGCCGGACGACCTCGCTGGGCTCGTGGTCGCCGAAGCGCTGAGGCGGGCCGGGTTGCCCGGTGACGTCGTGGACGAGGTGATCCTGGGGGCGGCCAACCAGGCCGGTGAGGACAACCGGAACGTGGCGCGAATGGCGGTGCTGTTGGCTGGGCTGCCTGATTCGGTGCCCGGCTACACCGTGAACCGGCTGTGTGCGAGTGGGTTGACGGCTGTGGCCTCGGCTGCCCAGGCGATTCGTTCTGGTGAGGCCGATGTGGTCGTCGCCGGTGGGGTGGAGTCGATGACGCGTGCGCCGTGGGTGATGGCGAAGCCCGGAACGCCGTGGGCCAAGCCGGGTGAGGTGTCGGACACGTCGTTGGGGTGGCGGTTCGCCAATCCGCGCTTCTCGGCGGAGACGACGTTGTCCATGGGGGAGACGGCTGAGGAGGTCGCCGCGCTCGACGGGATCACCCGTGAAGAATCGGACGCGTTCTCGCTGCGCAGCCATGAGCGGGCGATCGCGGCGATCGATGGTGGGCGGTTCGACGCGGAAATCGTGCCTGTTCCGGTCAAGGGTGGGGTGTTCAGCGTGGACGAGGGGCCACGGCGTGGGGGGTCGCCGGAGAAGTTGGCCTCGTTGCGGACGGTGTTCCGGGACGGTGGGGTGGTGACCGCCGGGTCGTCGTCGCCGTTGTCGGACGGGGCCGCCGCGTTGGTGCTTGCCAGTGAGGATGCCGTTCGGCGGCACGGGCTCACGCCTCGGGCGCGGGTGGTTGCCGGGGCGAGCGCTGGGGTCTCGCCGCACGTGATGGGGCTCGGTCCGGTGCCCGCTACGGAGAAGGTGTTGGGGCGGGTCGGGTGGGATGCGGACTCGCTGGACGCGGTGGAGTTGAACGAGGCGTTCGCGGTGCAGAGCCTGGCCGTGGTGCGTCGGTTGAAGCTGGATGAGGACAAGGTGAACGCGGATGGCGGTGCCATCGCGTTGGGGCACCCGCTCGGGGCTTCCGGGGCGCGGCTGGTGGTGACGCTGCTCGGGCGGCTGGAGCGCACCGGTGGTTCGCGCGGGCTGGCCACGTTGTGCGTCGGGGTCGGGCAGGGGGTGTCGTTGCTGGTGGAGCGGGTATAAGGGCTCCTCAGGTCACTGCGGCGTGGCGGCTCGTGCTGAGGTCCTGGCTGGTGTCGATGAGCTGCTCGGCCATGCGGTCCACGGCCTCGGTGAGGTCGTGCTCGGTGTCCCAGTCGCGCAACTGCTCCAGCAGCCACAGCCGCCACGCGCCGACCAGGCGGCCGAAGGTGTCGGCTCCCAGCGGGGTGAACCGGTGGTGGCCCTGCGACTCGGTCAGGTAGCCGAGGTCCACCAACTGGCGGGTGGTCGGCTCGAAGATGCCCGCGGGGACACCGGTCTCGGCGGCGATCTCCTGGAGGGTGGTGTCGCCGTCGTCCACGGCGTGCCGGTAGACGCGCGCGACCAGCCACGCCTGCGCCTCGGTCAGGGGGACGCCCGACCGGGCCAGGAGTTCCGGGCCGGGGCTGGTCTTCTGCTTGCTCCACATCTGGCTGACCAGCCTCTCCAACTCCTGCCGCGAGTCCGTCGACGCGGGCGGCGCGAAGCCCTCGCCCACGCCGTTGTTGCCTTCGGCGGAGGCTCGCGCGGTGTCGCGGAGCCGCACCTCGGGGAGGAACAGCGCGACCGCGAACGCCACCACGCCGACGGGGACGGCGTAGAGGAACACGGTGTGCAGTGCGCCCGCGTAGGCGTCCACGAAGGGCGCTTTCACGTCGGCGGGCAGGGAGTGCAGGCCCTTCACCGTGGTGATCGCGCGCGGGTCGACCTCGGGTGAGGCCGCGAGTGCGGCGGCCAGGCGGTCGGGCAGTTCTCCGGCGTAGACGGTGCCGAACACGGCCACGCCGAAGGAACTGCCCATCGTCCGGAGGAAGCTCACGCCCGACGTGGCAACGCCCAGGTCGGCGTAGTCGCTGGTGCTCTGCACGACGATGATCGGCACCTGCATCGTGCAGCCGATCCCCAGGCCCAGCACCAGCATGTAGGCGGACGCGGCCGCGAACGTGGTGTCGGCGTCCAACCTGGACAGCAGGTACAGGCCGAGCACGATCAGCGCCGAGCCGCCGATGGGGAAGTAGCGGTAGTGGCCGGTCTTGCTGATCACGTTGCCGGTGACGATCGAGCTGACCAGCAGGCCGAGGATCAGCGGGAGCATCCGCAGGCCGGAGTCCGTCGCGTTCGCGCCCTGCACGTACTGCAGGTAGGTGGGGAGGAACGTGATGCCGCCCAGCATGGCGAAGCCGACGATGAAGCTGAGCACGCCCGCGACGGTGAACACCCGGCTGCGGAACAGGCGCATGGGCAGCATCGGCTCGGTGGCGCGGAGTTCGACGAGGACGAACGCGGCCAGCGCCACGAGTGAGCCCGCCGCCATCCAGAGGATGGTGGGCGAAGTCCACGGGTACTCGGTGCCGCCCCAACTGGTGACCAGGGTGAAGCCGGTCGCGGCCAGCGCGACCAGCAGGATCCCGGCGTAGTCGATCACCGGCTTGAGCGCGCCGCGCACGGAGGGCAGCGCGAACGCCGCCACGCCCAGCACGACGGCGCCCAGCGGGACGTTGACGTAGAACGCCCAGCGCCAGCTGAGGTGGTCCACGAACAGGCCGCCCAGCAGCGGACCGGCGACGGTGGCCACGCCGAACATCGCACCCATCGCGCCCTGGTACTTGCCCCGCTCGCGCAGCGGCACGACGTCGGCGATGACGGCGGACGCGGTGACCATCAGCCCGCCCGCGCCGAGGCCCTGCACGGCGCGGAAGAGGATGAGGCCGGTCATCGTGTCCGTCCACCCGCAGAGGAAGCTGCCGATCACGAAGAGGACGACGCTGGTGAGGAACGCGGGCTTGCGGCCGAACAGGTCGCCGAACTTGCCGATCAGCGCGGTCATGATGGTCTCGGCCAGCAGGTACGCCGTCACCACCCACGAGAGGTGGTTGCCACCGCCGACGTCGCCCACGATCGTGGGCAGCGCGGTCGCCACGATCGTCTGGTCAAGTGCTGCCAGGAGCATCCCCAGCATGATCGCGACCACGACCAGGTTACGACCCCGCCGGGTGAGATCGGGCGTCCGGTCGTGCCGTGCAGCCTGTTCCGCTAGCGCCATGCACGGAGGGTAGGGCTGCCGTCGCGGTACGGCAGCACGAACGTGGTGGCGCTGATTGTGGAATGGCGGAGGCGTTGTGCGACCATTGCGATCATGACTCTGCTTCGTGTCGCGGTGCCGAACAAGGGTTCTTTGAGTGGCGCTGCCATGCAGTTGCTGACCGATGCGGGTTATCAACTGCACCGTAACAATCGCGAGCTTTCCATGCTCGACCTCGCGCACGGCGTGGAATTCTTCTTCCAACGCCCGAAGGACATCGCGGTCTACGTCGGAAGTGGTGCGCTCGATGTCGGCATCACCGGTCGGGACCTGCTGCTGGATTCCGGGGCGGCCGCCGAGGAAGTCCTCCCGCTGCAATTCGCCAAGTCGCTGTTCCGGTTCGCCGCCAAGCCGGGCGGCGTGTCCGAGATCGCCGCGCTCGACGGGCTGAAGGTGGCGACCAGCTATCCGACCCTGGTCGGGAAGTACCTGGTAGGCGTGGGTGTTTGCGCTGATCTGGTCAAACTCGAAGGCGCCGTGGAGAACGCGGTCGCCCTCGGGCTCGCCGACGCCGTAGCCGACGTCGTCGAGACCGGGACGTCGCTGCGCAACGCGGGACTGGTGGCGTTCGGCGAGCCCATCCTCGCCTCGGAGGCGGTCCTCGTCCGCACCGAGGGCCGAAAGTTGTCACCTGAGTTGGAGACCGCGGTAGAAGTGCTGGTGCAGCGGTTGCAAGGCGTACTGCACGCGCGAGAATTCGTGTTGATCGATTACGTCTGCCGCACGGACGTAGTCGATCATGCGTGCGAATTGACCCCTGGTCGCCAATCTCCGACGTTGTCGCCACTCGCGAAAGAAGGATGGGTGGCAGTGCGTTCCCTCGTGGAGAGGCGCGGAATTCAACGGCTCATGGACGAGCTGATGAAGATCGGCGCCGAGGCGATTCTCGTGACGAAATTGGAAGCCTGCCGGATCTGATCCGGTGTCACGGCTTCCACTGAGGGTCGCGGCCGGTCAACCCGAGCAGCCGGTCCAACGTGGACGCCCCGTCGGGCACGACGACTTCCGCGCCGTACACCCCCATGGCGCGGCCCTGGTCCGCGGTCTTCGCCACCTCGTCGAGGGCGAACTCCAGGACGTCGTCGTCCCACTCCGGCCGCTGCCCGCTCGCCCGGCCGAGGTCCCAGCCGTGCACCAGCAGTTCCACGAGCACCATCCCGCCGATCAGGTCGGCGGGCATCTCCGTCGGCCCGCCCATGTGCGCCGAGCCGGTCCACGCCTCCTCGCCGCTCCACGCGGCGGCGATGTCCTCGACCTGCGCCCGCAGTTCCGCCGCCCAGTCGTCGCCGACCCGCACGTCCTCGCGCGGCGGCACGGACTCCTTGCGCCCGGCGCCCGCCAGTGCCGGTCCCCAGGTCAGCAGGTGCTCGACCAGTGCCCGCACGTCGAACTCCGCGCACGGCGTCGGCGCGCCGAGGTCGACGACGCCGTGCAGCACGCCGATCGTGGTCGCCGCCGTGCTGGTGATCAGTGAACCCCGTGCCATCTTCCGTGCTCCCCACTCGTGTTCCCGTTGTGCCGTCAGGATAAGAGCGCGGCCCGGTGCTGTCTTGGACGAACGCGACAGTAGAGTCCTCCGGGTGGGGGAGCGGGATGTCAGGGAGATCGGCGGCGCGTGGGCGAACTTCCAGGCCCACTCGTTCCCCGAACCCGCCGCCGATCTGGCGCCGTTCGTGGACCACTTCTGGGCGGTCACCTGGGATCTGAGCGATCAGCCGCCGTACCGCCAGCTGATCGTGCCGAACCCGACCGTGCAACTGTCCTTCCGGAACGGCGCCGCCGAGGTCCACGGCGTTGGCCGCCGGTCCGGCTACAAGGTGCTCGCGGACGTCGGGCGGGTGTTCGGGGTGGCGTTCCGGCCGGGCGGCTTCCGGCCGTTCCTCGGCCGATCGGTGTCGACCATCACCGGGAAGGTCGTGCCCGCCTCCGAGCTGTTCCCCTCGGTTCCGGCTCGCGCGATGGCGGAGGCCGCCGACGCGGTGGAACAGGGGCGCGTCGCGGAGGACTTCCTGCGGTCCGTGTGGCCGGAGCCTGATCCGACCGCCGAGCACGTCGCCGACATGGTCGCGCTGATCGCCGCCGAGCCGGGGATCACCAGGGTCGACGTGCTGGCGGCGCGCCTCGAATCGCACGTGCGATCGGTGCAGCGACTGTTCGCCGAGTACGTTGGGGTGGGCCCGAAGTGGGTCATCCGCCGCTATCGGCTTCGCGAGGTGACAGAACGGATGGCGAACTCGGTGGTGATCGACTGGGCCGGGGTGGCGGCCGAACTGGGCTACGCGGACCAGGCGCACCTCACCCGCGACTTCACCGCCATGGTCGGGGAGCCGCCGACCCGCTATGCCGCGCGGTATCCCGCACCCTGACGTGTTCGTTGCTTGACTAGCCAAACGCAACCGTGTTCCATAACGAGGTTTCCACGAACCGGGAGTAGGTCTGCCATGCGCGGGGTGCACGACGGGGTGGCCGTGGAAGTCCCAGCACCCGTCCTCCCGGTCGAGGGAGCCGTGCCGAGTTGGCTCACGGGCACCCTCCTGCGCACCGGGCCCGCGACCTCGCCGTCGGCATGGCGCAACTGGCTCGGCGGCCCGTCGGCGTTGCACCGCTTCGGTTTCGGCGGTGGCGCGGTGTCCTACCGCTCGGGCTCGCCGGACGGCACGCCCGCTCGACGGGGCCGCGGCCGCATCGACTTCGCCGAGTTCACCGCCGACCCGTGCCGCTCGCTGTTCTCGCGGTTCCTGACCCGCTACCGCATCGCGCCGAACGCCGCCGCGAACGTGCTGTCGCTCGCGGACCGCCAGTGGGCCCGCCACGACACCCCGATCGCGATCGACTTCGACCCCGGTGTGCTCGACGGCGTCGGCATCGCGGGCGACCTGGCACCGGCCGTGCCGAGCGCGCACCCGCACCACGCGCCGCTCACCGGCGACGTGCTGGACTACGTGCTGAAGTTCGGCGAGCGCAGCGAGTACCGCATCCACCGCAGGCGTCCCGGCAGCCGGGTCCGCGAACTGCTCGTGGCCGTGCCGACCGACAACCCCGGCTACCTGCACAGCTTCGCGGTCACCGACCGGTTCGTCGTGCTGGTCGAGTACCCGTACGTCGTCGACCCGCGCCACCCGCTCGCGCCCGGCAGGCCGTACATCTCCAACCACCGCTGGCGCCCCGAACTCGGCACCCGGTTCATCGTGGTCGACCAGGCCGACGGCCGGATCGTCGCGGACCACCGCACCGAGGCGTTCTTCGCCTTCCACCACGTCAACGCCCGCGACGCGGGCCACCGCGTGGTGCTGGACCTCTGCGCGTACGCCAACGCCGACCCGGTGAACGCGCCCCGGCCCTCCCGCTGGCGCGGCGAACTGCCCCTCGCCCTCCCCACCCGCTACGAGATCGACCTCCTCGGCGGTGTGCTGCACACCCGCCGCCTGGCCGGGGAGGCGTTCGAGCTGCCCCGCATCTCCTACCGCACGCACAACGGCGGCGACTACCGCTTCGCCTACGGCGTCGGCGTCCAGGAACCGCGCGGCGACGCGGTGTTCGACCGCTTGGTCAAGCTCGACGTGCACACGGGCGAGACCCGCGGCTGGCACGAACCCGGCCAGCACCCCGGCGAGCCCGTCTTCGTGCCCTCGCCGACGGCCCGGCGCGAGGACGACGGCGTGCTGCTGTCCGTGGTGCTGGACGGGCGCGACGGGCAGGCCGGGATGGTCGTGCTGGACGCCAGGACGTTCGAGGAACTGGCCCGTGTGGGCGTGTCGCACCACGGGGAAGCTGCCGTTTCCACGGCGAGTTGAGTTCGGGCGGTCCGGTGGGGGTGCCACTCCACCGGACCGCAACGGTGCGGCTTGTTCGCGTGTCCCTCACTCAGCCTCGATAGCCCGCCGCTGTCCTCGGGTAGCGCTCGCGGTACGCGGTGAGGTGGCCCGAGTCCGTGGTGACCGACTCGGCGGCGAGCAGACCGTGGACGAGTGCGCGGGCGAACGCCTCGGCGGCTGCCGCGATGACCTCGTCCGGCGACCCGGAGGTGGTGCCGGTGGACACCGAGAACACCGTGTCGCCGTCGAACAGCCCGTGTGCGGGGCGGATCGCCAGTGCCATGCCGTCCTGGCCCGCGTTCGCCAACCGGTAGAGGTCCGCGGGGGAGAGGCGGGCGGTGGTGGCGATGACGCCGATGACCGTGTTGAGCGGGTTCGTGCCCGGCTCGTGGGGGTGGTCGGGCAGGTCGTCGTCGCCGGCGTCGGGGAACTCCTGCCACGCCACGGGTTCGCCGCCGTGCAGGCGGTGGGTGGCGCCGGTCGACCAGCCGTGGGGTAGGCCGGTGGTGTGGTCCACGGACGGGCCGACGGCGTTCAGCGCGGCCAGCGCGGCGACGACCGTGCCGTCCGGCAGGACCGTGCTCGCGGTGCCGAGACCGCCCTTGAGGTCGGCGTTCACCGCGCCGGCACCCGCGCCCGCGTTGCCGGTGGCGAAGTGGACGTCCGCCGCCGCGGCCGCCTCCACGCCGAGCGCGGCGGTGGGGCGGCTGGTGAAGTCGCCGCCTCGGCCCAGGTCGAAGAGCGCGGCGGTCGGGACCAGCGGATCCGTTGTGCCCAGCCAGGTCTGGACGCCGTCGGCGGCCGCGAGGCCGTAGGAACTGCCGCCGGTGAGGACGATGGCCGGGACCTCGCGGCCGCCGTAACGCGGGTCGAGCGCGGTGGTCTCCCTGGTGGCCGGTGCGCCGCCGCGCACGTCGACCGTCGCCAGCGAGCCCGCCGGGAGCAGCAGCACGGTGGTGCCGGTCAGCGCTCCACCGCCCACGCGGGTGGCGTTGCCGACCCGGATGCCCGGCACGTCGGTGATGGCGTTGTGCTCGCCCGCGGTGGCCATCGCGGGATCGTACTTCGTTGACACCAGCCGACGGCCGGATGCCGATCAGGCGCGGCCGAGCGCCTGTCCGGCGGCGGCGAGGGTGCGCTCGACGAGGTCGGTGGCCGTGCCGGGCGCCCAGCGTTCCGCCCAGTCGGCGGCGTAGCCGAGGTAGTCGCCGTACTGCTCGGCCGACCACGGGCCGTCCGGGCTCCAGTCCGAGCCGCGTAGCGCGTTCACGCCCACGGTGACGTGCTGGTCCAGGATCAGCGGGCCGCCGGTGGCCGGGTCGTAGGCGCCGAAGTGCAGCACCCGGCCGACGTCGGCCGGGACGAGCCGGGCGAGGGCGTGGCTGCCGCGCCGGGCGAGCGCCGCGTACCCGGCGACCGGGCCGTCGGCACGGGCGGTGCGCACGGCGTGGGCGAGGTTGGCGCCGACCGTGCCGGGGTTCGCGTCGAACACCGAGCCCAGCTTGGCGGCGTTGCGCCACTTCGTGCCGACCGCCCAGACCTGCGCGGCGACCAGGGTGTGGATGGCGCCCAGTTCGTCGTCCGCGCGGGCTCCGATGGTGAACAGGACGCGCCGGTCCACCGTGGTGCGGTCGTCCAGTTCGGCGGGCCAGTACGCGCGGTCGGGCAGGTGGCCGAGCCAGTGGCCCTTCACGAAACCGATCGACTGGTCCAGCAGGTAGGCGCTGTCCCGCGCGGGAGGGGTGCCGCGGAAGACGGTCTCGAACGCGAGGGTAGCCACCGACGCATCTTATGGACCGGTCTTCGTGCCCTCCGACGGGCCGCGACCGGACCATGTTTCAAGGCTTAGTTTAAGCATTGACACATGGCTGGGGCGGTCATAGCGTCCTGCCTGTTCGACCCTGCCCGACACCGTTCGACGAGGAGGGTTTCCCTGTGCTTCCAAGCCCCAAGAGCCGCGCGCCGCGCGGCCGACGAACGGTTCTGGCCGCTGTGCTGGCGCTCGTCGCGTCCACCTGCACGGTCCTGGTCGCCGGCGCGCACCGCTAACTTGATCCACTTCAGGTGGGTTCGATAGGCTGTTCGGGTGCAGCTTCGTTACAACTTTCGGCCCTATCCGGAGCTCGCGCAGTGCGAGGCGTTGACGCGGGCGTTCGGGTGCGCGCGAGTGGTGTTCAACGACGGGCTGCGAGCACGGCAGACGGCACGGGCGAACGGCGAGAAGTACCTGTCGGACGGTGAGTTGTCGAAGCAATCACCGCCGCGAAGTCGACGCCGGAGCGGGCGTGGCTGGGCGAAGTCTCCTCGGTCGTGCTGCAACAAGCGCTGGCCGATCTGAACGTCGCTTACCGCAACTTCTTCGCCTCGTTGTCGGGCAAGCGCAAGGGCCGCAAGGTCGCACCGCCCTGCTTCCGGTCCCGCAAGGACAACCGGCAGGCCATCCGCTTCACCAGGAACGCCCGGTTCGCGGTCCTGGGCAACGGCCGCCTGCGGCTGCCGAAGATCGGCGACGTGCCGGTGCGCTGGTCGCGGGACCTGCCTGCCGAGCCGAGTTCGGTCACGGTGGTCAAGGACGCGGCCGGGAGGTACTTCGCCTCGTTCGTCGTGCAGACCACGGACGAGCCGCTGCCCGAGGTCGACTCGGAGGTGGGGATCGACCTCGGCCTGACCCACTTCGCGGTGCTCTCGGACGGCACGAAGGTGGTCGCACCGAAGTTCCTGCGCCAAGCCGCCCGCAAGCTGCGCCGGTTGCAACAAGCCCTGTCCCGCAAGACCACGGGGTCGAATCGGCGCAGGAAGGCCGTGGCGAAGGTCGCCAGGGCACACGCGCGAGTGGCCGACACCCGGTGGGACTGGCAGCACAAGCTGTCCACGGTGATCATCCGCGACAACCAAGCGGTGTACGTCGAGGACCTGTGCGTCGTCGGTCTCGGCCGGACCCGGCTGGCGAAATCCGTGCACGACGCGGGCTGGGCATCGTTCACCGCGATGTTGGAGTACAAGGCGGCTCGGTACGGGCGCAGGTTCGCCAGGGTGGACCGGTTCTTCCCGTCCACCCGCATGTGTTCGGACTGTGGTCGGGTCAACGACAAGTTGGCTCTGGATGTCCGGTCGTGGGAGTGCCTGTGCGGCAGCACCCACGACCGGGACGTCAACGCCGCGAAGAACATCAAGGCCGCCGGGCAGGCGGACTTCCACGACCGTGGAGCGCGGATAGGACCGGCAGCGATGCCGGCACCGCGCGACGAAGCGGTAACCCACCCGGACGCCGCGCGATCCACATGCGGCGTGGAGGGAGTTTTCGTCCTATAGGACGAAGAGGATGTCAATGCTTCTTCAACGTCAACCCCGGCGTGGTGAACGCGCACGCGTTCGAGGTGCCGAACAACCCGAACGTCAGGTTCCACAACATGGTGACCGTCTCCCTCGGCGGCAACCAGGGCACGATCCGCAACATCATCAACACCTCCGGTGCGCCGGTGGGCCCCGGCAACGCGACGGTCGCGAACCTGGTCAGCTTCCCCTAGCGCTCACGGTTTCCCGAAGAGGAAACCCGGTTGGCAACGGCCGCACGCGCCGTACCGCCCCGCGCGGCCGTAGGTTCGGGATCATCGCGATGCCGACCGGATGAGGGCGACATGACTGGTGTGACAGCGGTTGCGGACGTGCCGGGCGACCTGAGGATGGCCCGCGCGCTGGGTCCCGTCCTGTTCGCCGCGGCGGTGGGGCTGTTGCCGTTCACCGTGTTCAGCACGTTCCTGGTGCCGATCGCCGAACAGGCGGGCAGCGGCGTGGCGGCGATGGGCAGCCTGCGCGGGCTGGGCGGCCTGGCGGCGCTCGCCGTGGGCGCGGGGATGGCGCCGCTGCTCGACCGGCTGCCAAGGCAGCACGTGGCCGCCGCAGGGCTGGCACTGCTGGGCCTGTCCTCGGCACTCGGCGCGACCGGTTACTTCACCGCGATGGTGGCGTTCGCGGTGCTCGTCGGCGTGGGCACCTC
>JBDSAJ010000519.1:0-14221 GCA_039922235.1 Umezawaea sp.
GATCACCACGCTGCTCGCCGCCGAACCCGACGGCACCCGGCTCACCGACGGTGAACTGATCAACTTCTGCACGTTGCTGCTGGTCAACGGTCACGAGACGACCGCGGCGCTGGTGACGCACGCGGTGCTGTGGCTGGGCAACGACCCGGTGGCCCTGGCGGACCTGCGGGCGAATCCGGACCTCGTCCCCGGCGCCGTGGCGGAGGTGCTGCGGCTGCTGCCGCCGGTCGGCGGCACGGACCGGTTCGCCACGCGGCGGACCACGATCGGCGGGCACACCGTCGAGGCGGGACAGCGCGTCGTGGTCGATGTGGTCGCCGCGAACCGCGACCCGGCGGTGTTCGCGGACCCGCACGAGTTCCAGCCGCGCCGCGACCCGGTCCGCCACCTGTCGTTCGGCCGCGGCATCCACTTCTGCCTCGGTGCGCACTTGGCGCGGCTGGAGGCCGAACTCGGCGTGCGAGCCCTGCTGACGCGGTTCCCCGGCCCGTGGCGGCCACCCGTCGCCGACCTGCGGCGCACCCCGGTCGGCGTGGACGTCGTCGAACTCACCCTGACGCCTGCTTAAGTCCCGTCCGACGATTCGCGTCGGTCCCGAGCCGGGCGAGCAAGCGTCGGCGAAGCGCAACGTGTTCTGCCCGACCCCACCCATGTAGTACGCCAGCGAGGGGACGATGACGGCTCACATTTCGACCTGGTCGAAATGGGGTTGATCAGCAGTGCGACCCGCCTCAACCGTCGTGCGCCATCCAGCGGAGCCTCGACGCGCGGAGTGCGGCTTCCATGGCGAAGCGCGCCTCGGGATCGTGCCACTGCTCGCCGAACGCCTCCTCCAGTTGGCGCAAGCGGTAGCGAACGGTCTGGGGGTGCACGTCCAACTGGGCAGCCGCCTCGCGGATGTTCCCCTTGGTCTCCAGCCAGGACAGCAGGGTGCACTCCAGTCGCCGCCGCGCCTTGCTGGGGAACTCGTCCAACGGGGCGAGCTGGTGCTTCCCGAGCTGGGTCACGAGTTCTTCCTCCGCCAGCAGCCACAGGGTCGTCAGGTGGTCGGCGCAGAAGGTGACGGGAACGTCCGGGAGCACGCCTTCGGATACCAGGCGCAGTGCGCTGCGGGCCCACTGGAGCGAACTGGCGGCACCGTCCAGCGGCATGGCGGGACCGATCGCGATCCGCACGCCACCCAGCTTCGCCGCCACCAGAAGGCCCCGGTGCTCCTCCACCGGTGCGGGCAGGAGCAGGTGCGGCAGTGGTAACCGCAGGTCGGCGAGGGTGTCCGGGCCCAAGGACGACGTGGGTTCCCGACCTGTCCGCGGAGTCACCTCCACCGCGACCATCGCCACCTCGTTCGGCACCGGCCAGCCGGTGGCCCGTGCGAGTTCGGTGATCGTGTCGGCCGGCACCGGGGGCTGTTCGAGCACGAGCCGCATGAGCTGCCTGCGGAACTCGCCCTGCGTGCCCCTGAACTTCGCTCCCGCTTCGCGGTGTCCCTGGAACGACAGCCTCGCCAACTCGTCCGCGTAGCCGAAGAGCATCTCGGCCAACCGGGAGATCACCGCCGACGACAAGGAGTGCCGCTGCCCGACGTGCGTGATCCACTGCCAGCCGACCCGTGCCCCCACGCGATAGGCCGCGTGCAGGTCGTCCAGCGTGCGACCCTCGTTCGCCTCGGCGTCGCCGAGCCAGCGGCAGGTCTCGTGCAGCTTCTCCCGCGGGACGCACGGGTCCTCGATCAGGTCCACGAAGTGCGTGACGAACTGCTCGACGGCCTGTCTGGTCGCCTGGCTGCAGGTGTCGTTCTCCGGTCGTGCGTAGGCGGGGATGGCTCTGCGCACCTCGCGCGTGACGCCCTCGACCAGGGCAGGTAACTCCGATCGCATGACCCTGGCGAGCTGGGGCGGAATTTCCGGCCGTTGCCGCTGCGCGTCGCCCGCGCGGAGAACCTGCGGGCGGGCCGTCTGCCGTGCCTCCCGTGCCGCCTCCGCCACGCCCCGTCCGTGCCGCCACTGGGGATCGGCTCCCACCGGAAAAAGGTTCTTGACGTTGTCGCGAGGCATCAAGGCCATCCTTCACACCTAGTAGATGACGTCCTCGAAAGGCCGTCTGATCATGGTGAAGTTCTTCGCCCGCAAAGGTTACCGCGTTCGTTACCTGCTTTACCGGACAGTAAAGCAGGCAGCCCGTAGAGTAAACCCCTATGGGTTGGCAGGGTTCTCCGCATCGATCAGGTTCCCAGCGGCGCAGCTCGGCGGCCCGCCCGACGGACGACGAACTGCTCGACGCGGCACGGGAGGTGTTCGCGGCGCAGGGGTTCACGCACGCCACGATGGGCGCGATCGCCGAGCGCGCCGATTCCACCAAGCCGACCCTCTACGCCCACTTCGGGGACAAGGCGGCGCTGTACCGGGCGCTCGTCGCCAGGGAAACGGTCGCCCTGCAGGCCTGGGTGCTCGACGTCTACGAGTCGGCGGCTCCGCTGCGGGTGGACCTCCAGGTGCACGGCTACGTGATGGCGATGTTCACCTATGCCGCGACGCACCCGGACAGCTTCCGGATACTGTTCGACAGCGCTGTGGACGAGATGTCGAACGAGCGGCGCTCGCTGGTCGACACGATCACCAACAGGGTGACCGAGCAGATCAGCGCCTTCCTCACCGAGCTCGGCCGTCCGTCCGGTCCCAGCGTCGAGCTGCTGGCGGCGATGATGGTCGGCCTGGTCGGCCGGGCCGCGAGCACGCTTTCGCACGCGGGCGACGTCGACCCGATCGCGGCCGGGGAACTCGCGAGCGGGTTCATCAACGCCGCGATCGCGAACCTCGACCCCGCGCTGCTGGACGCCGTCGACCGCGTTGGCTGAGCGGATCACCGAACGCCGCGCACCGGCACGATGAACGCGGCCCCGAGCAGCGCGCTCACGGCTGCCAGCAGGTACAGGGGGGTGTAGCCGCCGAGCTGGCTGAGCACGGTGCCCGCGACCGCGGGGGCCATGGCCTGCGGTGCGGTGTTGGCGGTGTTGACGATGCCCAGGTCACGCGCGCGGTCGGCCGCCGCGGGCAGCACCTGGGTGATGAGCGCGTTGTCCACGGCGAGGTAGCTGCCGTAGCCGATGCCCATCAGGGCCGCCGCGAGGATCGCCATCGGCCACGTCTGCGCCAGCGCCAGCGTGGTCATCGCCGCCGCGACGACGAGGGACGAGACGACCACGAACGGCTTGCGCCGACCGCTGCTGTCGGACCACCGGCCGCCCACCACGCTGGTCAGCAGCACGCCGACGGTGTACACGACGATGAGCAGGAAGACGGACTTCGCCGGGTCCGGCCGGTGCGCCACGTCCCGCAGGTAGTACAGCAGGTACAGGGTGCCGACGGCGTTCGCGAGCTGGATGGCGAACCGGCAGACGAACGCCCAGCCGAGGTCCTTGTGCCGGACGTCGACCCAGGCGCGCAGCGGTTGGCTCGCGGTGACCACGGGGTGCGGACGGTCGGACGGGTCCAGCACGAACGGGAGCACCAGCACCGGCAGCATCAACGCCAGCAGCAGGTACCCGCCGAACTGGCCGGTGACCACCGTCGACACCAGGAAGGCCCCCACCACCAGGGACAACGGCAGCGGCAGGCCGACGAACGCCGACACCAGGCCGCGCTGGGGGATCGGGACCCGGTCCGGCACCGTCGCGCTCAGCGCGGCGTACAAGGTGTTCGTGGCCGCCTGCACGAGCATCCACGCCAGTGCGACGCCGATGATCGTGTGCTGCGCGCCGAGCGTGACCAGGCCGCCCGCGCACACCAGCGCGCTCGCCAGCACCCACGGCCGCCTGCGGCCGAACCTGGACGTGGTGCGGTCCGACAGCGCGCCCGCGATCGGGCAGACGATGATGGACACCACCGCGGCGACCGTGGTGATCCAGCCGAGGTTGCCCACCTTGTCGGCGGGGTTGATCGCCTCGATCTGCAACGGCAGCAGCACCTGGATCGGGGTCAGCACGGCGATCGACATGCCGAACGTGGCCAGCGACAGCGCCCCGATCCACCGTGCGGACACCGGTGCGGTGGGCTCGTCCTGGGCCGGTGTCACGGAGGATCCGTGCCGATCGCGGTGTGCGGGCTCACCGCTCATCCCCGGCCGGCCAGCCGCTGTTCGCGCACCTGGGCACGCCGGACCTTGCCCGCGTCGTCGCGCAGCGGGTGGTCGACCCGTTCGAAGCCGCGCGGCAGCTTGTACGGCGCCAACCTGGCCCGCAGGTGGGTGAGCAGCGCTTCCTCGTCCAGCGGTCCGTCGGTCTGGACCACGGCGTGCACCACGTTGCCGTACTCCTCGTCGGGCAGCCCGATCACGCAGCTGGAGAGCACCGCGGGGTGCTCGTCGAGTGCGCCCTCGATCTCGGCGGGGTAGACGTTGGCCCCACCGACCAAAATCATGTCCGGCTTCCGGTCGACCAGGAACAGGTAGCCCTCGTCGTCCAGCCTGCCGAGATCACCTGGGGATTCCCAGCCGCCGTCCATCGCGACCGCGGGATCGCCCAGGTAGCGGTACGTCGCGGGGTCGCCCGGCGACGGCCGCATCCAGATCTCGCCGACCTCGTTCGGACCGACCTCGCGGTGCTGCTCGTCGAGGACGCGGATCTCCCCGCGGGCGACCTTGCCGACGCTGCCGGGGTGCGCCAGCCAGTCCTCGCCGGTGATGAGGCAGCCCGCCTGCGCCTCGGTGCTGGCGTACAGCTCCACCAGTCGCTGCGGCCCGATCCAGTCCAGCCAGGCGCGCTTGAGCCACGGCGGGCACGGTGACGCGCCGTGCAGCACCACCCGCAGGCTCGACAGGTCCGCCGCCGACCGCTCAGACTCGGGCAACCGCCACACCCGGTGCATCATCGTGGGCACGAGGAAGACCCACTGCACGCGGTGGGTCTCGATCAGCCGCAGCATCTCGCGCGGGTCGAACTTCGCCATCACGACCACGTGGCTGCCGGTGAACAGCGCCGACGCGGACATCATGAACGGCGCGTTGTGGTAGAGCGGGCCCGCGACCAGGTGCACGCCGTCCGGCGGCATGGCGAACAGCCCCGCGTACTCGTCCACCACTTCGGCGCACGCGGGCTGGGCGGCCATGACGATCTTCGGTCTGCCGGTGCTGCCGCCGGACGCAGGCGCTTTCCAGGACGGGGCGAACGCCGGTGGCAGCGGCTCGATGGACGTCGTCGGCGCGAAACCCGCCGGGACGCAGGGCCTGCCCGGCGCGTCCAGCCCGACCACGAGCGCGGGATCGGCCAGCGCGATCACCGCGTCGAGTTCGCTCGCGGGCAGGCGGTGGGACACCGGTTGCGGGGTGGCGCCCAGCTTCCAGGCGGCGACGGCGGCGAGCAGGAACTCGATCCCGTTGGGCAGCCCGATGGTGACCAGCGAGCCGGGGCGCACGCCGAACTCGGCGTACGCGTTGGCGTAGGCGTTGGTGAGCTGGTCGAGCCGCGCCCTGGTCAGGGTCTCGCCGCCGCAGGTCACGGCAGGTCGGTCGGGATCGGTCTCGGCGAGCTGCGCCAGCCGGACCGACAGGGGAGTCGGTCGCATCGTCGTGCCTTTCCGACGCACCCGGAGGGCCGTGCGCCGTGGTCGTGGCGGTCAGGGGCGGTTCGGCGCCAGGCGCGGCAGCGTGGCGGTCAGGTGCCGCGCGATCACCTCCACGTTCGGCGGGTCGAGAACCGACAGGTGGTGCCCTGGAACGACGACGAGGTCGAGGTCGTCGCAGACCGCGTCCCAGCCGCGCGCCGGGTCGGTCCGGTCGAACCTCTGGTCGCGCAGCCCACCGGGCACCGGTGACGCGGCGCTGTAGAACACGGTCCGCCCATGGTAGGGCTCCGGGTGGTAGCGCTCCAGCAGTCTAGCGTCCACAAAGGACTGCCGTTGGTGGGCCAAGATCGCCCCGCTCACCCGCTCGTCGACCACGCCGGCCGCGAAGATCGTCTCCACCAGCAGGTCCGCCTGCGCTTCGTCGTCCAGCCCGACGAGTTCGGCGATCGGCAGGTCGATCTTCTTGCCGTAGCCCGTTCGCAGGAACTCGCCGAAGCGCGCCAGCCGTCGTCGCATCAGTTCGACCTCGGACAGCCCCGGCTCCTGCGGGAGCGGCAGGATCGGGTCGATCAGGCCGAGCAGGTCCACCTCTTCGCCTGCCGCCACGAGCTGCTGGGCCGCCTCGAACGCGAGGAACCCGCCGAAGGACCAGCCGACCAGCCGGTACGGTCCGGCGGGCTGGATGCGCCGCAGTTCGGGCAGGTAGTGCGCGACCCGCTCCTCGACCGTGGCCGTCGCGTCCACCCGGTCGAAGCCGTACGCCCGGACGGCGGGGTCGAGCAGGTCGGCCAGCTGCCGGAACACGGCCGTGTTCCCGCCACCGGGGTGGAAGAAGAACAGCGGTGGTTCGACGCCGTCCTCGCGCAGGACCCGCACCACCGAGCCCGTCGCGCGGTCGGACGCGCGCACCACGTCCGCCATCAACTCGACCGTTGGCCGGGCGAACAGCGTGGCGACGGTCAGCTCGGTGCCCGTCCGCGCGCTCAGCAGGGAGGTGACCCGTTCCGCCTTCTCGCGGTCGCCGCCCAGCTCGTCGAACTCGTGGGTCGCCCCGACCGGCACCCCGAGCACCTCCCGCCAGGCGGCGGCGACCAGCCGTTCCGCGGCGTCGCGAGGAGGGACGAACGTGGAACCCGGTCGGGCCTGCCGACCGTTGGCCACGACGCCCAGTTCGGTGAACACCCGGTCGCACAGGTCCTTCGTGGTCGCGCCGCGCAGCAGCACCGACACCGGCAGGTTGATCCCGAAATCGTGCTCCAGCGCGTTGCGGATGCGGACGGCCAGCAGCGAGTCCACGCCCAGACCGGTCAACGGCCGGTCGTCGACCAGGGAATCGGTCCGCAGACCGAGGATGGACGCGATCCGCGCCCGCAGCTGGGTTCCGGCCAGGCGGCGGACCTCGGACGGTTCCCCGCCGAGCACGGCGGCCATCCCCGGCCAGTCGGTCGAGGTGGGCTCGGCCCGCTCGTCGCGGAGCAGCTCGCTGAAGAACGGCACCGACAGCAGGTCCGGGAAGTCCGCGGCCAGCCGCCGGGTGTTCAGCCGCAGGGCGCCGACGGCGGTGGGGCCGGACGCGAGCACGTCCGCGATCAGGTCCAGCCCTTCGGTCGGAAGGATCGGCCGCAGCCACGGCACGTCGACGCCCGCGGCGGCGCCGACCTCCGCCCAGAGGCCCCAGTTGATCGTGGTCGCGGGCAGGCCCTTGGCCTGGCGCAACGCCACGACGGCGTCCAGGTAGGCGTTGGCGGAGGCGTAGGCGGGCTGGCCGGGCAACCCGTGCAGCCCGGTCGCGGACGAGAAGCCCAGCCACCAGTCCAGGTCCAGGTCGGCGCTCGCCTCGTGCAGCCGCCAGGCGCCGTGGGCCTTCGGCAGCCAGGACGCGTGCAGCGTCGGCTCGTCGAGGCGGGCGACGGTGCGGTCGTCGAAGACCGCGGCCGCGTGCACGACACCGCGCGGGTTCCAGGCCAGCGCCAACAACTTCTCGGCCACGCCGGGCTCCGCGATGTCACCGAGCACGACCTCGACGGACGTGCCCGCGCGGCACAGGTCCTCGATCACGGCCGCGGCGGCGGGCGTGGGCGCCGAACGTCCATTGAGGACGATCCGGCTCGCACCGCGCTCGGCCAGCCAGCGCGCGAGCAGCAGTCCGAGCCCGCCCAGCCCGCCGGTGACCACGTACCCGCCGCACGGGCGGACCACGGGCCGGTTCGCGGGTTCCGGCGGCGGTGCGGGAGTCAGCCGCGCGACGTACCGGTGTCCGCCGCGCCACGCCACCTCGTCATCACGGGACCCGGCCGTCATCTCGTCGACGGCCTCTTCGGCGGCCCGGAGCGGATCGGTCCCGTCGAGGTCGAGCCAACTGGCCCGGATGCCAGGGTGTTCGTAGGACAGCACCCGGACGAGCCCGCGCAGGGCGGCAGGTCCCGGCTGGCCGGTCTCGCCGGGGAGCACGGTCGCGGCGTCGGCGGTGACCAGCCACAGCCTCGGCGGCGTGCCGGGCAGTCCCGCCAGCGCGCGGACCCACTCCACCCCCGCGAACAGGGCGCGTTCGCCGCTTTCCAGGCCGTCGGACTCGTCCCGGTCCACCAGCAGCGCGACGACGGACGGCTGGTGCCCGGCCAGCGCGGTCGGATCGACCTCGGACACGACGCGGGTCGAAACCCCGGCCGCGGCGAAGGCGCCCAGCACCGGACCGACCAGCGGGTTCGCCCCGTCGGCCACCAGGAGTACCTGACCGGGCTCCCGCCCGGCCGGGAGGTCGACCTGCCGCCACTCGCGTTCGAGCAGCTCTTCGCGCAGTGGCGCGGCCAGCTCGGCCCGCTTCACCTGGCGCACGAACACGTCGAGGATCTCCACCAGCACCCGCTCGTCCTCATCGACCAGCCGCAGTTCGCCCACCAGGCCGTCGACCCGGACGTGAGCCCGAACGCCCCGCCGGGGATCGCCGAGCAGCCGGACCACGCCGAACTCCATCGGGATGTACAGCACGTCTGGATCGTCCGATGTGGACAGAGCGGTGACGAACGCCTGCAGGCAGGAGTCCAGCAGCGCCGGGTGCACGAGGTAGCCCCCGCGCGGCGCGGCCTCGGGGACCCCGACAGTGGCGACCGCGATCCCGTCACCCGCGTGGACCTCGACCACACCGCTGAACGCCGGGCCGTAGTCGATTCCCAGCGTCCGCAGCCGTTCGTACAGCTCGGCGGAGGTCAGCCGGTCGCCGTACTCCTGCCCGGCTTGGTGCGTCGGGGGTTCGGCGGACGCCTGGGTCACGGTGACGTCGCAGTGCAGCGTCCAGTCCCCACGGGGAGTCTTGGTGTGCACCCGGAGTTGGCCTCCCGACTCCTCGGCCTCGAACGTCGTGGTGACCGGCGTGCGCTCGACCAGCGGCAACGGCTGGTACAGCGTCAGACCGGTGAGCACCAGCCGTTCGGGCGCGCAGCCGAGTGCGGTGGACGCCGCGGCGTACGCCATCTCGACGTAGCACGCGCCCGCCAGCACCGGCCGTCCGCCGATCCGGTGGTCGGCCAGCCATGGCTGGCTCAGCGTGCCGAGATCGTTGTGCCACAGGTGGGTCCGGCTCTCCGGGGTCTCGATGTGCGCGCCCAGCAACGGGTGCGCGTTGGCGGGCACGGAACTGCCGACCGGCGCGACCCAGTGCTCGGTGTCCTCCCACGCGGTCGTGGGCAGGTCCAGCAGGGCGCCCGCGGTCGGCCTCGGCGTGTCGTCGATCGCCAGCAGCGCGCCGAGGTTGGCGTGGAACTGCCAGACCTCGTCGTCCGTGCGGCGCAGCGTGCCGAGCACGGTCACGTCGACGTCCTGGGCGGCGGCCGTCTCGGTGATCGCGTGCAGCAGCACCGGGTGGGGGGAGATCTCGACGAAGGTGGAGAACCCGTCGGCCAGCGCGGTGGCGACGGCCTGGGTGAAGCGAACGGGCTGCCGGACGTTGGCGACCCAGTAGTCGGCGTCGAACGCGACCGGGCCTTCGGCCGCCGTGGGGTAGACCCGGACCGCGGGCGGTCGGGAGTCGAGGTCGGGCAGTTCGGCGCGCAGCGCGACCGAGACGTCCTCGACCAGCGCGCAGTGCCCGGCCACCGTCGACTTGACCAGCCGCGCCAGCAGACCGCGTCGCTCGACCACCTCCACCAGCGCGTGCACCTGGTCGACGGGGCCGGCGACGACGGTCTGGCTGGGGGAGTTGAACACCGCGAGGTCGACGTCGGGGTAGTCGGCGAGCAGCGCCGAGATCTCGGCGGCTCCCAGCTCCAGCACGGCCATCGCGCCCACACCGGCGGTGTCGGCCAGCAACCGCGCTCGGCGGACCGCGATCCGCACGCCGTCCGCGAGCGGGATCGCCCCGGCGACGACCGCCGCGGCCACCTCGCCGAGCGAGTGCCCGATCACCGCGGCGGGCCGCACGCCGTAGTGCTCCCACAACCGGGCCAGCGCCACCTGCAGCCCGAAGACCACCGGCTGCAGCTCGCTGAAGGTCTCCACCTCGGCCCCGCTGTCGAGCGCCTTCCGCAGCGATATCCCGGATTCCGCGAACATCAGCTCGTCGATCTCGTGCACGGCCTCGGCGAATGCCGGCTCCGCGGCCAGCAGCAGGCGGCCCATCCCGGCCCACTGCGAGCCCAGACCGGAGAACACCCACACCGGACCGGGGCCGAGCCGGTCACGCGTGCCGATCGCGACACCGGGGGTCGTGTCGTGCGCCCGCGCTACCGCGCGCAGCCCGGCCACCAGTTCTTCGCTGGTGCGGGCGGTCACCACGGCCCGGCTGCGGCCACTGGCCCGCCGCGCGGTCGTGTGCTCCACGTCGGCCAGGTCGACGTGCTCGTCGGCGTCGGTCAGCCAGTCGGCCAGCCGGTCCGCCGCTCGCCGCAGCCTCGTCTCGGACGGCGCGGCCAGCACGAACTGGCCCGGTCGGTCCAGGCCGCCCGTGGCCGGGACGGCGGGCGGGGCCTGTTCGACGACCACGTGGGCGTTGGTGCCACCGAACCCGAAACCGGACACCCCCGCGCGAGCGGGGCGACCGCGATCCGGCCACGGGCGCTGGTCGGCGGCGACTTCGAGCCGCAGGTCCTCGAACGCGATGTGCGGGCTGAGCTCGGTGAAGTGCAGGCTGGCCGGGATGCGGCGGTTCGCGAGCGCGAGCACGACCTTGATCAGGCCCGCGATACCGGCCGCCGCCTCCAGGTGCCCGATGTTCGTCTTGACCGAGCCGATCACCAGCGGCCGGTCCGCCGGACGTCCCGCGCCCAGCACCGCGCCGAGCGCGCTCGCCTCGATCGGGTCGCCCAGCTCCGTCCCGGTGCCGTGCGCCTCGACGTAGTCCACCTCGGCGGGGTCGATCCCCGCCGCGGCGTACGCGGTGCGCAGCACGGCACGCTGCGCTTGTGGGTTGGGTGCGGTGAGACCGTTGGAACGGCCGTCGGAGTTCACCGCGGAACCACGCAGCACGGCCAACACCCGGTCGCCGTCGCGGACGGCCGCCCGCAGCGGCTTGAGCACGACCACGCCGACGCCTTCGGCGCGGGCGATGCCGTTCGCCGCGGCGTCGAACGTCTTGCACCGCCCGTCCGGCGCGGTGACCCCCATCTGGTCGAAGCCCGCCGTGATCCCAGGGCCCAGCAACAGGTTCGCGCCAGCGGCCAAGGCGATCCCGCTCTCCCCGGAGCGCAGGCTCTGCACCGCCAGGTGCACGGCGACCAGCGAGGACGAGCAGGCGCTGTCCACCGCGACGCTCGGGCCGCGCAGGTCGAGCAGGTAGGACAGCCGGTTCGCGGCGACGCTGAGCGCGGAGCCGGTCACCGACCACGCGTCGACCCGGCTCGCGTCGTCGAGCGTGAGGTGGCTGTACTCGTTGCCGCTGATGCCGACGAACACCCCGGTCGCGCTGCCACGCAACCGGTCCGGTGCGAGTCCGGCGTGTTCCAGCGCTTCCCAGGCGACTTCGAGCAGCAGCCGCTGCTGCGGGTCCATGGTGCGCGCCTCGCGCGGGGAGATGCCGAAGAAGTCGGCGTCGAACAGGCCGATGTCGTCGAGGAAACCGCCGAACCTGGTGGTCTGCGACAACCGCTCCGCGTGGTCGGCCGTGCCGGGACCGAACTGCTCCCACCGCCCGTCCGGCACCTCGGTGATCCCGGTGCCACCGGCCATCAGCAGGCGCCAGAAGTCGTCGGGACCGCGCACCCCGCCCGGCATCCGGCACCCGATGCCGATCACGGCGATCGGCTCGGCGGCGGCGGTGGGCCCGGAAGTTGTCTCGGCGGTGGTGGTCGGGTGCTTCTCCGCGTCCGGCTGGTCCAGCAGCGCGGAGACCAGGTCGGTGATCGTCGGGTGCTGCCACAGCAGGTTCGTGGGCACCACCAAGTCGAGCAGGTCCTCCAGTTCGCCGGTCAGCTGGAGTGATTCCCGCGAGGTCAGGCCGTAGTCCCGCAGCGGGCGGTCGACGTCCACTTCGGACGGTTCGACCCCGCAGGTGCCCGCGATCGAGCGGATCAGCCAGTCCCGCAACCGGTTCGGGTTCACCGCACGCTCCTGACGGCGGCGAGGGCGCCGGAGAGGTAGGCGGCGCGGGCGGCCGACCGCGCGATCTTGCCGCTGGACGTGCGTGGCACGAGGCCGGGGCGCACCAGCACGAAGTCGAACAGCCGCAGGTCGTGGTGGCGCGACACCGCGGCCCGCGCGACTCGGCCGATCTCGTCGAAGTCGAGGTCACCGGCGGAGACGTGCTGGGAGTGCTCGGCGACCACGACGGGGACCTCGTGGCCGTCCCGCTCGACGCCGAACACCGCGAGCCGGTCCCGCCTGATCGCCGGGTGCGACTCCTGCACGGTCGCCTCGATGTCGTGCGGGTAGTGGTTGCGGCCGTCGATGATGATCATGTCCTTCATCCGGCCGGTGACGAACAGGTCCCCTTCGTGGATCACGCCCAGGTCCCCGGTGCGCAGCCATCCAGAGGAAGGGAGCGCAGAGGAAGGCAGGTCCTCGGCGTCGGTGAGCCTGCCGCCGAAGGTCTGCTCCGTCGCGTCGGGTTGCTGCCAGTAGCCCGAGGCCACGTTCGGCCCGTGCACCCAGATCTCGCCGACGGTGCCGTCCGGGACGACCTGGCCGCGCTCGGCGTCCACGACCCGCACGTGCTGCCCGACCGACCGGCCCGCGGACACCAGCGTGACCGCGCGCTCGTCGGCGGGGTCGGCGACGACGGCCCGGCCCTCGCCCAGCCCTTCGCGGTCGAGCACCGCGAACCGGGGAGCGCTGCCGTTCGGCATCGTGCTCACGAACACCGTCGCCTCGGCGAGCCCGTAGGAAGGCCGGTGTGCCGAGGCCGCGAAGCCGAACCGGCTGGTGGCCGCGGCGAACTCGGTGATGGTGACGGCCCGCACCGGCTCGCTGCCGTTGATGGCCACCTTGACCCCGCTCAGGTCCAGCCCGTCCAGGTCGGTGTCGGCGGCCATCTTGCTCGCGACGTACTCGTACGCGAAGTTCGGCGCGGCGGTGAGCACGTTCGGGTGGGCGGCGAGCATCCGCAGCCACCGGGTCGGTCTGCGGGTGAACGCGGCCGGTGTGGTGAACACCGAGTGGCAGCGCAGCACCACCGGCAGGCACACCAGTTGGATCAGCCCCATGTCGTGGAAGAACGGCAGCCAGCCGACGCTGACCGTGCTCTGCTCGACGCCGAAGGCGGCTTCGGCCTGCCGCACGTTCGCCATCACCGCGCGGTGGGTGATCACCGCTCCGGCGGGGCGGCGGGTGGAACCCGAGGTGTACTGCAGGTAGGCGGGCTCGTCGGCGGTCACCGGCACCGGCCGGAAGTCGTCGGCCGGCGCACTGTCCACGGTGTCCACCGCGAACAGCTGCTTCGGCCGGGGCACGGGATGTCGGTCGCGCAGCTCGGTCACGGCGGGCAGGGCCGACGTGGACGTGAGCCACACCTCCGGGGCGCAGTCGGCCAGCGCGCCGATCAGCCGCTCGGCGTGCGAGTGGGCCTCGGGGGCGAACAGCGGCACGGCGATCGTGCCCGCGTACAGCGCCCCGAGGAAGCCGATCACGTAGTCGAGGTTCTGCGGGCAGAGCAACGCGACCCGCTCGCCGGGTCTGGTGGTCCTGGCCAGCAGGGCGCCGACCGCCCGCGCTCTCCGGTCGAGCTCGGCCCAGGTGATCGTGCCGGCCGAACCCTCGCGCTGCGACCCGTAGTCGACGAAGGTGAACGCGGGTGTCTCGAACTCGGCGTGCCGGGACAGCGCCTCGGTCAGCAGTTCGAATCCGTCCCGGAAATCGGTGCCAGCGACAGTCATGGTGCTCCAAACTCGAAAGCATCCCAAATCCACGCATCAATGAGCGCCGAAGCTACTCGCGGCCCAATACCCGCACAACGGACCCGGACGCCCACCGCTGGGTTCTCGTCACCGATTACAGGTTCCGGGGTCGACTTTGTGACGAATTTATAAATCAGGCGGTCTACTTGTGCCCTAGGTGAGTGCGTCGATCAGGAACGGCCATGATCGGGTCAGCTCACGCTGCCAGGACGGCCAGTAGTGCGTCCCAGGCCCAAAACTCGTCCGCGCGGGCGTGCCCAGCGCGGCCAGCTTGCGGGCGAGGTCGCGGCTGGTCGGGCCGATCAGCCGTTCGAGCAGGCGTTCGCCGGGAGCACTGGGATC
>JBDSAJ010000520.1:0-8017 GCA_039922235.1 Umezawaea sp.
ACCTGGAGCTGGGCCTGGCCGAGCTGAACGCCATGCCGCAGACCACCGCCGAGCTGCCGATCGCGTGCGTCGAGGGCTGGAGCGCCGTCGCGACGTGGACGGGCGTGCCGGTCGCGGACCTGCTGAAGAAGGCCGGTGCGCCGGCGGGCAGCGCGGTCCGGGTGGAGTCGCTGGAGAAGGGCGGGCTCTACCGGTCCACGACCCTGCCCGGCACGCACACCGCGGACCCGTTGACGCTGCTGGCGTTGCGGATGAACGGCGAGGTGCTGTCGCTGGACCACGGCTACCCGTGCCGGATCATCGCGCCCAGCAGGCCCGGTGTGCTCCAGACCAAGTGGGTCTCCCGGCTGGAGGTGCTGTGATGAGGTGGGTCATCGGGGCCGTCGGGATCGTTCTGATCGGGTGGGGCGCGGTGGAACTGCTGCCCGCGCTGCTCGACAGCCCGCTGTCGCTGGGCGGCTGGCTGGTGGGCGGGCCGATCGTGCACGACGCCCTGCTCGCACCACTCGTGGGCGTCGGCGGTGTGGTGGTCGCGCGGGTCCTGCCGAAGCCGTGGCGAACGCCCGTCGGCACCGGGCTGGTGGTGAGCGGAACCCTGGTGGTGCTGTCGATCCCGTACCTGTGGCGGTCCTTCTCCGGACCCGTCACGCCGGGTCTGCACGACCGCCCGTACCTGGCGGGGCTGCTGGTCGCGCTCGCCGTCGTGTGGATCGTCGTCGGTGTCGCCGGACTGGTCGCCACCAAGAAGAAAACCCCGGCCGCGTCCTGACAGGTGAGGGGTTCCTGTCAGAAGCGGCCGGGGGTACGGGTTCCTGTCGCCGGGAAGCTCGCTCTCCCTGCGTTCCTGCTCCCGCGCCGGGGACCCGTGCCCGGCGCGAGGGGCAATCGCGCCGGGAGCTGGCGGTTACTTCGGTTCGTCGACCTGGCTGCCGAGGGTGACCTCGACGGTCTTGTCGGTGCCGACGGTGAGCTTCACCTTGTCGTTGGGCGCCTTCGAGCGGACCGCGGCGACCAGCGCGTCGGACGTGTCGATCGTGCGGTCGTCGAACTTGTTGATCACGTCACCGGCCTTGAGGCCCGCCTTCTCGGCCGCGCCGCCCGCGGTGACCTCGCTGACCAGCGCACCGCCGGTGTCGTTGTCCTTCACCGACACGCCGAGCACGGTCTGCGTGGCCTTGCCGGTGTCGGTGATCTCCTTGCCCGTGCGCCGCGCCTGGTCGATCGGGATGGCGAAGCCGATGCCGACCGAGCCACCCTGTGACTGCGACGTGGTGTTCGGGCTGTAGATGGCGGAGTTGATGCCGACGACCTGGCCCTGCATGTTCACCAGCGGACCGCCGGAGTTGCCGGGGTTGATCGCCGCGTCGGTCTGGATGGCGTCCATCACCGAAGCCTGCGTGCCCTGGTCGCCGCCCGCCCGGACCGGTCGGTTCAGCGAGCTGACGATGCCGGACGTGACGGTGCCCTGGAGGTCGAACGGCGACCCGATGGCCACGACCTGCTGGCCGACCTTGAGGTCGGACGAGTTGCCGAGCTCCGCCGTCGGCAGGCCGCTCACGTTGGCCGCCTTCACCACCGCGAGGTCCGACGACGGGTCGCGGCCGACGATGGTGGCGGTCGCGGTCTTGCCGTCCTGGAACACGATCTGGATCTGACCGCCCGCCGCGGCACCCTCGACCACGTGGTTGTTGGTGAGGATCGAGCCGTCCGAGCTGATGATGATGCCGGAGCCCTCACCGCCGGAGAGCTGCAGCTTCACCACCGAGGGCAGCACCTTCTCGGCGACGCTCTCGATGGAACCCGCCGGGGCGTTGTTGCTCTGCTGGGCGGCCCTGGGGGCGCTCAGCGAGTTGACCACCGGCTGCGCGTCCACCGCGGCCTGGTAGCCGATGTAGCCGCCGATGCCACCGGACAGCGCGCCGACCGCGAGCACCGCCGCGGTCACCCCGGCCACGACCCGGCCGCGGCCCGCCTTGCGCTGCTGCTGGGGCGGAACGGGGTAGGGCATGCCGGGCGGGGCGTAGTACGGCCCGGTCGGGATCTGCTGGCTCGGCTGGCCGAACTGGGAGGTAGGTGTCCCCGGCTGGCCAGGCGCCCCCTGCAAAGCGCCTGGCTGGCCGGGGTCCGGCTGTCCAGCACCCTGCTGCTGGAAACCGGCGTGGGCGGGACCGGGAGTCGGCTGCCACTGCTCCTGCGGTGGGGTGACAGGAGCGTTGGCAGCCCACGGGCTGGGCTGCTCGCTCGGCACGGCAGTGGGGGTCTGCTGCGGCGGCTGCGGCGCCTCGGGCTGAGGCTGGTCCTCGGCGGCACCGTGGTTGTTCTCGGTCATACCCATACTCTGCGGTGCCCTCCTGAGAGGAGGCTTAAACGCACCTGGGCATCAGGTGTGAGTAATCAGGAGCCTCGCGGCCGCAGGCCGCGCGTCCCCTGCGCTGGGAAGCAGGACAAGGAACAACCGCCATACGTCGCGGTCTTCGTCGTCATGCCCGCCCTGCGCCCGAACCCTCAGCCCCTCAACCGCTCCGCGATCTGCTCCGGCGTCACGTCGTTGATCCACACGCCCATGCCGGACTCGGAACCCGCCAGGTACTTCAGCTTGTCCTTCGTGCGGAGCACCGAGAACAGCTCCAGGTGCAGCCACGACAGGTCGCGGCCGGTGTGCACGGGTGCCTGGTGCCAGGCCGCGATGTAGGGCAGCTGCCGGTCGTACAGGGCGTCCATGCGGTGCAGCACCTCCAGGTAGAGGTGGGCGAAGTCGTCACGTTCGGCGTCGGTGAGCGCGGGCAGGTCCGCCACCTGGCGGTGCGGCACCACGTGGACCTCGACCGGCCAGCGGGCGGCGGCGGGGACGAACGCCGTCCAGTGCTCGCCCTCGGCGATGATCCGGGTGCCCGCGGCGCGTTCGGCCGCCAGCACGTCGCCCATCACGTGCCTGCCGTGCTCGGCGAAGTACTCGCCCGCGACGGACAGCATCCGCTCGGTCTTGGGCGTGATGAACGGGTACCCGTAGATCTGGCCGTGCGGGTGGTGCAGCGTTACGCCGATCTCCTCGCCGCGGTTCTCGAACGGGAACACCTGCGCCACACCGGGAATCGCCGCGAACGCCTCGGTCCGGTCGGCCCACACGTCGACGACGGTCCGCACCCGGTGCGGGGTGAGCTGGCCGAACGACGTGTTGTGGTCGGACGTGAAGCACACGACCTCGCAGCGCCCGCGGCCCGCGGCGCGCGCGACCATGTCCATTCCGTCCACAGTGGACGGAACGTCCGGCACGTGCTCGGCGAACGACGGGAAGCGGTTCTCGAACACCGCGACGTCGTAGCTCGCCTCAGGGATCTCCGTCGGCTTGCCCGGCGCCGTCGGGCACAGCGGGCACAGGTCGGCTGGTGGCTTGTACGTGCGGGTCTGGCGGTGCGCCGCCATCGCCACCCACTCGCCGGTCAGGGGGTCGCGGCGGACCTCCGACTGCGGCAGCGACTCCGGCAGGTCCCTCGTGTCCACCGCCGTGCGCGGTGGCGCGTCCGCGGTGTCGTCGAAGTAGATGATCTCGCGACCATCCGCCAGTTTCGCCGCGGTCCGCCGCAACGCTTCCTTCACGCGAGTTCCTCTCCCCTTCCGGGCACGTGCGAGAGCACGAGTTCCCCGACCTGTTCAGCGAGGATGGCCTTGGCGTCGTCCGCCAGGCCCTCGTCGGTGACCAGTACATCCGCTTCGTCGAGATCGGCGATCGTGGAGATGCCGACCGTGCCCCACTTGGTGTGGTCGGCGACGACCACCACGCGTCCGGCCGCGTCCACCAGTGCGCGGTCGGTCTCGCTCTCGTTCAGGTTGGGCGTGGTGAACCCGGACCGCTCGGCCATGCCGTGCACGCCGAGGAACACCACGTCCAGGTGCAGCGACCGGAGCGCTTGGACCGCGACCGGCCCGACCAGCGCGTCCGACGGCGTCCGCACGCCGCCGGTCAGCACGACCGTGCGGTCCGTGCGCCCGCCCTGCTGGAGCACGTCCGCGACCCGGATCGAGTTCGTCACGACGGTGAGGTCCGGGATGTCCTCCAGGAACCGCGCGAGCGTCCACGTCGTGGTGCCCGCCGACAGCCCGATCGCCGTGCCGGGCCGGACCAGCGCCGCCGCCTGCCGGGCGATGGACTCCTTCTCCGGGAGCTGCCGCACGGACTTCGCCTCGAACCCCGGCTCGTCCGTGCTGCGCCCGACCACGGAGGTCGCGCCGCCATAGACCTTTTCGATGACTCCGCGCGAGGCCAGCACGTCCAGGTCGCGGCGGACCGTCATGTCCGAGACCCCGAGCCGGACGACCAGGTCGCTCACGCGGACCGCGCCGGTCCGGCGGATCTCCTCTAAGATCACGGCTTGTCGTTGCCGAGCCAGCACGTCACACCATCTCCCTCACAACGGCGACCGCTCCGGCCGGAACCACCAGCCGGCCATCGACGCGGACGCCGGACAGGAGTTCGACGCCGGTCGCGGCCACTTCGGCGTCCTGTGCCGCGTGGTTGATCGCAACCAGCCACGATACGGGTTCGCCATCCCGCTGTTGACCGCGTCGGCGAACGATCTCCACGCCGGGTTCCCCGGTCACGCCCGCGCCTTCCAGCGCCGCGTCCACGACCCGTCGCAGACCGTCATCGACGAGCCCGCAGGCCAGGTACCAGGCCGTACCCGCGCCGTGCTGCCGCCGGGTCACCGCTGGCACGCCCGGCAGCGGCCCGTCGACGTAGGTCGACACGGCCTCCGCACCCCGCAGGTGCAGCAGTTCGGTCCACACGCCCGCGACCCCGCCGTCGTCCAGCCGCACGAGCTCGTCCTCGCGCAGCGGGAAGAACTCCTCGGTCCACACGCCGAGCAGGTCGCGGAACGCGCCGGGGTAGCCGCCGAGCCGCACGTGGCCGCGTTCGTCGGTGAGGCCGGACATGTACGTGACCAGCACGTTCCCGCCGCCGTCGACGTAGTCGGCCAGCGCGCCCGCGTCGGCGTCGGACACGGAGCAGAGCGCGGGCACGACGACGAGCCGGTACGGCGAGAGATCGCCGGACGGCGGTACGAAGTCGACCGTGACGCCCGCGGCCCACAGCGCCCGGTACAGCCCGAACACGGTGTCCTGGTAGGAGAAGTCCGCGGTGGGGTGCGCGGGCTGGCCGGAGAGCCAGTGGGACTGCCAGTCGTAGACGATCGCCACGGAAGCGTCCACAGTGGACCCGAGCAGCTCGCCGAGCAGGCCGTACTCGGCCCCGACCTCGCACACCTCGCGGTACACCTTGGTCTCGGCACCCGCGTGCGGCACCATCGCCGAGTGGTAGCGCTCGGCGCCCGCGCGCGACTGGCGCCACTGGAAGAACAGCGTGCCGTCGGCGCCGCGGGCGAAGTGCCCGAAGGAGTGCCGTCGCAGCTCACCGGGCAGCTTGGCGATGTTGCGGGGCTGCCAGTTGACCGCCGACGTCGAGTGCTCCATCAGCAGCCACGGCCGCCCGCCCGCGAGGCCGCGGGTCAGGTCCGCGGCCATCGCCAGCTCGACGTGCCGGTCGTCGCTCTCCGAGCGGGTGTAGTGGTCGTTGGAGACGAAGTCGACCTCGCGCGCCCAGGACCAGTAGTCCAGCGCGCCGAAGGTCCAGCCCACCATGAAGTTCGTGGTCACCGGCACGCCGGGGGTGAGCGCGTGCAGGACGTCGCGCTCGGCCTTGTACAGCTCCAGCAGCGCGTCCGAGCAGAACCGGTCGAAGTCCAGCAGGTGTCCCGGATTGGCGAGCGCAGGCGTCACCCGCGGCGGCAGGACCTGTTCCCACGCCGAGTAGTGCTGGCTCCAGAACGCCGTCGCCCACGCCTCGTTCAGCGTGTCGAGGTCGCCGTGGCGCCGTTGCAGCCAGAGGCGGAACTCCTCGGCGCAGTTGTCGCAGTAGCACTTGGAGACGTGGCAGCCGTACTCGTTGTTGACGTGCCAGGCGGCCAGGGCGGGGTGGTCGCGGTAGCGCTCGGCGATCGCGGTCGCGAGCGCCACGGACTTCGCGCGGTACACCGGCGAGGTCGGGCAGTACTCCTGGCGCGACCCGTGGGTGTAGCGGACGCCGTCCGCCCGCTGCGGCAGCATCTCGGGGTGCGCCGTGGTCAGCCACGGCGGCGGCGAAGCCGTCGCGGTCGCCAGGTCGACCCGGATGCCGCCCTCGTGGAGCAGGTCGAGCACGCGGTCGAGCCAGTCGAACTCGTACTTCCCATCGGAGGTCTCGATCAGCGCCCACGAGAAGATGCCGACGCTGACCAGGTTCACCCCGGCCCGGCGCATGAGTTCCACGTCCTCGGCCCACACCTCTTCGGGCCACTGCTCCGGGTTGTAGTCCGCACCCCAAGCCAAGCCGTCAACGCCAGTGGGCCAAGTCGTCATAGCCGCAAGGGTGGCTGAAACATGCCCGCAACGTCAACATACTCCAACAAGATCCTTCGTTCGGGTCTGTTTGGACTTTTTCCGACCACCCAACACCTGCGGGACCGGGTTTTTACAACGTTGCACCAGGTAACCAGCCTGTTCTTCACAGCGTTGTAGCTGGTTAACGGCTTCGTAACGGACCTTGACACCAAGTGTGTCGGACGCAACATTATGCGCAACTTTGTTTGACTCAGTGTTCGGTTGGTTTGATCGAGTGTTCACAGGAGCAACGATGGTCCGGTACACGCCCAGTTCCCAGTCCATGCACCCCCTCCTCGGCCGCAGGGCCGTGCTCCGAGGCTTGCTGATGACCGCAGGCATCGCGGCGGTGCCGGGCCTCGCGGCCTGCGGCGGCTCCGATTCCGGCTCCGGCGCGGCGAACGGCACGGTCACGTTCGGCAACAACCTGTCCGACCAGGTGCCGAAGGACGCGATCACCGCGGCGCTCAAGGGCTTCGACACCGACGCCCTGAAGGTCTCGATCAACACCAAGCAGCACGAGCAGTACCAGGAGCAGATCAACAACTACCTCCAGGGCAAGCCCGACGACGTGCTGGCCTGGTTCGCCGGCTACCGGATGCGCTTCTTCGCGGAGAAGGGCCTCACCGGGGACATGTCCGACCTGTGGGGCACGCTGGGCGACAACTACTCGCCCGCCCTCAAGGAGGCGTCGACCGCCAAGGACGGCAAGCAGTACTTCGTGCCGTTCACCCAGTACCCGTGGGGCGTGTTCTACCTCAAGAGCGTGTGGAAGCAGAAGGGCTACGAGGTCCCGAAGACCCTCGACCAGTTCGTCGCGCTGTCCACGAAGATGAAGGCCGACGGACTGGACCCGATCGCCTTCGCGCAGAAGCAGGGCTGGCCCGGCATGGGCACGTTCGACCAGCTCAACTTCCGCACCAACGGCTACCAGTTCCACGTCGACCTGATGGCGGGCAAGGAGGACTGGCAGGGCAAGAAGGTGCGCGACGTGTTCGACACCTGGAAGCGCCTGCTGCCGTTCCACCAGCCGAACGGGCTCGGCCGCGAGTGGCAGGAAGCCGCGCAGAGCGTCCAGCAGGGCAAGTCGGGCATGTACCTGCTCGGCTCGTTCGTCGGCCAGCAGTTCAAGGGCCAGGAGGAGGACCTCGACTTCTTCCCGTTCCCGGAGATCAACTCCGAGTTCGGCCAGGACACGGTGGAAGCGCCCATCGACGGCTACATGATGGCGAAGAAGCCGAGCAACCCCGAGGGTGCGAAGAAGCTGCTGGAGTACCTGTCCAAGCCCGAGACGCAGCTGGCTTATCTCAAGGCCGACCCGTCGGCGATCGCCACCAGCTCCAAGGCCGACACCTCCGGGTACAGCACGCTGCAGAAGAAGTCCGTCGAGGTCATCAAGAGCGCCAAGCACATCACGCAGTTCCTCGACCGCGACACCGACCCGCGCTTCGCCAGCGACGCGGCGACCAACGGCCTGAACGCCTTCATCCAGAACCCGGATGACATCGACACCGTGCTCAAGGGCATGGCCGAGCAGGCCAAGACGATCTTCACGGGGTGACGGTGTGACCGCGTTGAGCGAGAAGACCGCCCACGGGGCGCC
>JBDSAJ010000521.1:0-2702 GCA_039922235.1 Umezawaea sp.
CTCCGCCGAGCAGCGCAAGCTCGCCCAGCGGCGGGTCGCCGACGCCGGGCTGTCCGACCGCGTCGACATCCACCTGCGCGACTACCGCGAGGAGCGCGGGGAGTACGACGCCGTGGTCAGCGTCGAGATGATCGAGGCCGTCGGCGCCGAGTACTGGCCCACCTACTTCGGCGTGCTCGACCGGGTGCTGGTGCCCGGCGGGCGGGTCGGGCTGCAGGCCATCACGATGCCGCACGACCGGATGCTGGCGAGCGCGCGGAGCTACACGTGGATCCACAAGTACGTGTTCCCCGGCGGCCTGATCCCCTCGGTGCAGGCGATCGACAAGACCGTCCGCGAGCACACCGGGCTGCGCCAAGAGGCGTCCCGCGCCTTCGGCCTTGACTACGCCGAGACCCTGCGGCAGTGGCGTGAAACGTTCCTGACCAGGTGGAACGACATCAACGGCTTCGGGTTCGACGAGACGTTCAAGCGGATGTGGGAGTTCTACCTCGCCTACTCCGAGGCGGGGTTCCGGGTGGGCTACCTCGACGTCCGGCAGTTCGCCTACGTGAAAGCCTGACCGGCTAGGCCGTTCGGTCGACGTGTCTACCCGACCGGGTACACGTGAGGCCTTTCGGCCCATCTTCGTGGTCAGCTTTGAGGGAGCGGTATCAGCGGCACGACTGGGGACTCCTCTCCTGTGAGCCGGGCAATGCCGGGACGCTGCAGTGAGGAGGTCGCCGGATGGCCCATCCATCGTCTGTTCGTGCCGATGTCGAGTTCGGCATCGGCACGAACGGCGACGCAGACCCGGTCGGTCGGCCCCACGTCCGGTTGATCACGGGGTCCGCCGCCCCCGTCGTGAGCACCCAATGGCTCGTCGAGGCGGAGTTGGTCGACATCGTCGACCAGGCCCTCGCGGGCAACCGCCGCGCAGTGAACCAACTGCTGGCCCGCATCCAGCCGCTGGTGCTGCGCTACTGCCGCGCCCGTGTCGGCAGCCGTGAGCGCACGCTGGTGTCCGCCGAGGACATCGCCCAGGAAGTCTGCCTGGCCGTCGTCTCGGCGCTGTCGAAGTACCGCTACGAGCCCGGCTCGTTCCTCGCGTTCGTCTACGGCATCGCCGCCCACAAGGTCGCCGACGCCCGCCGCCGAGCCGTCCGCAGCCGCTCGGAAGTCGTGCCCGAACTCCCCGACTGCCCAACCCTGGAAGCGGGCCCCGAGCAGCGCGCCGTGAACGGCGAGACCATGGAGACCGTCGTGCAGATGCTGCACCGCCTCCCGGACCGCCAGCGCGAGATCATCGTGCTCCGCGTAGCCGTCGGCCTCACCGCCGAGGAAACCGCCAACGCCGTCGGCTCGACGCCCGGCGCCGTCCGAGTCGCCCAGCACCGAGCCCTCGCCAGATTGCGCGAGATGTTGGCGTCGATCGACGGCTAATCCACCGCCAGCCGGCATCGTTGGGGGATGACGACCGCCGAACCGCCGGCCTTCGACGTGCTGTTGTCGGGCACGGTGTTCCTCGACATCATCTTCACCGGCCTGCCCAGGCCACCCGCCGCAGGAACCGAGGTGTGGGCCGAAGGCCTCGGCTCCTGCCCCGGCGGCATCGCCAACCTCGCTGTCGCGCTGAGCAGGCTGCAACTGCGCACGGCGTTGGCAGCCGCCTTCGGTGAAGACGTGTACGGCGACTTCTGCTGGGAAACGCTGTCCGAACAGGAGGGAGTCGACCTCACGTTCTGCCGCCGGTTCTACGGCTGGCACTCCCCGGTCACCGTCTCGATGGCGATGGAGAACGACCGCAGCATGGTCACCCACGGCCACCGACCACCGGTCTCGGCGGACCAACTCCTGGCCGACCCGCCCACGACACGAGCGGCCTTCGTGCACATCCAGCCGGAAGAAGAGAAGTGGGTGGCGCGCGCCAAGGACCAAGGCGCCCTGCTGTTCGCCGACATCGGCTGGGACCGAACCGAGGCCTGGGCACCATCCGTGCTCAAGCGCCTGGACGGCTACGACTTCTTCCTCCCGAACGACAAGGAAGCCACCCACTACACCCGCAAGGACACGGCCGAAGAGGCAGCCGTCGCCCTGGCCGAACACGTGCCGGTAGTCGTGGTCACCCGTGGCGGCGGCGGAGCATTCGCCTACGACTCCTCCACCGGCGAAAAAGCAGACGTCCCAGGCCTCAACGTGGCCCCGCTGGACTCCACCGGGGCAGGGGACGTCTTCGGAGCGGGCTTCGTACTGGGAACCCTGGCCGGCTGGCCACTGGAACACCGAGTCCGCTTCGCCAACCTCTGCGCGGCTTTGTCGGTACAGCATTTCGGCGGGTCGTTGTCAGCGCCGGGATGGGGAGATATCGCCGCTTGGTGGCGGACAGTGGGGAAGAGGGAGGAAGGGGATTTGCGGGCTTACGGATTCCTGGACGACCTGCTGCCTGGACACGCGAACGCAGAAGTACGACGGGCAAGCGCGACCATTCGGTTACACGGATCGCATTAGAGGTCGGGGTTGAGTCAACGGCTGAAACCCGACCCACCACCGGCTGGGGTCAGGGGTTGAAACCGGGCTCACCACGGGCTTGGGTCAGCGGTTGAACTCAACCCATCACAGGCTTGGGTCAGCGATTGAAGAACCAATGCCAGTAAGTTAAGCATCCAAGTTGATCTTCCGATGCCGCGCACGTGCAGGTCGCCTGGCTACGTGTTGATCTTGAG
>JBDSAJ010000522.1:0-23800 GCA_039922235.1 Umezawaea sp.
CCCGGCAACCTCGCCCGCGGCATACAGGCCCGGCAGCGGCGACCCGTCGGGGCGGATGACGCGGGACGACAGGTCGGTCTGGAGCCCACCAAGGGACTTGCGGGTCAGGGTGTGCAGCTTGACAGCGATGAGAGGACCAGCCTTCGGGTCGAGGATCCGGTGCGGGGTGGCGGTGCGGATCAGCTTGTCGCCACGGTAGGCGCGGGCGCCCCTGATTGCCGTGATCTGCGCGTCTTTGCTGAACGTGTTGTCGAGCTCGCGGTCCCGGGCAACGATCTGCCGCTCGAGGTCGTCTAGCTTCAGAGGTGCTTCTGGCGCGAGGCGATTCATGCCTTCGACGAGGTCGGCCAGCGTGTCTGCGACGACGAAGTCGGGACCGTGCGCCTTGAACGCCTCAACCGGGCCAGGGGCTCCGGGGAGAGCGCGAGCCAGCACCGCCCTGATGCTCTTGCCCGTGAGGTCGGGGTTCTGCTCCGAGCCAGAGAGCGCGAACTCCTTCTCGATGATCTTCTGGGTCAGGACGAACCACGAGTGGTCGTGCCCGGTGCCGCGCAGGTGGGCGAGCGTGCCGAGGGTGTCGAAGCCCGGGAAGTATGGCGCCGGCAGCCGCTGCCCCGCGCCGTCGAACCACATGGACGACGGGCCGGGCAGGATCCGGATGCCGTGTCCGGGCCAGATCGGGTCCCAGTTCTGGATGCCCTCGACGTAGTGCCACATCCGGTCACGGTTGACGAAGGTGGCGCCCGCCGCCTCGGAGATGGCGAGCATCCGGCCGTCGACGTATGCCGGGACACCAGTGAGCATCTCGGTGGGCGGGGAGCCGAGGCGCTCGGGCCAGTTCTCGCGGACGAGGTCGTGGTTGCCGCCGATGCCGCCCGAGGTGACGATGACCATGGGGGCGTACAGCTCGAAGTCGCCGACCTTGGTGCGGGAACTCGGCGTGCCGCGCAAGGCGCTGCTGGGCTGCAGCACGCTGCCGCGCACGCCGGTGACGGCGCCGTTGGTGGTGATGAGCCCGTCGACCTGGTGGCGGAAGCGGAACGTGACCAGCCCCTTCGCCACCGCGGCGCGCACGAGCTTCTCGAAGGGTTCCATGACGCCGGGGCCGGTACCCAGCGTCAGGTGGAAGCGGGGGACGGAGTTGCCCGGTCCGTCGGCGAGCTGCCCGCCGCGTTCCGCCCAGCCGACGATGGGCACCCAGCGCATGCCCAGCCCCGACAGCCAGGCCTGCTTCTCGCCTGCCGCGAACTCCAGGTACTTGTCGGCCCAGCGCGACGCCCAGTAGTCCTCGCCCAGCGGGTTGTCGACGCCGCGGTCGAAGCCCGCCGTGTTCAACCAGTCGCCACGGGCGAGTTCGAGCGAGTCCTTGATGCCCGCCAGCCGCTGCTCGGAGGAGTTGACGAAGAACAAGCCTCCCAGTGACCAGAAGGCCTGACCGCCGAGGCTGGTCTCGGGTTCCTGGTCCACCAGCAGGACGCGCCTGCCCGCGGCGGCGAGTTCGGAGGTCGCGACGAGCCCTGCGAGCCCGGATCCGACGACGATCACGTCCGCGTCGACCCGTGGCGCCGCTCCTGCCTGGCCGATGCCCAACGCGCTGGTCGCGGCCAACGCCCCTCCGACGGTGAGGAGGTTGCGGCGGCTGATCTGGGGTGAGCTCATCGCTCGGGCCTCCCTGGTCCGGAAAACCGGAATTACATTCACGTTAATTCAGGCAACCAGGAAGTGCCGGCACGGGGATAGGGTCGGGCCACCAACCACCGCGGGCCCGGTTGTGCCCCATCCACAACGACGCCCAAGAGGTGCTGTGCGAGATCAGCGGATGACCGCGCTGGCCCTGCGGGTGGTCGGGGCCATGGCCGCCGACGAGGTCGTGACCAGGGTCGTCGAGGCGGCCCGCGAGAACTCCCCCGAGGTCGCCCGCCTGCCGGAGGTGGAGAACCGCAGGCACATCGCCACCCTGCTCACCGAGGGCGTCGCCCACCTCGCCCAAGGGGACGGCGACTTCTCCGCGGCCCTCGCGCTGGGAGCCGACCGCGCGGCACAGGGCGTCTCGATCGCGGGCCTGCTGAGCGGCGTGCACGCGGGCCGCGCCGAACTGATCCGGGCAGGAGTGGAATTCGCCCGCGAGACGGGTGTCGACGACACCACGATCCTGGACCTCATCGTGGACGTGGACTACTACGTCGCGGCGGTCGAGCGCCACATCATCAGCGGCTACCACACCGCCGAGCTGCAGCTGTCCCGCACGGCCCGTGACCTGAACGCCCAGGTGCTGCGCAGGCTGCTGGTGCCGGACGGCGACGTCCCCGACCCCGTCGAGCTGAACCGGGTGGGGCTCCGTCCCGACCAGAGCTACCACTGCGTGGTCTCCGCGGTGGCCGACCCGAGCCACGCGAGGTCACTCGAACAGCGCCTGCACCCCTTCGGCGGCGTGTACGGACTGGTCGACGGACGACTGGCGGGCCTGAGCCAGCACCCACCGCGGTGGCCGGACGACGACGCGCCGCTGCTCGTGGTCTCCCCCGCCACCCCGTTGGCATCGCTGCGCGGGATGTACCCGATGTGCGCGCAGGCCCTCGCCGTCGCCTCCTCACGAGAAGCCCGCGGAGTCCACCTCCTCACCGACCTCGCGGCGGAAACGGCGCTGGCGGCCCAGCCCGCGATGGCGAACACCCTGGCCGACGAGTTCCTGCGCCCGCTCAACCCGACCAGCGCGTTCCACCGCGAACTGGTCGGGACCGCGTTGTGCTACCTCGACCACGGCCGCAGGATCGGCGCCACGGCTGCCGTGCTGCACGTCCACGCCAACACCGTCCGCTACCGCCTCGACCGCTTGGCCGAACTCGCCGCCGTCGACCTCAACGAGCCCGTCCACTCCGGCCGCTCCAACGTCCTCACCACCCTCCACACGTGGTGGGCGCTGCGCACCTGGATCGACCGCGGCACGACGGGGAGATGACCGGCGCGCTCGGGCCTGAACTGGTCGTCTCCTGTTAACCACGACGTGGCCGCCGATTCCTCCTAACGTGGTCCGGATGACGCCGCACGCGACGAGGCTGCGGCCGTCCGGTTCCGGCACCAGGAGGTCCACCACCATGGCGCGTTCCGTTTTGGCCGGGGCGGTGCTCACCGCTCTCGCGCTCGTCGGGGTCGCGGTGCTGCCTACCGCGACCGCCGCACCACAGGCTCCCGACCAGCAAGCCCAGCAGTGGCAGCACCAGCGCGGTCCGCTGGTCATCGGGCACCGCGGGGCGGCGGGCTACCGGCCCGAGCACACGCTCGCGTCCTACGAGCTGGCCGTGCGGATGGGTGCGGACTACTTCGAGCCGGACCTGGTCTCCACCAAGGACGGCAAGCTCGTGACCCGGCACGAGAACGAGATCGGCGGCACGACGAACGTCGCCGACCACCCGGAGTTCGCCGCGCGCAAGGCGACCAAGGTCGTTGACGGCGTCACCCTGACCGGCTGGTTCACCGAGGACTTCACGCTGGCCGAGCTGAAGACGTTGCGCGCCAAGGAGCGCATCCCGGAGGTCCGGCCGCGCAACACGCTCTACGACGGCCGGTTCGAGATCGCCACGTTCCAGGAGGTCATCGACCTCCAGCGGCGGCTGTCCAGGGAGCTGCGGCGCGACATCGGCATCTACCCGGAGACGAAGCACCCCACGTACTTCCAGGACATCGGCCTCCCGCTGGAGCCGAAGCTGGTCGACGCGCTCAACCGCAACGGCCTGAACCGCCGTGACGCCAAGGTGTTCGTGCAGTCGTTCGAGGTGGCGAACCTCAAGGCGCTGAACAGGTCGCTGCGCGTGCCGCTGGTGCAGCTGGTCAACGCGACCGGCGCGCCCTACGACTTCGTCAAGGCGGGCGACAAGCGCACGTACGACGACCTGGTGAAGCCCGTCGGGCTCAAGGAGATCTCGACCTACGCCGACGGCATCGGCCCGTCGAAGGACCGGATCATCCCGCGCGACGCGGCCGGTTTCCTCACCACTCCGACGTCCCTGGTCAAGGACGCCCACGCCGCGAACCTCGTCGTGCACCCGTTCACCTTCCGCAACGAGAACACGTTCCTGCCCGCGGACTACCGGTCGTCGGCCGACCCGGCCGCCTACGGCCGCGCGTTCGACGAGTACGCGAAGTTCTTCGCCACCGGAATCGACGGCCTCTTCACCGACAACTCCGACACCGCGGTGGAAGCGCGCTCGACCATCCGGCGCTGAGCCACGACGGCCTCCCCTTCCCGGCGAGGAAGGGGAGGCCGTCGACCTGTCAGTGGGTGGCGACCAGTTCGGGCTGGTCGGCGAGCAGCCCGCGCCGGGCCAGTTCCGGCCGGACGCCCTCGCCGAACCAGTACGCCTCCTCGAGGTGCGGGTAGCCCGACAGCACGAACTCCTCGACCCCCAGCGAGTGGTACTCCTCGATCAGGTCGGCCACCTCGCTGTGGCTGCCGACCAGCGCTGTGCCCGCTCCACCGCGCACGAGCCCGATGCCCGCCCACAGGCCGGGGTGGATCTCCAGGCCGCGCACGCCTCCGCTGAGGTCGCCGCCGTGCAGCGCGACCATCCGCTGCTGGCCGACGGACTGGCTGGCGCCGAGCTGCGACTGGGCCCTGCGCACCTGCTCCGGGTCCAGCGCGTCCAGCAGCTTCGCCGCTTCCAGCCACGCCTCCGCGGACGTGTCGCGGCTGATCGTGTGCAGCCGCACGCCGAACCGGACCGTCCGGCCCTGCGCCTCCGCCAGCGCCCGGACGCGGCCGATCTTCTCCGCCACCAGCGCGGGCGGCTCACCCCAGGTCAGGTAGACGTCGGCGTGCCGCGCGGCCACCGGCAGGGCGGCGTCGGACGACCCGCCGAAGTAGATCTGCGGTGTGGGGTTCGGCGACGCCAGCACGGTCGCGCCCGCCACCCGGTAGTGCTCGCCGGAGAAGTCGAACGGCTGCCCCGTCCACGCGTTCCGCACGACGTGCAGGAACTCGTCGGTGCGCGCGTAGCGCTGGTCGTGGTCGTGCCAGTCGCCGAACCGCTGCTGCTCGATCGCGTCACCGCCGGTCACGACGTTGAGCAGCAGCCGCCCCTTGGAGATCCGCTGGTAGGTCGACGCCATCTGCGCGGCCAGCGTCGGCGAGATGACACCGGGCCGGAACGCGACCAGGAACTTCAGCGTCTTCGTCTCGGCGATGAGCGCGGCGGTCGTCAGCCACGCGTCCTCGCACCAGGTGCCGGTCGGCGTGAGCACGCCGACGAAGCCGTTCGACTCGGCGGCGCGGGCGACCTGCGCCAGGTAGTCGATGTCGGGTTCCCGTTGTGCGGCAGCGCCTTGCGTGCGGTTCGCGTGGAACCGCTCGACGATCGTCCGGCCGTCGCCGGACGTTGGCAGGAACCAGTGGGTGGTCACGCTCATGAGTTGCCTCCGGTGGCGGCCTTCAGGTCGGCTTCGAACCGGCGGTCGACGAACTTCGCGAAGTCGACCTTGCCGGGCAGTGTCTTGTCCGCGGTGAACGCGTCGGCCAGGTCCTGCTCGGACTTCACCACCACGTCGTCCAGCGGGACCGGCAGGTCACCGGCGCGGTCGACGGCGGCCCGCGCGACCTCGATCTTGAGCCCGGTCTCGGCGGACCACGCCTTCGCCCACTCCTCGCGGTGCGTGTCGGCCCACACCCGCGCCTTCGCGTAGCGGACCACGTAGTCCTTGACGGCCGCGTTCTTGCCCGCGTCGCCGAGCGCGGCCGTGCCCGCGACCTGGAACCCGTACCCGTTCGACGTGCCGGTGCCGTCGGCCAGCACCCGAGCGCCCGTCTCCTGCTGCGCCTGCGCGGTGTAGGGGTCCCACACGGCCCAGGCGTCGACCTGCTTCTGCGTGAACGCGGCGTACGCGTCCGACGGCTGCAGGAAGTTCAGGTTCACGTCCTTTGTGGACAGACCAGCTTTGCGCAGCGTCAGCAGCACCTGGCCGTGCGCGGAACTGCCCTTGGCGACGGCGACGTTCTTGCCCTTGAGGTCGGCGACCTCCTTGAGCGGCGAGTCGCCGGGCACCAGGAACGCGTCGCTGCTGACATCACCCTTGATCACCGACACCGCGGCGATCTTCGCGTTCGCGGCGGCGGCGAAGATCGGCGGCGTGTTGCCGACCGCGCCGATGTCGATCGCGCCCGCCGACGCCGCCTCCAGCAGCGGTGGACCGGAGGTGAACGTGGCCCACTCGATCTTGTATGGCGTGTCGTTGAGCAGGTTCGCGGCCGTGAGCAGCGACTTCGCGCCGCCCTTCTGGTCGCCGACCTTCAGCGTGACCTTCGCCAGGTCGTCGGCGCTGACGGCGTGCGGGACGGTGGTCGACGTGGTCGTCGCCGTTCCGCACGCCGTCAGCAGCACCGCGGCGAGCGCTCCGACGAGCAGGTTCCTACGCGGCTTCGACATCGTCTACTCCTAGGTCGGACAGCACTCTGGTCCTGAGGTCGGTGAGGGAGGCTCGGCGACGCGGCCTGGCGAGCCCGACGCGGTGCTCGGCGACGATCCGGCCCTCGTCCAGTACGAGGATCCGGTCGGCCAGCAGCAGTGCCTCGTCTACGTCGTGGGTCACCAGCAGTACTGCGGGGCGGTGTTCGCGCCACAACTGGTCGACGAGGTGGTGCATCGCGAGCCTGGTCAGCGCGTCCAGGGCGCCGAATGGTTCGTCCAGCAGGAGCACGTCCGGTTCGCGGACGAGTGCGCGTGCTAGCGAGACCCGTTGCGCTTCACCGCCGGACAGGGTCAGTGGCCACGCGTTGAGGTGGTCGGTCAGTCGGACCTCGGCCAGCGCCTTCTCGGCCACTGCGCGGCCGTTTGCGCCCCGCAGTCCTAGCGAGACGTTGCGCCACACGCGTCGCCATGGCAGGAGTCGCGGTTGTTGGAAGGCGACTGAGATCGTGCCTGGGACTTCGAAGGTGCCTTCTACGTCGGTGTCCAGGCCTGCCAGGATTCTCAGTAGGGTCGACTTGCCTGATCCGCTGCGGCCCAGGAGGGCGACGAACTCGCCCGGTTCGATGTCCAGGTCGATCTGGTCCAGGACTCGGCGGTCGCCGAACTCCTTGACCAGGCCTCGGATGTTCACCGCGCTTGCCATCGGAGGAGCCTCCTCTCCAGTGCGCGTACCAGGCCGTCCGTGGCCAGCCCGAGCAGGGCGTAGACGAGGAGGCCGACCACGACGATGTCGGTGCGGAGGAACTCCCGCGCGTTGTTGATCAGGTAGCCGATGCCCGCGTCCGCGTTGACCTGTTCCGCGACGATGATCGACAGCCAGGCGGCGCCCAGTGAGATTCGTAGGCCTACCAGGGTTTGTGGGAGTGCCGAGGGGAGGACTACGTGCAGGACGCGTTCCACGCCGGTGTAGCCGAGGACCCTGCCGGCTTCCAGGAGGCCTGGGTCGGTTTGGCGGATGCCTGCGTGGAGGTTGAGGTACAGGGGGAATGCGACGCCTGCCGCGATCAGGGCCAGTTTTGGTTGTTCGCCGATGCCGAACCAGAGGATGAAGAGGGGGATCAAGCCCAGGTGGGGGAAGGTGCGGAGCATTTGGACCGGTGGGTCGAAGATGCGTTCGCCCCAGCGGGACAGGCCGGATAGGAGACCCAGGGCTACGCCGATGATCGCGCCGATGGCGAAGCCGGCTGCCACTCTGGTCGTGGAGACGAGGAGGGCGTTGGCTAGCTGGCCGTCCGCGGTCAGGGCTATGGCGGAGTTGAGGACGGTTAGGGGGGAGGCGAGTTTGTCTGGTGGTAGTACGCCGCTGGTGCTGGCTAGTTGCCATAGGGCTAGTAGGGCCAGGGGGCTCAGCCAGCGGCGTAGGTCGGGGAGGCGGGTTTGTTTTTTGGGGGTGGGGCGCGCCGGGGTTGTTTTGGCATCCGGGCGTGCGAGTACACCCGTGGTGGAAATCGACACGATTTCTCCCAGCGGTGACCGGAAAGGTGGGGTGGGCGTTTCAGTGCCCGGATGGTGAGGTGATCAGCGCGTGCGACAGATTGCGCTCGCCTGGCGTCGGAGGTCGACGTGCAGGCGAGCGACCAGTACTTCGCGCTCACTCAAGGGACCGAGTTTTGGTCCCATGGAACGTAAAGTCAACGTGCGTGTTCTGGTGTCCCGGATGGTGACATAGCTCGGTGTGCGAGCATTTTGGTGTGTGGGGGTCCTGCGGGGGTTGTTTGGGTGGTGCGGTCTCACCCCGATTCGCGATTGTTTCGATGCCGCTTGAGGTTTGTCAAGGCAGGAAAGATGCCTTGACAAACCTCAAGCGGCATGAAAAGCGCTCAGGATCGGGGTGAGGCCGGGGAGTGGGTTCTAACTCCGTGGGTCCGGGTTGCGTCGTGGGCATGTGGGGGCCGGGGGCCCGCGCAGGAAGCCAGTTGGCCCGGAGGCGAGTTTGGGCCGGGGGCCGGTGAGTTCCGGTCCTGTTGGGCTTGGGGCTACAAAGCAGTGACTCCCGGCTCGTGGTGAGCCGGGAGTCACTGGGGTTTGCCGCGAGTGTGCTGCGGCTGTTAGCCGAGCATGTCGTGGCGGACGATGGTCTGGTCTCGGCCTGGGCCTACGCCGATTGCGGACATGCGGGCGCCGGAGATCTGCTCGAGGTATTCGACGTATGCCTTGGCGTTTGCCGGGAGTTCGTCGAAGGTGCGGCAGGCGCTGATGTCCTCGAACCAGCCGGGCAGCTCTTCGTAGACGGGGACTGCGTGGTGGACGTCCGTCTGGCTCATGGGCATTTCGTCTACGCGGGTGCCGTCGATGTCGTAGGCGACGCAGACCGGGACCTTTTCCAGGCTGGAGAGGACGTCCAGCTTGGTGAGGAAGTAGTCGGTGATGCCGTTGACGCGTGCTGCGTAGCGGGCGATGACGGCGTCGAACCAGCCGGTGCGGCGGTTTCGGCCTGTGGTGACGCCTACCTCGCCGCCGGTCTTCCTCAGGTATTCGCCCATGTCGTCGTTGAGTTCCGTGGGGAACGGGCCGGAGCCGACTCGGGTCGTGTACGCCTTGAGGATGCCGATGACGGTGGTGATCCTGGTCGGGCCGATGCCCGAGCCTGCGCAGGCGCCGCCGGAGGTCGGGTTGCTCGACGTGACGAACGGGTAGGTGCCGTGGTCGACGTCCAGCAGGGTTCCTTGTGAGCCCTCCAGCAGTACGGTTTCTCCACGCTCTAGCGCCTGGTTGAGCAGGAGTCTGGTGTCGGCGATGCGGCCGGCGAACTTGCTTCCGTGTTCCAGCACCGTGTCGACCACGTGGTCGACTTCCAGGCCCTTGCGGTTGTAGACCTTGACCAGCATCTGGTTCTTGATGTCCAGTGCGGCTTCGACCTTCTGGCGCAGGATCTTCTCGTCCAACAAGTCCTGGACGCGGACGCCTACGCGGGCGAGCTTGTCCTGGTAGCACGGGCCGATTCCGCGACCGGTGGTGCCGATCTTGGCCTTGCCGAGGTAGCGCTCGGTGACCTTATCGATCGCCACGTGGTACGGCATGATCAAGTGGGCGTCGGCGGAGATGAGCAGGCGGTCGGTGTCCACGCCCTTCTCCTCCAAGCCGCCCAGCTCCGCGAGGAGGACGCCGGGGTCGACTACGACACCGTTGCCGATGACGTTGGTCACTCCGGGGGTCAGGATGCCTGACGGGATGAGGTGCAGGGCGAAGTTCTGGCCGTTGGGCAGCACGACGGTGTGACCCGCGTTGTTGCCGCCCTGGTAGCGGACCACCCACTGGACGCGCTCTCCGAGCAGGTCTGTCGCCTTGCCCTTGCCCTCATCGCCCCACTGGGCACCGATCAGCACGACGGCCGGCATGTGAAACTCCAAGGGTTAGGACTGGGAAGGGCAATGCCGGTGCATGAGGGTAGACCAGGAGCTGATGGTGCGCGGAATCGTGCTGGCCTGCGGAAACGCCAGCCTCGACAGTGAGTCGCCAATGATCACCGAGCGTGACGGTATTGAGGTTGTCACGGTGCCGTCACGTCCGGGAAAAGCGCATGTCGACGGCATTGTGTCCGATTTGGGTGACCGACGTCTCGTCGTCGCGGGCACCGATGCGGACCTCAACGCGGTCGTGTTGAGACTGCTGCGGGCCGAGCGTGTCGCGGACGTGCCGCTCGCCTACGTGCCGTCGTCGCCGGACTCGGAGGTGGCCGCGTTGTGGGGGCTGCCGACCGACACGGGCCGCGCGCTCGACCTCGCGCTGGGCGGGGATCCGGACAAGGTGCCGTTCCTGCGGGACGACACGGGTGGCGTGCTGGTCGGCCTCGGCGTGATCAGCCCGGTGCGCGGGGTCGGCTACTGCGACGACGACAACGTGCTGCGCGGTCAGGCGACCCGGCTGGAGGTCACGCCGGATGCCCACGGTGGCGCTGGGCTCGTGGTGCGGGTGATCAACAAGCGGCTGTTCGGGCAGAAGGTGAGGGAAACGGCCGGGCGGGCGTTCCAGCTCGGCTGCCTGCCGACGGCGGTGACGTCCGACGGGTTTTCCCATCCCCGGCAGATGAACAAGTGGACGTGGTACCGCCACACGGAGGACCTGCGACTGGTGCGGGGACTGTAGACCGGACTAATTCTTTCGAGTGTCACACGAAAGCATTGTTATGGCCGCTTGACTACCCGACAGTAATTCCGATTTCCCTAGCGGAAGGTCGGAATCATGTCAACGGTCAACAATGCCGCCCGTGTGGCGGCCCTGTCATTGCTGACTACCGTCGCGCTCACCCTGGGACTCGTCCCGTCGGCGAGCGCGACACCACCCAACATTCCCAGCGCCGCCACCGCCAAGACCGAACTGGCAGCGCTCACCGTGGCCGCGGACGGCCCTCAGACGGGTTATTCACGCGACCTCTTCCCGCACTGGATCACGGTTTCGGGTGCCTGCAACACCCGTGAGACCGTGCTCAAGCGGGACGGGGTCAACGTCGTGGTGAACTCGAGCTGCGCGGCCACGTCCGGCAGCTGGTTCTCGCCCTACGACGGTGCGACCTGGACGGCGGCCTCCGACATCGACATCGACCACATGGTGCCCCTGGCCGCGGCGTGGCGCAGCGGTGCGGCGCAGTGGACGACGGCGAAGCGGCAGCAGTTCGCGAACGACCTGGACGGGCCGCAGCTGATCGCGGTCACGGACAACGTGAACCAGTCCAAGGGCGACCAGACCCCGGCCACCTGGAAGCCGCCGCTGACGTCGTACTGGTGCACCTACGCGAAGATGTGGACGCGCACGAAGTACAAGTGGGCCCTTACCGTTAACGCGTCGGAGAAGACCGCTTTGCAGGAGATGCTCGGAAGGTGCTGATGGCCGAATACTCGTCACCGCTCGTCGCGGGTCCCGGCGGCATCATGACCGACGACGTCGGCGTGATCACCGGGGACCTCGAACTGCGCACCGTGCTGGCCGAAGACGGGTCGACGGTGCGGACCGAGGTGCGCTACGAGGGCGCCGACGAGTGGTACTCCCTGACCGGTGGTTCCTGCGCGCTGAAGGACCCCGAGGACCTGTCCGCCGTGCACGAGCTGCTGGTGGGAGTGCTGAACCGGCCGGAGGGCTGAGGCCGCGCGCCGCCGCTCACGGCTTTCGGGTGAGCGGCGGCAGCGCCTCGACGGCGTCCGCGCGCGACAAGCCGGTCGCCTGGAGCAGGTCGACCGCTACCGAGCGGATCTGGGCCAGCACGACCCTGGTGGAGAACCCGTCGCCGCCGAGTTCGTTCGTGGTCGCGGTGCTCGCCGCGTCCCGCACCGCCGCGCGGGCCTGCTCGGGCAGGTCGCCGCGGGCCAGTTCGGTCCGCAGGAGGTCCACGGCGTCCGCGTAGCTGCGCAGCACGTCCGGGAGGATGTCCGGCACCTGTTCGCCGTCCCGCAGAGCAGCCAGGGCCCGGCGCGCCAGCACCCTGGTGTTGCGCAGCGCGTAGTCGACGGGCACGGCGGCCTCGCGGTAGTGGTCCAGCTCGTAACGACGGTGCCAGCGGATCGGCGCGATGGTCGCGATCTCCTTGCCCGCCGCGAGCGCGTCCTTGAAGTCCTCGATGCCGGACTGGCTCTTGCGGAGCTGGGCGAGCACGCCCGCGGCCTTCACGGTGTCCTGCTCGGCCACGGCGTTCGCGATGCCGCGCAGCGCCGTGGACAGCTCACCCAGCACGACCTTGCCGTGCCGGTGCGCGATGGTGAGCGGGTTCGCGGGCAGCAGCGCCGTCACGGCCAGCCCGACGAGGCCGCCGATCAGCGCGTCGACCATCCGGTCGAGCCCGCCGTTCGAGCTGGGCGGCAGCAGCGTCGCGACCAGCACCGCGGACGACCCGGACTGCAGGGCGATCACCGCGCCGCCGTCGAGCAGCACGGCCGCCGACATCGCCAGCGCCACGACCAGCGCGATCTGCCACGGGCCCGAGCCGATCTGCGAGATCAGCACGTCCCCGACGCCGACGCCGACCGAGACGCCGACGACCAGTTCCGCCACCCGGCGGGGCCGCTGCCCCAGCGAGACGCCGAGGCAGACGACCGCCGCGATGGGCGCGAAGAACGGGTGCGGGTGGCCGACCACCGCCGTGGCCACGAACCACGACAGCCCGGCGGCCAGCGCCGCCTGGAGGATCGGCAGCGCGGTGCGCCGCCACCGCTGGAGCCGCCGCACCAGCCCCGCACGCACCGCGCCCATCGATCAGCTCAGTCCGAGTGCGGCGGGTGCCTGCGGGTCGCTGTCGGCGAGGAACTTCGAGCAGCGCTCGTACTCCTCGGCCTCGCCGATCTCGTCGGCCGCACGCGCCAGCGCCGCGAGCGCCCGCAGGAAGCCCTGGTTCGGCCGGTGCCGCCACGGCACCGGGCCGAAGCCCTTCCAGCCCGCCCGGCGCAGCTGGTCCAGCCCGCGGTGGTAGCCGGTGCGCGCGTAGGCGTACGCGGCGACCGGGTCGCCCGACTGGAGCGCCCGCTCCGCGAGCAGCGCCCACGCCTCGCTGAAGTCCGGGTAGGCGCGCACGATCTTGCCCGGATCGGTGCCGCCGTCGGAGGCGGCCTGCGCCTCCGGGCGTTCGGGCAGGAGGGTCGGGTCCGGTCCGAGGAGGTTGGTCATGGGGTAATCGTGCCCCACGGGGCTCATCAGGACAGGAACACCCTCGCCGCCATGGCCACGACCGCCAGCACCAGAGCCGACACGACGACACCCGCGACGAGCTTCTTACCCATGGTGTTCTCCTCAAAACTCTCAGCGGGTTCTCAGCGCCGCACCTTCCCGCGTTCGGCCATCCGGCGCAACGAACCGCACCCGTTCGAGAGGGTGAACTAGCATTTTCCCAGTTCAGCGCGCCCCCCTAGGGGTAGCTGCGGAAAAGACCAGGGGTGACCTCGCTTCCACGCGGGACGCCGGGGCCCCATCATGTTCGGGTGAACACGGGGGTAAGGGGACGTGTCGCGGAGTTCCGCGACCAGTACTGGGAGCGCGGAGAACCCGGCCGCGAGACTCCCGCGCCGCTCGCCGGGCTGCTGTACCGGCTCTGGCTGGTCGGTCTGCTGCTGAAGCTGCTCGGGTCGTCGTGGGACGTCGCGTGGCACTTCAAGTGGCTGCGCGACGAGTTCGCGCCACCGCACCTGCTCAACACCGTCGGCACGGTCATCGTGGTCGGCCTGACGATCTTCCACACGTTCACCGGCTACGGGGTGGACCGGATCGCGCTGCGGCTGATGCAGTGGGGCACCGGCGTGTTCCTCATCGCGCTGCCCATCGACCTGATCAACCACCGGATCAACGGCCTGGACATCACGTCGTGGAGCGGCTCGCACGCGCTGCTCTACCTGGGCACCGCGATCATGCTCGCCGGCGCCATCCGCGGCTGGCTGCGGTACTACCCGGCAGGCCGCGCGAGCACGTTCGGGCTCGCGGCGCTGTGGATGTTCTTCCTGGAGAACACCTGGTTCCCCAACCAGCACCAGGAGTACGGCATCGTCGCGCTCGGCGCGTGGGACGCGGGCAAACCCGACGCCGAACCGATCCTGCTCCAGTTCGCCGCGGACCAGATCGGCCGACCGGTGGACCGCACCGCGGTCCTCAACTTCGCCCTGCCGATCCCCGACTGGGTGTACCCGTTGTGGGGCTTGGTCTCCGCGGGCGTCGTGCTCGTGCTGGCCAGGCGGACCATCGGGAAGCGCTGGGCCGCGACGGCCGTCGCCGCCGGCTACGTGGCCTACCGCTGCCTCGTCTGGCCGGTGCTCATGGGCGTCGACTTCCCCACGTCCGCCGTACCGCTGTTCCTGGTGCTGGTCGGTGTCTGCGTGGACCTCGCGCACTCGGCTTCGCTGCCCGCCCTTTCCGCCGCCCTGCTGGGATCCGCGGCGGTGACGGGTATCGGGTACGGCGGTATCTGGGTGCAGCAGCAGTGGCTGGAAGCACCCCCGATCCTGTACCCGTCGGCGGCGGTGACATTCGTGCTGCTGGCCGCTTTGTGGACGGGTGCGGACTACTGGATGCGGCGGCGGGCGTTCAGCGCCTGATGCTTTCTCGAACGGCTCAGGCTTGCGTCGTGGGCCGTTCCGTCGTGGTGTGGTCGATTTGACTTGGGGCCCCTAGGTCGCCTGGCTACGTGTTGATCTTGAGCGGCCTTAACTTACTGGCATTGAGTCAAATCGGCCGCCCCCCGATCACCTACAGCGCTACCGTTCAAAAGAGCTGACCACCTACAGCGCTACCGCCCAAAACCACCCACAGCCTTACCATCCAAACCAATCACCCAAAACGAAAAACGCCCCCCGAACCTCGAGGGGCGTTTCACGCGAAAAGACGTCAGCCGGCGATCATGCGGCCGGACGACTTGAGGTGCTCGCACGCCTGCGCGATGCGCGCGCCCATGCCCACTTCAGCTGCCTTGAGGTAGCTGCGCGGGTCGTAGACCTTCTTGTTGCCGACCTCGCCGTCGATCTTCAGCACACCTTCGTAGTTGGTGAACATGTGCTGGACGATCGGGCGGGTGAAGGCGTACTGCGTGTCGGTGTCGATGTTCATCTTCACGACGCCGTACGACAGCGACTCGTGGATCTCCTCCAGCAGCGAGCCGGAGCCGCCGTGGAACACGAGGTCGAAGGGCTTGGAGCCCGCAGCCAGGCCCAGCTTCGAAGCGACGGCGTCCTGGCCCTGCTTGAGGACCTCGGGGCGCAGCTTGACGTTGCCCGGCTTGTAGACGCCGTGCACGTTGCCGAAGGTCGCGGCGAGCAGGTAGTGGCCGCGGTCGCCCGCGCCGAGTGCTTCCACGGTCTTCAGGAAGTCCTCGGTGGTGGTGTAGAGCTTGTCGTTGATCTCGTTGTCGACGCCGTCCTCCTCGCCGCCGACGACACCGACCTCGATCTCCAGGATGATCTTCGCCTTGACGGCTTCCTGGAGCAGGTCGGCGGCGATCAGCAGGTTCTCGTCGAGCGGCACCGCGGACCCGTCCCACATGTGGGACTGGAACAGCGGGTTCTCGCCGCGTGCGACGCGCTCCTGGCTGATGCCGATCAAGGGGCGGACGTAGCCGTCCAGCTTGTCCTTGGGGCAGTGGTCGGTGTGCAGCGCGATGTTGACGGGGTACTTCGCCGCGACCACGTGCGCGAACTCGGCCAGTGCGACAGCGCCGGTGACCATGTCCTTGACCTTGGTGCCGGACGCGAACTCCGCACCACCGGTCGAGACCTGGATGATGCCGTCGCTCTCGGCCTCGGCGAATCCGCGAAGTGCCGCGTTGAGGGTCTCGGACGAGGTGACGTTGATCGCGGGATAGGCGAATTCATTCGCCTTCGCGCGACTGATCATCTCGGCGTAGACCTCGGGGGTTGCGATGGGCATCGGTCGTCCTCCTCAGGTGCCCTGAACGCCGTATCAGGGGCATCCTACGACGCCACCCGAACGATACAGTTGATCATGGGCACACTTGGCGATCGGAGTAGCCGGGAACCGGCCGTGACCTGCGGGAAATCCGCCGTTAAAACAGCACCTCGGCCAACTGCCGGAACGCCTTCCGGTCGTGGCCGCCGTCCGCGGTCACGACCTGCACGCAGACGTGGTCCGCACCCGCGTCCAGGTGGGCGCGCAGCCGGGCCGCGACCTGCTCGACCGTGCCCCACGCGACCAGCGCGTCGATCAGCCGGTCGCTGCCGCCGTTCTCCAGGTCGTCGGCGGTGAAGCCGAGCCGCAGCCAGTTGTTCGTGTAGTTGCTCAGCCCGAAGTAGAACTCGACCGACTTCCTGGCCAGCGCGCGGGCGGCGGCCGGGTCGGCATCCAGCACGACGTGCTGCTCGGGTGCGAGGAGCGGCCCCGCGCCGAGGACCTCGCGGGCGGTGGCGGTGTGCTCGGGCGTGACGAGGTACGGGTGGGCGCCCGCGGTGCGGTCGGCCGCGAGCTTGAGGACGCGCGGGCCGAGTGCGGCGAGCACCCGGCGGTCGGTGGGCACGTCCAGCTCGTCGAGGTAGCCCACGAGCTTGTCGTAGGGCTTCACGTACTCGTCGCCGACGGCTTCGCGGTGGCCCGCGCCGATGCCGAGCAGGAACCGGCCGGGGTGCTCGTCGTCGATCCGCCGGTAGACCTCGGAGATCTGGCCCGCGGAATCGTCCCAGACGTTCACGATGCCGGTGGCGACGGTGAGCCTGCTGGTGCCGCGCAGCGTCGCGGACACGACTTCGAGGTCACCGCCGGGCGATCCGCCGAGCCACAGCGCGCCGTAGCCGAGTTCCTCCAGCTCGGCGCCGGCGTCACCCTCCGCGTCCCATCCCTGCGCACGGGTCCACGCCCCGAAAGTTCCCAGCTCCACGGCCACTTCGACTCCCTGCGGATCGGATCGGATTCCTCCGACAGCCGGCGGGTGCCACGATTTAGTCCGATCTGAGACGGGTAGTTTCGACTCATGGCGAAACTCGGCAACAGCGATCTGGACGTGTCCCGGCTGACGCTCGGCGGCAACGTCTTCGGGTGGACGGCTGACCAGGAGCAGTCGTTCGCGGTGCTGGACGCGTACGCGGCGGCCGGCGGCAACTTCATCGACACGGCCGACCTGTACGCGGGCGGCCAGTCCGAGACGATCATCGGTCAGTGGCTCGCGGCTCGTGGCAACCGCGCGAACGTCGTGATCGCGACGAAGGTCGGCATGTCCAAGGGGCTGGACAACCTCAGGCCGGAGACGATCGAGTCCGCGGCCGAGGCGTCGCTGAAGCGCCTCGGCATCGACCACATCGACCTGTACTACGCGCACCGCGACGATCCGGAGACGTCGCCCGAGGAGTTCCTCGGGGCGTTCGACGAGCTGGTGCGGGCGGGCAAGGTCCGGCAGATCGCCGCCTCGAACTTCTCCGCGACCCGACTGGCGGAGGCGCTGGCGGTGTCCGAGCGCGACGGCCTCGCCCGGTTCGTCGCGCTCCAGCCGGAGTACAGCCTGGTCGTGCGCTCGGACTACGAGGGCGGGGTGGCCGACGCGGTGGCGGCCAACGGCCTGTCCGCGCTGCCGTACTGGGGTCTGGCGAAGGGCTTCCTGACCGGCAAGTACCGGCCTGGCGTCGACGTGGACAGCCCGCGGGCCGCCGGTGCGACCAAGTACCTGGACGACCGCGGTCTGCGCGTGCTGGCGGCGTTGGACGAGATCTCCGGCGCGCGGGCCACGTCGGTCGCCGCGGTGGCGCTGGCCTGGCTGACGGCGCAGCCGACGGTGCCGTCGGTGCTGGCCAGCGCGCGCAACGCCGAGCAGTTGGAGGCACTGCTGCCGGTGCTCGACCTCCAGTTGTCGCCCGCCGAGGTGCAGCGCCTCACGGACGCGAGCGTTTAACTCGCCAGTAGCTTACTGGCGGTAAGTTGCGTTACGGTGGCCTTCCGGAACAGCTTCGGGAGGTCACCGTGGACGTCAACGGCAAGGTTGTCCTGATCACCGGTGCGGCCAGGGGGATCGGCTCCGACGTGGCCCGGCGGCTCGCCGCGCAGGGTGCCAGGCTCGCGCTGGTCGGGCTGGAGGGCGATCTGCTGGCCGCTGTCGCCGCCGAGTGCGGGGGACGGGCCTGGGAAGCCGACGTCACCGACTGGGACGCGCTGGGAACGGCCGTCGGCGAGGTCGTCGAGCACTTCGGCGGCATCGACGTCGTCGTGGCCAACGCGGGCATCGCGTCCGCGGGGTTCGTCCGCTCCATCGACCCCACCGCGTTCGAACGGGTCATCGAGGTCAACCTGCTCGGCGTGTGGCGAACCGTGCGCACGTGCCTGCCGCACCTGGTCGCGAGCCGCGGCTACTGCCTGGTGGTGTCGTCGCTCGCGGCGTTCGTGCAGATCCCCGGCAACGCGCCCTACTCGGCGGCGAAAGCGGGCGTCGAGGCGTTCGCGAACTGCCTCCGCGCCGAAGTCCGCCACCTGGGCGTGGACGTCGGCATCGCGTACTTCTCCTGGATCGACACGGACATGGTCAACGGCGCGGACGAGCACCCGGTGTTCGGCCCGATGCGCATGGCGCTGCCGGGGCTGGCAGGTAAGAAGTACGACGTGGCCGACGTCGGGAAAGCCGTGGTCAGGGGCATCGGCAAGCGTTCGCGCGCGATTCACGTGCCCGGCTGGGTCAGCCGGATCAAGCTGTTCCGGGCGTTCATCCCGGCCGTGGTGGAGCGGCGGTCCGCCGGGATCGTGCCGCAGGGTGACAAGACGATGCTCGACGACATCGCCAAGCGCGGGGCCGAGGAGTCATCGCGCCCCGTCGGCCCCGGCGGCCGGGCGGCGATCCGCTAGCGCCGGGCGGCGAAAAAACTCCTTGCAACATTTCCGCTCGCCAATCGCGTGGAGCGGTGTGAGGGCGACGCCGGACCGGTGCCGCCCGTCGAACCGCGAGGAGCAGAACATGCGCAAACGTCTGATGCTGGTGGTCGGGACGATCGTTCTCGGCGGCATGGGGCTCGCCGTGCCCGCCATCGCGGGCGCGATGAGCGGGAACGGTCCCGCCACGTCGCCGAGCGTCTCGACCCCGATTTCCGATCCGCCCAGCACGAAGCCCGTGAACGGTGACTCAGCCACTTACCCCGTGGACGAGACCCCCAGCACGGGGCCCGTGGCCGTCAAACGCTGATCCACGCTTTCTGGAGACCCGGACCGGAGACCACCACGCGTTGACAGACCTGAACTGGAACGTCGAGTTCACCGACCACTTCACCCGCAGCGCCCGCTCGATGCGCTTCACGGCCTATCTGCTGTGCGGGAACTGGTCGGAGGCCGAGGACGTCGTGCAGTCGGCGTTCCTCAAGCTGTACCTGGCCGGGCCAAGGGTCGCCCGCCGGGAGGGGCTCGACGCCTACCTGCGCCAGATCGTGGTCCGGACCTTCATCACCGAGCGGCGGCGGGTTCGCTGGCGCAGGGAACGGCTGGTCGGCGAGTTGCCCGACCTGCCGGAGCCCGGTCCGTCCAACGAGGTGCGGATCGTGCTCTGGCAGGCGCTCGGGTCGGTGCCCGCCCGGCAGCGCGCCGTGCTGGTGCTGCGGTACTGGCACGACCTGAGTCTGGAGGACACCGCGGTGGCACTCGGCTGCTCGGTGGGCACGGTGAAGAGCCAGGGCAACCGGGGCCTGGCCGCGCTGCGGCGACGGCTGGGCCCCGCGTTCGACGAGCTGCGGATGGAGGTGCCACGTGGTGCGGGAGGATGACCTGAGGGACGTGTTCGGCGCGCTGCACGCCGGGAACGACCCCGACCTGGGGTTCGACGTCACCGATGTCGTTCGGGCCGGTGAACGGGTCCGACGCCGCCGCCGCACGGCCGCCGCCGTGGGCAGCGGACTCGCCACGATCGCCGCCGCCGTGGTGGCGATCGTGCTGCTGCCGGGCGGGCAGAGCCCGGCTCCGGTGGAGCCCGCCCACCCGGATGTCCGGTGGACGACGACCGAACTGGTGCCGTCGAGCACGTCCCCGAGCGTCTCGGAAGAGCCGTACACGACACCGTCCGACGTGCTGCCCTCCGCCCGACCGCAAGACGAGCCGGACAAACGCAGCTCTCCGATCGTCCCGGACGGGCAACCACGATCGGGCCCGAGTTGACGCCCGCGGCGCGGAACCGGGTGGCCGCTTTGGCGGGGGTGCTAGGCGAGTGTTCCCTTGAGCGCGTTCCACTCGCGCACGGACGTCTCGGCGAGCACCTGGGCGCCCACGTAGGGGTCGGCCGCGAGGATGCCGTGCAACTCGGCCTCGTCGGCCGCTTCGAAGATCAGCAGTGCGCCGTCGGCGTCGGCGTACGGGCCGGAGAGCAGGAGAACACCCTTCTCCACCAAGGTGTCGAGGTACTCGCGGTGCTTCGGCCTGACCTCGGCCAACCTGTCCCGATCAGGCCCGTAGACGTACTGGACCGCGAACTTGGCCATGCGCACCTCCGGCGAGAACCCTGTGTTGCCGAACCGAAGCTACCCGGCGACCGGTAACGTCCTCATCGTGGTCGGTCCAGAGCAGAACAACAGCGGCGTCGTGCGCGTGCAGGACACGCTGACCAACCTCCGCATCCAGGACGGCGCCGCTCCGGCACCCGCCGGCCCGCTGACGTTGGAGGACCTCTACCGCCAGCACCGGATGCGGCTGGTGCGGCTCGCGCTGCTGCTGGTCGACGAGCCCGCGACAGCCGAGGACGTGGTGCAGGAGGCCTTCACCGGCCTGCACCGCAACTGGGGCAACCTGCGCGACGCTCAGGCGGCGCTGGGGTACCTGCGGACAGCGGTGGTCAACGGGTCGCGCAGCGTGCTGCGCCGCCGGAAGACCGCGCGCGACTACACTCCCCCGCACGCGGTGAACGCGCGGTCGGCGGAGAGCCTGGCGATGCTCACGGCCGAGCACCAGGCCGTGGTCGCGGCGTTGCAGCAGCTGCCGCCCCGCCAGCGCGAGGTGCTCGTGCTGCGGTACTACGGGGACATGTCCGAGGCGGAGATCGCCGAGGCCACCGGCATTTCGAAGGGCACCGTGAAGTCGACGGCCAGCCGGGCGCTGGACGCGCTGCAGAAGATCATGGCAGCGCGCTAGACGCGGTGGACCTCGACGCCGCGTTCCAGGTAGGGCGCGACGGCCTGGTCGGTCGCGTTCTCGTCGGTGACCAGGGTGTCGACCTCGTCGGTGCCGCAGATCCGGGCGAGCGTCCTCCGGCCCAGCTTCGACGAGTGGGCGACCACGACGACCCGTTCGGCGTGGGTGGCGAAGACGCGGTTCAGCTCGGCCTCGCCCTCGTTGCGGGCGGTCGCCCCCAGCACGGGGTCCAGGCCGTCCACGCCGATGAAGGCGATGTCCAGTGACAGCTCGTCGGCGATCCTGGCGGCCAGCGGGCCGATGAGCTGGTAGGACTTCGGGTTGGCCACGCCGCCGGTGACCATCAGCTTCACCCGTGGGCGGACGACCAGTTCGGCGGCGATGTTCAGGGCGTTCGTCACCACCGTGACGTCCAGTTCGGCCCTGGTCACCAGGCCTCTGGCCACTTCGGTGACCGTGGTGCCGCCGGTGAGGCCCACGACCGCTCCGGGTGCCACCAGTGCCGCCGCGGCCTGGCCTATGCGCTGCTTCTCGTCTTCGCTGCGCGAGGTCTTGTAGCGCATCGGGAGGTCGTAGGAAACCGCTTGCACGACGGCGCCGCCGTGGGTCCTGCTGAGCAGCCGCTGCTCGGCGAGGTGGTCCAGGTCGCGGCGGATGGTGGCCGCCGAGACGCCCAGTTCGGTGGCGACCTCGTCGGTAGCCAGGCGGCCGTGGGCGGCCAGCAGCTCCAGCAGTGCCGTCAGCCGTTCGTACCGGTTCACCGCCCACATGATTCCGCGACCGGAACCATTCCGGTGCTTGGTATAGACCAATGGCCGGTGCATGCCGCACTATCGACCCTCGTGGCAGGCACGAGATACGTGGTAGCCGTCGACGTCGGCGGAACCGAGACCAAAGCAGCGCTGGTGACGGGCACGCCGGAAGGCGTGGTCGCGGTGGAACAACAGCGGCGGAACACCCCCAGGGGAGTGGACGGCCTCGCGACCGCCGAGGCGGTGGTGGACCTGGTCGTCGACGTGGTCGACGGCTTGAGGACGGCCGCGGGTCACGATGTGGACGCCATCGGCGTCGTCGTGCCCGGCGTGGTCGACGAGCGGACGGGCGTCGGGGTGTACTCGACGAACCTGGGCTGGAACGACTTCCCGTTCCGCGATCGGATCGCCGAGCGGACCGGGCAGACCGTCGCGTTCGGACACGACGTCCGGGCAGGCGGGCTGGCCGAGTGCCGGATGGGCGCCGCGCGCGGCCTGCGCAACGGGGTGATCATTCCTATCGGGACTGGGATCGCCGGCGCGCTGGTGCTCGACGGGCGGATCTACGGCGGTGACGGCTTCGCGGGCGAGGTCGGCCACGTCGACGTCGGCCACGGGGACCCCTGCGGCTGCGGGCAGGTCGGGTGCGTCGAGGTGCGGGCGTCGTCCGGCGGGATCGCCCGCCGGTTCGCCGAGCGGACCGGTCTGCGGGTCGGCGGCGCCGCGGAGGTGGCCGCCATGGTGCGGGCGGGCGACCACGACGCCTGCGCGGTGTGGGACGAGGCGATCGACGCCCTGGCCAGGGGGATAGTTGTCCTGGCGGGCGTGCTCGGGCCGGAGGCGGTGGTGCTCGGCGGCGGTCTCGCCCTGTCCGGCGAGCTGCTCACCGCGCCACTGGGCAAGAAGCTGGACGGGCTGATCACCTTCCAGCGACGACCGGAACTGCGGCTGGCCGCGCTGGGCGACGAGGCCGGATGCCTCGGTGCGGCGCTGCTCGCCATCGATAAGTTGGAGGGTTCATGAGCACGTGGGGCGGACCGGTGGACGTGACCTTGACCGGTGGTCGGGTGGTCACGCCGCAGGGCGTGCTCGAATCCGGGTGGGTCGCCGTGCGCGACGGTCGGATCCTGGCCGTCGGCGAGGACGTCCCGCCGGACGGGCCGACGACGGACGTGAGCGGGTCGTGGCTGGTGCCGGGCTTCGTGGACATCCACTGCCACGGCGGCGGCGGTGAGGCGTTCACCAACGCCGACCCGGACCGCGTGCGCAAGGCGGCGTCGGCGCACCGCAGGCACGGCACGACCACGCTGCTGGCCAGCCTGGTGTCGCGGCCGGTGCCGGAGATGGCCGAGCAGATCGCGAAGCTCGCCGAGCTGTGCCAGGACGGCCTGATCTCCGGCCTGCACCTGGAAGGCCCTTTCCTGTCCGCCGCCCGGTGCGGTGCGCACGACCCGGCGATCCTGCGCGCGCCCGACCGCGACTCGGTCACGAAGCTGCTCGCCGCGGGCAAGGGCGCCGTCCGGATGGTCACCCTGGCGCCGGAATTGGAGGGCGCGGTCGACGCGGTCCGGCTGCTGGTCGACAACGGCGTCCTCGCCGCGGTCGGCCACACCGACGGCACCGAGGCGCAGATCCGGCCCGCCATCGAGGCGGGCGCGAGCGTGGCCACCCACCTGTTCAACGGGATGCGCCCGCTGCACCACCGCGAGCCCGGCCCGATCGGTGCGCTGCTGGACGACGAGCGCGTCACCGTCGAGCTGATCTGCGACCTCGTGCACCTGCACCCCACGGCCGTGCGGCTGGCCGCGCGGCACGCGGGCACGGGCCGGACCGTGCTCATCACCGACGCCATCGCGGCGGCCGGGGTCGGCGACGGCGTGTACGACGTGGGCGGCTTGGAGGTCCGTGTGGTCGACGGCGTCCCCACGCTCGCGGGCGGCGGCGGCCTCGCGGGCAGCACGCTGACCATGGACGCGGCGTTCCGCCAGGCGGTCGGCGCGGGCCTGGACCTGCCGACGGCCGCGGCCCTGGCGGCGACGACCCCGGCCCGCGCGCTGGGTCTGGCGGACGAGGTGGGTGCGCTGGAGGCCGGGT
>JBDSAJ010000523.1:0-5407 GCA_039922235.1 Umezawaea sp.
CGCCTCGAGGGCGGCCTTGATCGCCTCGGGGGTGTAGCCGGCGCCGTGCGTGATGGGCGCGGACGTCCGGCCGCGGTAGGTCACGGTGAACGAGTCGGTCCCGTCGAAGCCGCGCAGGGCGACGTTCTGCACCTCGCTGTCGGACGGCAGGTCCGTCGAGACGTACGAGGTGATCTCGGCGTAGCTGCCGTGGGACCAGTACGGGTCGCTGTGGGGCTGGAGGTTGTCCTGGCGGCAGATGCCCGCGTACGCCATGATCGACGACCCGCTGCCCGGCTCGTAGGAGGTGCTCGCGTTGCGGTTGCCGCCGCCGCAGCTCCACTGGTCGCCGTCGAACGTGTGGTTCGCGGCGAACTGGTGCCCCATCTCGTGCGACACGTAGTCGATCGCGAAGAAGTCGCCGACGGGTGTGGGCAGCCCGGTGCAGCCGATGGCCTTGTAGGCCCCGCCGACACCCGCCCCCGCGATGCCGCCGCCGTTGACGCCGAGCGCGATGTGGCCGATGTCGTAGTTCGCCGCGCCGATGAGCTGGCCGAGCACGGTCGCGTTGCGGCCGAGCGTCTCGACCCCGCAGGTCGACAGCTCGTCAGGGGTGTAGCACGGCGCCGCACCGCACGGGCCGTCCGGTCCGGTCGCCTCGGCGTCGGTGTTCAGGTTCGTCTTGTCGGTGCCGTTGACCAGCAGCAGCCGGATCGCGGTCTCGTCCTCGTAGACCTGCGCGACCCGGTTCACCAGCGTCACCTTCGCTGCGGTCACGTTCTCCGCGCCGAAGTAGCGGGCGTAGGACGGGTCCGTGACGAGTGCCAGGCGGTAGGTGCGCAGCCGCACGACCGGGGAGGGGTCGCCGGGGTGCGGGATCCGCGCCACGCGCTGGATGTCGGTCTCCCGCAGCGGCCCGACCGGGTTCAGGTCCTGGCCGTAGTAGCTGGCGTAGAGGCCCTGGTCGCGGTGGGAGTACGGGTCGACGAACCACTGGCCCTTCGGCGACCGCACGGACGCGTGGAAGCCCAACGGCGTCAGGTCCGCGCGGACCGTCGCCGTCGGGTCGTCCAGACCCCGGCCCGCGTAGGTCCTGATCTCCGGGTGCTTCGCCGCCAACTCCGGTTCCATCACCGGGGCGTCGACCAGTTCGAAGCGCTCGAACGTGCCCGCGGGCGTCGGCAGCACGACCTCCAGGGCCGCTGCCCTGCCCAGCGTCGCGGCCAGCGCGGACCGGTTCAGGGTGAAGCCCGCGAACCGGTCGGTGCGGACGTCCGCGGGCTGGGCCGACCGGGCGGCGATGCCGCCGCCGTCGACCCTCGTCCACGGGTTGTCCGGCGCCGCGGCCGATCCCGCGAGCGGCAGGAGCGCGCCGGCGGTCGCGGCGACCACCAGCGCGGTCAGGCCGCGGAGTGTCGAAATTCGTGGTGCCACGTCAGGTCTCCCGTCGAGCCGGGTGGGTGGTCAACCCCGCATTGTTCTGACGGTTGGTGCTCGGGAGAACTGACGAAAGTAGGGAGTCCTGGTGATCGTCATCGCGCACGCCGGGGCCCGGCGCGAAATCGCGCCGGGCCCCGGAAGCGCTGCCTCGACTAGAGGATGGGCGAGCCGTTCGCCAGCGGCGGCTCACCGCGGCCGTCGTCGGGACGGCGGGTGTGCTGCTGCGGCGGGGCGTCGACGTCACCGCGCCAGGCGCCGGTCTCGGTGCCCTGCTTTTCGATGAAGTCCTTGAACCTGTCCAGGTCGCCCTTCACCCGGTGGCCGACGACGCCGAGCGCCGCGCCCGCCTTCTCGGTGAACGACTCGGGCTGGTACTCCATCTGCAGGCTGACCCTGGTGGTGCGGTCGTCGAGCCGGTGGAAGGTCACCACGCCGCCGTGCGACGTGCCCTCCTCGGTGTCGCCGACGGTGTGCCAGGCGATCCGCTCGTCCGGGTGCTGCTCGGTGATCTCGGCGTCGAACTCGCGGCTGACGCCACCGACCTTGGTGACCCAGTGCGTGCGGGTCGCGCTGAGCTGGTTGATCTTCTCGACGCCCTCCATGAACGCCGGGAAGGATTCGAACTGCGTCCACTGGTTGTACGCGGTCGTGACGGGAACTTCCACATCCACGGACTTCTCGATCGTCGTCACGCTTCCTCCGTATTTCCGTTGTGGTGCTTGGTGGGAACACCCCGGTCGGTTCCACGGGGATCAGCCCTCCACCGGACCGTCCTGAGAGGACGTGGTCGGTGAGCTGCCCACGGACCACGGTTACCCGGTCCGGTCGAGGACTACACGTCCGACCTGCCGCGCGGGCCGTCCACCGAAGAGCCCGCAGAAAGGTGACCCCGCCAGGTTTCGCTTCTTGGATGCCGGGAACCCCCCGTTTTTGGGTGTTCGCACGACGGCGAGACCTGGGGGCCGTTCGACCGTCCGATGAGCACGAGCGGCCCGACAGGGCCCGGCTCCGGGAAGCGGGTAGCGGACTGGTGCGAAGTACCACGGGGGACGACTGGCGTGAGGTCGAAGTGCGATGACGAGTTCGAAGCCGTACCTGGCGCGGATCGACGTGGACCTCCGGCTCCACCTGACGCCGCCGCTGGCCAACCTGCGCGCCCACATCCGCCTCCTGCTCTCGGACGCGGGCACCGACTGCGTCGAGGACGTCGAACTGCTGGCCACCGAACTGGTGAGCAACGCCTACGACCACGGCGTGCGACCTCTGTCGGCCCGGCTGTGGCGAGCGGACCGGCGGAAACTCGTGCGTGTGGAAGTCGACGACGCCAACCCGGCCCACCTGCCGATCCTCGGGCTGTCCCGCTTCGGCACCAACCGCGGCCGCGGCCTGATCATGGTTGACCAGTTGGCCCAGCACTGGGGGAGCGCCGTCCGCTCCTGGGGCAAGACGATCTGGGCCGAAGTCGCCTGCCCCTCCATCGCCTGAACCCACGACCGGACATGTTTGTGATCGGCTAGGTGCCGGTCAGCGCGTCCAGCGCCTGCCTGGCGGGCAGCAGCATCCCGCTGAGCCCGCGAGCCGCTCCCGGTGGCTCGCCCGGATCGGTCGTGACGCGCTCGTCCAGGACCGCCAGGAGGTGCTGGGTGCGGGCGACGGCGTCGTCGAAGTCTTCGCCGCCTATCCGGTCGACGACGTCGCCGAGCGCGTCGAGCAGGTCCGAGTACTCCGCGCGCGAGGCCGGTGTCGGGTAGTGGGTGACCGGTCCGGCGTCGGCGCTGGAGTGGACGGCCTCGGCGATCTGCACGACCCGCGGCCACGCGTCGCGCAGCCGTTCCGCCACGGAGCCGGAGGAGCGCCGGTCCCGGCGTGGGCGGCGCAGGTTCAGGTGGTCGGCCTCGTCGCTCCAGCCGACGGCTTCCTCCGCCCGGCGCACCAGCCGCTCCGACTCCCGCGTCCGCGCCACCCACGACCGCGGGTCGCGGGGTTCGCCCGGGTCGCGCAGCGCTCCCGCCAGCGCGGACAGGACCGAGCGCAGTTCGCGGGTGAGGTCCGACGTGGCCGCCCACGCCCACCGCGAGTAGGTCGGCGGCAGCACGAGTGCGTTGACGGCGGTGCCGATCACCGCTCCCAGCGCGGTCTCCACCAGGCGGTCCACCAGCAGGACGCCCTGGGTGGCGCCGCTGGTGGTGAGCACGAGCACCGTCGTGACGGCGATCCACGTGCCACCCGCGCCGAAGACCGACCACCGGCCGAGCAGCGCCCCCACGAGCACCGCGACGGCCAGCGCGACCGCGGGCTCCGGGATCATCCGGGACGTCAGGAACGCCACCAGCACCGCCGACGCCGTGGCCGCGACCTGCTGCGCCGAGCCCTTCACCGACCGGTAGACGGTCGAGTCGATCATCAGCACCGCCGCGTACGGCGCGAGGAACGGCTGGGGCAGGCCGAGCACGCGGTCCGCCAGCAGCCAGGCGAGCACCGCGGCCAGCGCGCACTTGGCCGCACGGACGACCGCGCCGCGGCTCACCGCGTGGGGACGAGGACGCGCGGGGCGGTCTGCTTCACCCGCGACCGGAGCCATGCGAGCTGGCGGTCCGTCTCCTGCTCGCAGGACTCCGCCACGTCCAGCAGCGCGCTGTCGCGCAGGCCTCGGGCGGCGTGGGCCACGATCGTCCAGGTGAGGTCGACGAACGCCGTGAGCGCGTAGACGTCCAGCAGGTCCCGCAGCAGCCCGTCGCCACCGGACCGCGCCTTCTTCAAGCCCATCGCGCGCGGCTCGACGCCGTCGCGCTCGCCGTAGCGCCGCACGACGGGCGCGAGCCGCTCGACGTGGCGGTCACTGGCCTCGGCCAGGCTCTCGCACGTGCGCGCGACATCCGGCTCGACCGCGTCGTTCGTCGCCACCAGCCGGAAAGCGGCGGCGAGCGAGCGTTCGGCGTTGTCGAGCAGACCCACGTACGTCGCGAGGTGCACGGTGCGCTCCTTGTCTCCTGGGCGCACTTGGATTACCCGTGTCGATCACCGGCGAAACACGGATGTCCGGTGACTTGGGTCGGTCGGCGGACAACCCCTTCCCACTGCCTGGGAAGGGGAATAGCCGCGGCCCGCCGCCGTTGCCATGACCGGACGGCTGCAACGACGACGGGATGCGGGGACGGCGATGAGCACGCAGGGGTTCGTGGACGACTGGCAGCGGTGGAAGTCCGAGCGGGAGCGGGACCTGGCCGATTCGCACGGGTGGCTGGCGCTGGTGTCGCTGGACTGGCTGGACGACACCCCTCGGCGCTACGGGGACCTGCCGGGCTTGTGGTGGCAGGACGCCGACGCGGCCTATGTGGACCCCCAAGGCGCTGCCCTGGTCCACGACGGCGAACCCGTCGTCGGCGTGCGCCGGTTCGAACTGGTCAACAGCGGTGCGGGCACTCGGGTTTCGGTGGGCGACGTGGAGATCGAGGTCGCGAACCGGTCGGGCTACCTGATCCGCGTGCACGACCCGAAGGCCGAGGTGCTGCGGGACTTCCGCGGCGTGCCCGCCTACGAGCCCGACGACGACTGGGTGCTGCGGGGGCGGTTCGAGCCGTTCGACGAGCCGCGGCCGACCACCGTCGGCGCGGTCGTCGCCGGGCTCAGCCACGTGTACACGGCGCCCGGTGTGGTGCGGTTCTCCCGTGGTGGCAACGACTACGCGCTCACCGCGTTCAACGGCAAGGAGGGCGGGTTCAGCATCCTGTTCACCGACGCCACCAGCAGCGTGACCACTTACGCGGCGAACCGGTCGCTCACCGTCGGGGCGCCGGACGAGGACGGCGGGGTGGTGCTGGACTTCAACCGGGCGGTCAACCTGCCGTGCGCGTTCACGGACTTCGCCACCTGCCCGCTGCCACCGGAGGGCAACCGGCTCGCGTTCGCGGTGGAGGCGGGGGAGAAGCTGCCGAACGAGCGCTCCTGACGTCCTGCGCCCGGTGCCGCGCCGCCGCGAGGGGGCGGC
>JBDSAJ010000524.1:0-7319 GCA_039922235.1 Umezawaea sp.
TTCTGGCGCCGGGCGGCTCTGTTCCGGTTCAGGCCTTCAACGGTCCCGACCCGGTTCTGGCTCCGAACGGTCCTGATCCAGTTCTGGCCCCAAACGGCCGCCTTCCGGTTCTGGCCTCAAGCGGCCTTGTCCCAGTTCTGGCGCCGGGCGGCTCTGTTCCGGTTCAGGCCTTCAACGGTCCCGACCCAGTTCTGACCTCGAACGGCCCGGTTCCAGTTCGGGCCCCAAAAACTGTCGGACCCCTGGCGTAGCGTTCGTTTCGGGGGGCCTTCACGACCGGGGGACCTCTTTCCGGCGTTCCCCAGCACTCGGCTCGCCCTTGGCCCGACGAATGCGCGACCGCACCGCCCGCCGAGCCAGCGGCCCGAGTTCCTCGACCAGTTCCACGAGCCTGCCGAGCTGGTCGAGCGCCTCCAGCGCGGTGCTGCCGCCCTCGGGGTCGACCCCTTCGTACAGCTCCAACCCGATGAACGCGGCGGACACGACCCGGCTGAGACTCGGCGGATCGACCACTTCGGACAGGGGCGAGTCGCGGAGCAGACGGGTCAGCACCGCCTCGATCTCGGTCACCCACAACGCGAGGGCGTCCGCCGTGACCTTCCCGAGCACGGGATCGGACTGGCCGGCGGCCAGCAGTTGCGCCAGCACGGCGATGTTGCCCTCGGCCCGCTCCTCGGCGTGGATCTCCCGACCCGCCGCCAGCAGGTCGCGCAGCGAGCCGACGGTGGCGAACCGGTCCCGGTACCGGGCGACCCGCCGTTCGGTCGTGCGCCGGCAGGCCTCGGCGAGCAGGGCGTCCATGTCACCGAAGTGGTAGAAGATCAGCGCCTGGTTGACGCCCGCCGCCGCCGCGATGGTCCGGGCCGACGTGCCCGCGATGCCGTTGGACCGCAGGGTGCCGATGGCGCTGTCGATCAGCCGGTCACGGGTGTCGGCCCGGCTGCGGCCCTTCGCCTGCTTGCTCTCCGGGGCACCGTGGCTCATACCCGCCGGTCTACCAGACACCACCGAGCGGTGAGCACCGCACCCGTCCCCGCGAGCGCCGTCGCGGTGCCACTGACGATCCCGGCATCCAGCGACGGGAAGACCAACTGCGCGAACACCGCTGTCACGACCATGGCGAAGACGGTCAGCAGGACCTCCGCGGCCACCAGCGGAACCCGCACCCCCGCCGCCCGCAGCAGGAGGAGCGCGGGAACCAGCACCACGATCGACACCACGGCGGGCACCGCCCCGAAGGCAGCCCCGAACAACGCGACCAGCAGCGCCCCGGCAGCGTTGCGGGCGATGTCCTCGCCGGTCCCGTCCACCTGCGGCACCCCCTGGACAAACACGACCAGCACGAACCCCGCCACCGCCAGCCACCCGAGCCACCAGCCTGACGGCGGAGGACCAGTACGCCCGGCATCCGCCGCCAACCGCCACGCGATCATCCCCAGCAGCACCACGGGAAACGCGATCATGAGGCCGAATGAGACATGGGAGACGTCGCCAGCCCCGTAGAGCACGGCCAACCAGGCGGTCACCACCCCACCGACGACCCCGACCCCCAAGGCCGCGCCGACGACCCGCAACGCCAGTTGCGGGGGCCGCGTCCCGGCAAGGCTCCACTGGGATTCCGGGCCCACCCCACTCGACTCCGCGCCATCGACGTCGATCCGACTCCCGCTGCTCCCGTGTTCCACGGCAACTCCCCCTCGGACAGCGAGTTGAGCGATCGCTCAACACCATCACCGTAGCGCGAGTTGAGCGATCGCTCAATAGGCACCGCGTCCATGGGTCGGACGTGCGCTGATGGGAACCTGAGTGAGGACTTCGGGGTGTCCGACCGTGGGACTCGCGGTGTCCGAGTGAGGGACTCGCGGGCTAGCTGGCGGAGCTGCCCGCCGACGCGGCGGCCTCGGTCAGCCGCCCCACGATCCGCTCCAGTGCCAGCAGGTCCTCGGAGTCCAGTGTCGTCAGCAGCCCGCGCAGGTGTTCGGACCCCGCGGCTTCCAGGCGGGCCACGAGGGCGCGGCCCGCTTCCGTGGGCTCCACGAGTCGGACGCGGCGGTCCTGGGGGTCTTCCCGTCGGCCGACGAGCCCCTGCGCTGCCAGCCGGTCGACCAGTCCGGTGACGGTCGCGGGACCGACGCCGAGGCTGCGGGTCAGCTCCTGGCTCGACCGCGCTTCACCCATCGACAGCATCAACAGCACTTTGAGCTGCTGCATCGTCAGGTTGACCTGGAGCAGCGGGTTGGTGTGGGTGGACGCGATGCGTCTCTGCAGTCGCAGCTGGGCTTGTACGACCCGATCGACCAGTTCGCCCTTGTCCGCGTCCGACACCGGCTGAAGGTAACAGCTCCGCAGGCGTGGGTTAATCTTTCGCCTCCCACTAAATGTCTGTCCCAGGCTAAACGTCTAGCTGGAGTCGCCGCATGACCTCGTTGGCCAGACTGAGCCTCGCCAACCGCGCCTTGGTGGCGTTGGTGGCGATCATCGCCACCGCGTTCGGGATCTACGCGATCCCGTCGCTCAAGCAGGAACTGCTGCCCTCGCTGGAGTTCCCGGCCGCCGTGATCATCGCGCCGTTCCAGGGCGCCAACCCGGAACTGGTCGAGGAGCAGGTCGCGAAGCCGATCGAGACCGCCGTGCGCGGCGTCGCCGGGGTCACGGACGTGACGTCGACGTCGCGGGACGGCTCCGCGACCGTGCAGGTGCAGTTCGACTTCGGCCTGCCCGTGGCGGACGTCGTCAACGACCTCCAGCAGGCGCTGACCCGGATTCGCACGCAACTGCCCGAAGGCGTCGACCCGCAGGTCATCGCCGGCAGCACGGACAACCTGCCCGCCGTCGTGCTCGCGGTCAGCGCGGACACCGACCAGCGCGAGCTGGCCGCGCAGGTGTCCAAGACCGTGCTCCCCGAACTCCAGGCGATGACCGGGGTTCGCGAGGCGGCCGTGACGGGTGCGCGCAAGCAGAACCTGTCCATCACCCCCGACCCGGCGAAGCTGGTCGTGGCGAAGGTAGCCCCGACGGCGATCCCGGAAGCGTTGCGCGCCAACGGGGTCTCCATCCCGGCGGGCACGCTGACCCAGGGTGACAAGAGCCTCAGCGTCCAGGTCGGCGGCAAGCTGTCCACTGTGGACGAAGTGCGCGAGCTGCGCGTGTCCGGCGCCCGCCTCGGCGACATCGCGACGATCGAGCAGACACCCGCGCCCGCCACGTCCATCACCCGCACCAACGGCAAGGACAGCCTCGGCATCTCGCTGACGCTGGCACCGGACGGCAACGCGGTCGCGCTCTCGCACGCCGTGCGCGACAAGCTGCCGCAGCTCGCCTCCACGCTAGGCGGAGGCGCGGCGCTGACGATCGTGTTCGACCAGGCGCCGTTCGTGGAGAAGTCCATCGAGGGCCTCACGTCCGAAGGCGCGCTGGGCCTGCTGTTCGCCGTGCTGGTGATCCTGGTCTTCCTGTTCTCGGTGCGCTCGACGCTGGTCACGGCCGTGTCGATCCCGCTGTCCGTACTGGTCGCGCTGATCGCGCTGTGGATCGGCGACTACTCGCTCAACGTCCTCACGCTCGGCGGTCTGACCATCGCCATCGGCCGGGTCGTCGACGACTCGATCGTGGTGCTGGAGAACATCAAACGACATCTGTCCTACGGCGAGGACAAGCGGCGGGCGGTGCTCGACGGCGTCCGCGAGGTCGCGGGCGCGGTGACCGCGTCCACGCTGACGACGGTCGCGGTGTTCCTGCCGATCGCGGTCGTCGGCGGTCTGGTCGGACAGTTGTTCTCCGCGTTCGCCATCACCGTCACGGTCGCGCTCGTCGCGTCGCTGTTCGTGTCGCTCACCGTGATCCCGGTGCTGGCGTTCTGGTTCCTCAAGCCGGGCAAGGACGACGGCCCCGAAGCGGCCGAGCGCGAGCGGAAGAACGTCCTCCAGCGGGTCTACGTGCCGATCCTCCGGTTCGCCACGCGCAGGCGCCTGGTCACCGTGCTGATCGCGGTCGTCGTGTTCGTCGGCACGCTCGGCATGGTGCCGTTGCTGCAGACCAACTTCATCGACTCCTCCGGCCAGAACACCTTGAGCCTCAAGCAGGAGATGCCCGTCGGCACGAGCCTCGCGGCCACCGACGCGGCGGCCAAGAAGGTCGAGGACGTGCTCGGCGAGGTCGACGCCGTGCAGACCTACCAGGTAACCATCGGTTCGCAGCAGGGTTTCGCGGCCTTCGCAGGCGGCGGGAACGCGTCCACCGCGTCGTTCTCGGTGACGTTGAAGGAAGGTACCGACACGCCCGCCGTCGAGGCGGACCTGCGCAAGCGCGCCGAGGCGCTGACCGACGCCGGTGACATCACCGTCGGCGCGGGCGGCGGTGGCGGGGGGTTCAACGCCAACACCGTGGCCGTGTCCGTCACGGCCGCCGACAACGACGTGCTGCGCACGGCGTCCGACCAGGTCCGCGACGTGGTCGCGGGCACGGCGGGCCTCACCGACGTGACCAGCGACCTCGGCGACAGCGCGCCGCGCATCCAGATCACGCTCAACCGCGCGGCCGCGGCACCGACCGGTCTCACGGATGCGGCGGTCGGCCAGCTGGTCGCCCAGTCGTTCCGCGGTGCGACCATCGCGCAGCTCACGCTGGACGGCGAGCAGCAGGACGTGGTGCTGCGCGGCGGCCCGGCGCCGACGGACCTGGAGCAGGTCAAAGCGCTCCCGCTGGCAGGCGGCCTCAAGCTCGGCGACATCGCGACGGTGTCGCAGGTCGACGGCCCGGTGCAGATCAAGCGGGTCGACGGCGACCGCAGCGCCACGGTGTCGGCCACCGCGACCGACCAGAACATCGGCGCGGTCACGGCGGACCTGCAGAAGAAGCTCGACGGCCTCACGCTCCCCGCGGGGGCCGCGGTCTCCATCGGCGGTGTCAGCGCGGACCAGCAGAAGGCCTTCGGCGACCTCGGCCTCGCACTGCTCGTGGCCATCGCGATCGTGTTCCTGATCATGGTGGTCACGTTCCGCAGCCTCGTGCAGCCGCTGATCCTCCTGGTGTCCATCCCGTTCGCGGCCACCGGCGCCATCGTGCTCCTGCTGGCCACGAACACCGCCCTCGGCGTGCCCGCGCTGATCGGCGTGCTGATGCTCGTCGGCATCGTGGTGACCAACGCGATCGTCCTGATGGACCTGATCAACCAGTACCGGGCGCAGGGGATGGGCATCCAGGAGGCCGTGATCGAAGGCGGCAGACGACGCCTGCGACCCATCCTGATGACCGCCGCCGCGACCATCTTCGCCTTGGCCCCCATGGCTTTGGGCATCACCGGCAGCGGCGGCTTCATCTCCCAGCCACTCGCCGTGGTGGTGATCGGCGGTCTCGTCAGCTCGACTCTGCTGACCCTGGTGCTGGTGCCGACGCTCTACACGATGGTCGAGAACACCAAGGAGCGCTTCCGCCGCAAGCCCGCCGAGCCTGCCGAACCGGACCGCGAACTGGTGCACAGCTAGAGCGTCAGTCAGGTAGTCGCGCAGCAGTCGGGGTTGTCGGATTTCGTCCGGCAACCCCGGCCTGTTCGGTGGTGCGACTGTGGTCCAGGCCGGGGTTTCCGGTCTAGCTCGCCAGTCTTCGCGCCTCGTTGCGCAGTGGCCTGCGTTGCGGATCCATGAATGCCGGCGGATGGAAGTGCAGAAATCCGCCGGTCATTCTGATTTCCCATTCACTCCGGTGAATCAGCACGTGATGCCGCCGACACAACAACACGAGATTGTCGAGAGCGGTGTGTCCGCCGTGCTGCCATTCCCGGATGTGGTGCGCGTCTGTCCAATTGGGTGGCCGGTCGCACATCGGGAAAGCGCATCCGCCATCCCGTTGCCGCAGCGCCCGTCGCAGGTTCGGGGTCAGGCGGCGGGATATCCGGCCGATGTCCAGGACTTCGCTGCGCTCGCCGAGCACCATCGGGATGATCCCGGCGGTGCAGGCGATCCGACGGGCCTCGCCGGCGCTGATCACGGCGGTATCGCCCAGGGTGGCGGTGCCGATCCCGGACACCAGCGTCCGGTAGTCCAGGGTCACGGTGACGTGCGGGCGTTCCCCGGCCTCCACCGGCAGCTGACTGGACCGGGAGGCCAGGTCCAGCAGGTCCACCAGCGCTTCACCCTGACGTTCGGGCAGGGTCCGGGTGTCCGGACCGGCCGCGTCGGGAGCGTGCGGCTTGGCCAACGGCCCGATCAACGCCCGCAACAGCTCGCCCTGCTCGGCACCGAGTCGTCCGCTGAACTCCAGCCGCCCGTCGGCCTTGGACCGCAGGTGCAACAGGTTCGGGGCCGGGGTGGGCTCGTGGTCGCCGGGTTCGGGGCCGTCCTGATCCAGCCGCGCCCGAATCCCGACCGCGACCGCCCGCACCCCGGCGGGCTCGGCGGAGCGGGCCACGTCGCGCAGGATCTGCTCGGCCTCGGCGGGCAGCGACGCCAGCGCCCCCACCAACACGTCCAGATGCGCCGGCGACAACACACCCGTGGCGACGGCGTCGGCCACCAGGGGCAGCGGGGCATCCACGACGGCACCGGTCGGAGTCACCGACGGGAACAGGGCGGAGGCTTGGGCGACCCACCGTTTCGCTTCACTCGTGTCTACCCGAACGACGTGTTTGACCAATTCGGCCAGGCTGCGATATCCGGCCCGCAATTCCAGTCCCCGTGCGCGAGCTTCGGCTATCACGGCGAGTATCGACGCGTGGGCCGATCGGGCACGCTCCACCTCCGTGCGCAAGGCGTCCATCAGCCCTGCGTCGTCGAGGAGCACCAGATCGTCCATATCACGAGTATATAACAGGACCCCGACAAGGTCCCAGTCGAAAAGCCATGATCAACGGTTCTATCGGGTGGTTCTACGCAACGTGACCGGCAGGCCGGTGACCACCTACGCAATTCATGCATAATCGCAAAAGTCTGGGCTCAAGATGGAACAGCACGCACCGGGACCACACCATCGCTTGTGTCCTTCCGACAGCACGACGCAACCGGAACGCGCCTGATGGAGCGTCATCGAGCTTCACCCGACGACCTGACCGGCGCTCCAGTCACCCAGGCGGGGTGTTGGAAGGCCTCCAACACCCCGCCTTTTCGGTGGAACTCCGCTGGTAGAGATGGAATGCGGGGGAATCGGCCCCTAACGTTCACGCCATGCCACAACGAGTGTCGACGGTGCGCGGGCGGGAACTCGGCGAAGGCGTGCGCGCCGCCGTCCAGCGCGCCGGCTTGGGCGGCCGCGAGTTGGCCGGGCTGGTCGGGTGGGACCCGGCCAAGGTGTCGGACCTGTTGAACGGCAAGGGCGGCACGACCGAG
>JBDSAJ010000525.1:0-2848 GCA_039922235.1 Umezawaea sp.
GATCCGGCACTACCCTCGACAGCGCCGCGCTCGCCGCACTGGCCACACGGATCGACACACGGATGAAGGAGGCGCGCACCGTCGCCTTCCACACCGAGGTCCGCTCCTTCGCCGGGCCCGACGAGTCCGGGACGAGCGCCGACACCACGATCACCGGCTCCTGGCGGTACACCACTGACGTGTCGATGACCATGCACGTCGTGAACCAGCCGGGCGGCCAGGACCGCGAAGACCTCGACGCGGTCGTGGTGCCCCGCACCGTCTACACGAAGAAGCCGAGCTACCGCGGCTGGAGACGGACTGATGACGGCATCGCCGACGACGCGGTCGGCTGGCCCGCGATGGCCGTTCCCGAGCTGCTCTACCTGAAGGGCGCGAAATCGGCGACGTCCGTGCGTGAGGTGCTCGACGGCATCACGGTCACCAGGACCGACGTTTCGCCCGACCCCGTCGTGATGGGCGCCCTGTTCCACGGCAAGCGCGCGCGAGCGGACCTCGCCGCCATCGCGGACCAGCAGGGCACCATCTCGATGTCCGTCTGGATCGACGAGCTGGGGCTGCCGGTGAAGGCGACGGTCCTGCTGTCGGGCAAGCAGGCGAAGCGCTCCACGACCCGGCTCTCCGACTGGGGGCGGGGCGCGACGATCACCGTGCCCCAGGACAACGAACTCGCGCAGGAGTAGCGGCTAGTCCAAACCGGACAGGTCGATGGCCTCGGCGCCGAAGTCGAAGCCGTCCGGGGGGCACGGAGTGCGCCCAGTTGAGCCAGCCGCCGCGGTGGCGTGGGCGGGACGGGAACTCGCCGCCGAGCAGGAGTGCCACGTAGCAGCCGTAGTCGATGGCGAAGCCGTCGTAGAGCGTGCCGGTGGTGCTTGTCGACCATGCCGCGGCGCAGCACGTGCAGCAGGCGGGCGTCGTAGAGGACGTCCACCGCCGGGTGGTCCGAGCCCGCCGAGTGCTCCAGCAGGAACGTCCGCGAACGGCGTTTGCCCACCACCTCGTCCACGAGCTTGCGGAGGGTGGCGCGAGCGGTGGGGTTGGAGTCGATGGCGGCCTGCTTGTCGCGCAGGTACCAGTCGCGGGCGGCGCGGCGGACGTCGGAGATGCTGATCATCTCGGCGTGGGCGTTCTGCGCGGCCAGTGCGGCGATGTTGATGGCGTCCCTCGGCACGCCCTCGGCGGCGCGGACCAGTTCCACGAACGCGTTGCGCTGGAACGTCTGCTCCGCGAACGCGGCGCCGTCCTTGGGAGCGCTGGAGCCCACCATGCGCACCAGCAGGTCGAGCGAGTGGTTGAGGAACAGCTGCTCGAAGAAACTCCTGGGCGTCGGTGCGGGCCTGGCTGAACACCAGGAAGTCGTCCAGGCCGGCGGCGGTGGCGGCGTCCGCGCCCAGTTCGATGCCGGTCGCCCGCCCGTTCGATGACGTCGCTGAGGTACAGCAGGGCGTGGGTCTTCCCGGTGCCCCGGCGGCCGTAGAGCACCTGGTGGTCGGTGGAGTGGAGCATCGCCGAGAACGAGCCCGCGCTGACGTAGGTCGTCGCCAGGGTGTACCGGTCGGTGTTCTCGGCGCGTCGCGGGATTCTCATCAAGGCCTGGTTCAGGTGCCGCTGCCTGTTGATGGTCATCGTCCTCCCAGGGTGGCGTGGACGTGGGGAGCCGAAAGCGCCAAGTGGCCGCAGAGGTCCCACTTTCGGGTCTGGCGTTGCGGGGTGGCGCGCGGAAGGTGTTGACCTACCGTCCGGCTCGTGCGTCGGATCCTCTCCTCCTCGGTCGTCCTGCTCGTGGTGCTCGGGACGCTGGTGGCACCCGCTCACGCGGCCCGCGAGCCGAAGCTGCTGAGCCAGGGGGCCGCGCGGTACCCGCACGCGATCCGGTTGAGCGGCGGCGAGCTCGTGGCGAGCGTGGACACCGGCGGCGGGGTGGCGGAGATCTACCGCAGCGGCAACGGGAACGTGTTCCGGCGGATCGGGGTGATCGAGGACCCGGAGGCCGTGCGGGGGTTGTGCTGCGCGCACCTGTTCGAGCTGCCGCGACAGGTCGGCGAGCTGCCTCGGGGAACCCTGCTGTGGGCGGGCAGCGTCGGGTACGCGCGCGGCCGGATGATGATGCGGATCTGGCGCGGTGACGGCGGGGGCACGTCGTGGCGGTACCTGTCCACGTGCGCTACGGCGGTGGAGGACGGCGGCATGTGGGAGCCGGAGCTGTCCGTGGACGCCGTCGGGCGCCTGGTGTGCCACTTCGCCGACGAGACCGTGGCGGGGCACAGCCAGGTGCTCGCCCGGACCTCGTCGGCGGACGGCGTGACGTGGAGCGAGAAGGCGCTGACCGTGGCGGTGGCGCCGAGCGGGCACCGGCCGGGGATGCCGCACGTGCGCAGGTTGCCCGGCGGGGAGTACCTGATGACCTACGAGATCTGCGGGCAGCGCGGGCAGTACTACTGCGAGGCGTACTCCCGGACGTCCGCCGACGGCACCGACTGGGGCGACCCGGCCGATCCCGGCACCCCGGCGCACAGCACAGCCGGGCGCTACTTCGCGCACACGCCGACCATCGAACTCGCGCCGGACGGGCGGATCGTCCTCATCGGACAGATGCTGATGGGCCGGGACGGGAAGGTGGCCGCGGGCAACGGGGCCACGCTGTTCATCAGCGGCGGCGGTCCGCGCGGGCCGTGGGTGGAGGCGCCCGCCCCGGTCCAGGTGCCCGAGGCGAGGGACATGAACTGCCCGAACTACCACCCGTCGCTGGTGGTGTCGCCCAGCGGTCGGTCGGTGCTGGAACTGGCCAGCGACTACGACGGCGAAGGCCGGTGCGTGGTCTGGTACGCGACCGGCCCACTGCCGAAGG
>JBDSAJ010000526.1:0-11395 GCA_039922235.1 Umezawaea sp.
TCATCGCCTGCCTCACCGAAGCGGGCTGGGAGAAGCTCCGCGAGTCGGCACCCGGCCACGCCGCACTGGTCCGCTCGCTGTTCCTGGACGGCCTGACCCACAAGCAGTTCACCGCGTTCGCGGAAGGCCTGGAGGCGATCCGCCAACGGCTGCGGACGGGCTGAAGCCCGCCCTCTCGCCATCACCGTGCGCTCCCATTAGCGGGGGGCCGAATCGCCGAACGCCCGTTCCACATTCTTGCGATCCTTCGTTATTCCCCGAACCGACGGCGAAAAAAAGGATGTGCCCCACGTAACAACGAGAGCGTCTTACCTGGCAGGGACGTGTGCACGGGGTATATTCCGTGGAGTTGTTCTGCGTTTGTCGGTACGCGCTTTCCCAATTTGGCGAATTGTTGCCGGCCACCGTCATCTCACCGCGGGGAGCAAAGATGACCTCACGCCACACCGACCGCGTCCTGACAGCGCGTGCCACAGCCGAGCCCGCCGAGTTCCTGGCGCGCCACCCCGGCTACGAGCTGACCCGCGGCCTGGACCGGTTGCGCCGCACGGAGTACGCGTACCTCGACGAGCAGAACCACCTGTACCTGGACTACGCGGGCTCGGGGCTCGCGGCGTCGTCCCAGCACCGGGCGCACCAGCGGCGGGTGCACGGCATCCTGCCCGGCAGCCCGAGCACGACCGCGCCGGCGATCGACCACGCGCGGCACGCCGTGCTCCGCCACCTCAACGCGTCGCCGCACGAGTACACCGTCGTGTTCACCGCCAACGCCTCTGCGGCGGCCCGGCTCGTCGGCGAGCGGTACGCGTTCGGCAGGCACGGCAGGCTGGTCCTCACCTCCGACAACCACGAGTCGGTCAGCGGCGTGCGCGAGTTCGCGCCGACCACCACCGTGATCGCGACCCAGCGCTCCGACCTGCGCGTCTCCACCAGCACCGTCATCGCCGCGCTCGGCCGCAAGCGCCCGGACCACCGCAAGCGCGGCCTGTTCGCGTTCCCGGCGCAGAGCGGGTTCACCGGCGTGCAGCACCCGCTCGGCTGGATCGACCTCGCCCGCGAGCGCGGCTACGCCGTGCTGCTCGACGCCGCCGCGTACCTGCCGACGAACAAGCTCGACCTGGGCATGGTGCACCCGGACTTCGTGACGGTCAGCTGGTACAAGGTGTTCGGCTACCCGACCGGCGTCGGCTGCCTGGTCGTGCGGCGCGACGCCCTCTCCCGGCTGTCCGGGCAGGCGCTGGAGGACAGCAGCCTCAACTTCCTGTCCATCCCGGACGTCGAGGTCGGCCTCGCGTTGCTGGCGGACACCGGGGTCGAGCTGATCTCCCGCCGCGTCCGCTACCTGACGGGCTGGTTCCTCGACCGCCTCACCACGCTGCGCCACGGCAACGGCGTCCCCATGGCCCGCGTGTACGGCCCGACCACCACGGTGGCCAGGGGCGGCACCGTGAGCTTCAACTTCCTCGACCCGTCCGGCCGGGTGATCGACCCCCGCACGGTCGCCGAGGAGGCCACCACCGCGGGCATCTCGCTGCGCACCGGCGGCTCCGGCAACCCCCGCGCGGGCACCAACGCCGTCGAACTCTGCCCACTCTCACTGCGCGCACTGCTCAAGCACGGCACCCGCCGTGGCGGCGAACCGCTCGACGTGGTCGGTCTGCCGAGCGACGGCACCGTGCGGGTGTCGTTCGGGGCTCCGTCGGCGGTGCGGGACGTGGAGCGCTTCATCGCGTTCGCCGAACGCCACTTCGAGGACCGGTCCGCCGGGGAGCCGGTCTGACGTTCGTTGTCGGTGGCGGCTTATAGGGTCGCGGGATGACTTCATCGCTGTGTCTTGAACCGATCACCTCGCAGAACGTGGGCGCTGCTTGCAAGCTGAAGGTGCGGCCCGACCAGGAGGACTTGGTGGCTCCGGTCGCGTGGTCGCTGGCGGAGGCCTATGCGAACCCCGAGATCGCCTGGCCTCGGCTCGTGCGCGACGGCGATGATCTCGTGGGTTTCGTCATGGGTGCCTTCGATCCGCAGAGCCCGGTCGAGGCATTTCGCTGCGGGATCTGGCGGCTGAACATCGCGGCCGATTGCCAGGGGCGAGGTTACGGCCGGTTCGCGGTGGAGTCGGTGCTGGCAGAGGCACGCCGTCGCGGGCAAGACCGGGCGACGGTGTTGTGGGTTCCCGGCAAGCACGGCCCGCAGGACTTCTACCTCAAGCTCGGATTCCGACCGACCGGGGACGTGATGGACGATCAGATCGTCGGCGAAATCCTGCTCGCCTGATCGCGAGGGGTCAGGCGACGTTCATGGCGATCAGGCGGGTCCGCTCGCCGGGACAGGGTCACCGTGTGCCGATCGCGGTCGACCTTGGTGACGACGACCGCGACCTCGTCGCCGACGGCGTCCGGTGGCACCGCAGTCTTGTCGAGTTCCCCGTGGTGGATCAGCCCTTCGACCCCGTCGGCCACCTCGACGAAAACGCCGAACGGGACCAGCTTGGTGACCCGTCCCCGCAGTTCCCGACCGTCCGCGACGCGGTCGGCGAACGCCTGGAAGGGGTCCGGCAGCAGCGCCCGCAGGGACAGCCTCGCCTCGGAATTCCACGTGTCGAACTGGAGGAACACGCAGGAAACGCGTTGTCCCACCTGGACGACGTCGGTAGCCGCCTCGAAGCGCCGCCAGGACAGCTCGGGGATCGTGATGAACCCGACGCCGGGGAAGACCGGGTGGTCGGGCCCGTCGTCCAGCGCCACGAAGACGCCGAACCGCTCGATGACCGCGACCGTGCCGGAAAGGACCTCGCCGTAGCGCAGTGACCGCAGGAATTCCGTGAGTTCCGGGGTTTCCACACCGCTCAGCCTTCCACGACGCACTAGACCCGCGGCACCAGCCCGTTGAGGTGCGCGTACACCACGGCGTGCACGCGGTCGTCGAACGCCACTTCGAGTGCCGGTTCGCCGGCGAGCCGGTCGAGCCGATGGGTTACGGGCGTGCGCTGATGTTCTCCCGCAGCCGCCACACCGCGTCGCAGTCCAAGCAGGTCTTCCGGTAACGCCGGTACTCCGCCAACGCCGGGAAGTCCTGCCTCGTCAGCACAACGCTCAACCCGCACAACGTGTCGATCTCCTCCTCCGGCCTGGGCGGCAACGGATACGCCACCAGGCTGATCGCGTGCCTCAAGCCTCCCGCGTCGTGCCAACTGTGCCGCGACACCTGCACCGACCTCACCCCATTCCTAGTCTCACACTCAACCCCATATTGCGACTAGAATTGCCCACGCGAATCAGCCGCGTAGCCCCTCCGCAACCTCCGCGAGGAAATCCCTCAAGCCGTCACCGCGAACCGCACTGCGGCGCAACTCGGTGAAATGCTCCACGTACTGGGCGATCTCCTCGTCGTCACGAATGGCCAGCGCCCTGGTCACCGTCTCCGCCAGCACCACGGCCCCACCGTCCACCACGGGATCACCGATGATCGAGAACCCGTGGTACTGGTGCACTTCCTCGATGGCGTCAAAGGTGATCAGCTCCAGTTCGACGTTCGGCCGACGAGACAGCTCGATCAAGTGGCACACCTGTTCGCGCATATCACTCGGCCTCACCAAACGACGACGCAGAGCGGTCTCGGTCATCAGGAACTCGAAGCGGCGGTTCGGGTCGCCCAGCACGGATTGACGTGCCATGCGTGCCTCGACGACCTCGTCGACGGGCTCGTCCTGCCGAATCCGCCTGCCGAGTCGGAACATCGCCTCGGCGTACGGCCGGATCTGAGCCAGACCGACGACCACATCAGCCGAGAACACCCGCACGACCGACGCCTGCGCCTCCAACCGTCGGATCTCGTCCTGCTTGCGCCGACGGCCAGGTGCCAACTCCCGTTTCCACGCGATCGCACGAATCCCGGCACCGCTCGCGAGTTCGACCAACTCATCGAGGACCGCCCGATCCGCCTCGGTACGTCGAGCCCAGAGTTCGACATCCGCTGCCGAAGGCAGGGTCTCGCCCCGCTCGGTCTTCGAGACCTTCGACTGGGACCACCCGAGGTCGTGGGCCAGCCGAGTGGTGGACAACCCCGAGTCGAGCCGAAGGCCGCGCAGGATGGCGGCCAGACGTCGGCGATCGTCGGACAGCGCGGTCATGCGATCAGCTCTGGCTCCCACTCCCGCAAGTAGTCCATCAAGCCGACGCCGTGGCTGAGCACGAGCGACTTGATCTCCAGGTACGACGACAGGTCGACGCCGACTTCCGGACGCACGAAGTGCCCCTGCTCGTCGTAGACCATCCGAACGACGATCTCGTCGTCGATCAGCCAGAAGTCTTCCACCAGGCCGAGCAGTTCCGCACTCCAGGCCCGGTTCACGACCGTGATTTCCTCGCCCGCCGCGTGGTTGGCCTGGTAGCCGTACAACTCGAACTCGCTGTACTCGGTCAGCGGGTAGTCCAGCACACGCGCACGGCTCCAGCTGTAGCCGCTGTCCACACCGGACCTTATTCGTGCCAGCCACGGACTTGTCCCAGGGGTTCCCAACGACGTTCGCACGCCGTTCCTCCACCGGGCGAGTTCCTCCGCTTCCTGCGGGACGAGGTACTGGGGCAGCGTCTCCAACCGGAAAGCCGAACGAGTCGACCGTTGGATGAGCTGATTCAGGTCATCCAGTTCCACTGTCAGCTCACCCCAACCCGGCGGCGACGATCGTTTGGCGACGGAGGCGAACCGCCACTTCGCCCTGCCCGAGCGGCACCACACCCGAAGGCATGACCTTCCCCACCACGATGACGTCCTCTGGCACTTCATCGTCGACCCACACCCCAGGGCAGGTCAGACCATCCTTGCAAGCTTCGGTGGACAGCTGCCGCAGGCTCATTTCCGCTCCAAACCCTCTTAGTCTTACCTTCATCTTGAGTTTGCGACTAAGCATCTGTCAAGCCTGTCACCCACAGGTGTGAACCCGACGAGGGCATCCGGAATCCACAAGCACTAGGCCCGCGGCACCAGCCCGTTGAGGTGGGCGTACACCACGGCGTGCACGCGGTCGCGCAGGCCGAGCTTCGCGAGGATCCGGGACACGTGCGTCTTGACCGTCTCGTCCCCCACGTGCAGCGCCGCCGCGATCTCCGCGTTCGTGTGCGCCGCCGCGACCAGCAGCAGCACCTCGCGTTCCCGCGCGGTCAACTGCTCCAAGCCCGGCGCGGTGGCGGTGGGCGCGATGCTGCGCGCGAAGCGGGACACCAGCCGCTGGGTGACGGAGGGGTCGATGAGGGCGTCGCCGCGGGCGGCCACGCGGATGGCGCTGATCAGCTCCTCGGGCGGCAGGCTCTTGAGCAGGAAGCCGCTGGCGCCGGCGCTGAGTGCGCGGTAGACGTACTCGTCGCTGTCGTACGTGGTGAGCACGACGACCTTGGTGCGGTTGTCGGGCGCGGCGAGGATGGCCTCGGTGGCGCTCAGGCCGTCGAGCTTGGGCATCCGGATGTCGAGCACGGCCACGTCGGGGCGCAGGCGGGCGACCTCGGCAACAGCCGCGCGGCCGTCGGCGACCTCGGCGACGCAGTCCAGGTCCGGCTGGGTGTCGAGGATGGCGCGCATGCCCGACCGGAGCATGGCGTGGTCGTCGGCGAGCAGGACGCTCAACGTCATGAGGCGGTCTCCAGTGGGAAGGCGACGGCGGTGCGCCAGGTGCGGCCGTCGGGTTCCAGTCCGCAGGTGGTGACGCCGTTGAACAGGCGGGCGCGGTTGCGGATGCCCTCCAGGCCGCGGCGGTGGCCTTCGGCGCGCACGCCGATCAGCGCGGGCAGGCGGTTGGTGGTGGTCAGCGCCAGCGAACCGTTCCGGTAGGCCAGTTCCACGTCCACACCGGACGGGTCGCCGTGGCGCAGTGCGTTGGTGAGCATCTCCTGCGCGATGCGGTACACGGTGATGCCCAGCGACGCGGGCAGCTCGCGCGGCTCGCCGGAAGTCGTGAGCCTGGCCGGTATCCCGGCCGCGCGGACGCCGTCGAACAGCTCGTCGAGGTTGTCCAGGCCCGGCTGCCGGACACCGTCGGTGTCGTCGCCGTGCAGCAGGTCGAGCAGGTGCCGCAGGTCGACCATCGCGGCGCGGCTGGAGGTCTCCACGGCGCTCAGCGACGTGGCGAGCGCGGTGTTCCCCTTGTCCAGCCCCAGTCGCGCGGCGCCCGCGTGCAGGTTGATCGCGCTCACGTGGTGCGCGATGACGTCGTGCAGGTCGCGGGCTATCGCGCTGCGCTCGGCGGCGATGGCCTGCGCCAGCGACTCCTGGGCGTCCCGCTTCTCGCGCTCGGACCGCTGGTCCACCTCGGCGAGGTACGCCCGCCGCGCGGTGGTGTACCGGCCGACCAGCCAGGGCAGGAGGGACCCGGAGACCACCTCGACGGGCAGCAGCCGCAGGTCGGTCACGAGCCGGACCTCTCCCACCCCCAGCGCGAAGTGGGTCGCCACCACTCCCGCCGCCAACGTCCCCAGCGTGGCGAACGCGGGCACGCCCACCAGCCACGCGCCCGCCCGGTAGCCCGCGATCATCATGCCCGCGTCGTTGGCGCAGAACTTCAACGGCCGGTCCAGCGTCAGGGGTATGCCGACCTGCACCGCCGCGTGCCCGATGGCCACGACGCCCGACAGCCGTGCCGGACCCGCGAGCGCGGCGTCCACCACCACGATCAGCAGCAGCCCCAGCACGGCGGTGGCGCCCATCGGCATCGGCGCCCTCAGCAGGTACACGAAGGCGTCGGCGAACAGGCACACCAGCGCGACGAGCAGCGACTGCCGGGTCAGCGACACCCTGGGGTCGCCCGCGCGCTTCAGAATCCCCCTCACCTCGACGATCCTCCCCCAGGGCGCCGCGCCCCGAGTCCCCCTCCAGGGGGATCCATGATCTCCCATCCCCCGTGCAGGGGACGCGGGTTCACCCTGTGACCTGACGCCAACGCGGCCGGAATTCCCTAGGTTCGACTGCGATGGGGGCGATGATGAGAGCAATCCTGCTGATCTTGTGCGTGGTCGGGTTCGCCTGGGGCGGCACGGCTGCGGCGCTCGCGGACGGTGCTCCCGGCGGTGGCGACATCCAGGTCGCGCAGACGCTGGGCGACCGCGAGCTGACGGTGGTCATCCGGCGGGTCGAGCCGGTGCCCGGTCCGGTGCACGTCGAGGTGGTGACGCACGTCGGCAGCCCGCCGGGTGTGCTGGCGCTGCGGTTGAGCCGCGACGGCCGCACCGTGAGCAGCACGACCGTGGCGCTCGGCGCGAAGCCCGGCTTCCACGGCGGTGTGCTGCGGGTCGACGGGCCGGGGCCGTGGGAGTTGGCGGTCGACGACGGGCAGCGGGTCGCGACGATCCCGTTCGTGGTGCCCGCGCGGGTGCTGTCGCCGCCGCAGAACGCGGCGTACGGCGGGTTCGTGGCGGCGGGCGTGCTGATGCTGCTGACGATCCTGGTGGCGTTGCGCGGTCGAGCCGGTGCGGCTTTCGTCCCGGCCGCGGGCGTGGTCGCGGCGCTGGCCGTGGCGGTCACGGCGGCGCTGCTGTCGTCGTCCGTGCCGCCGCCACCCGCGCCGGGACGCGACCTCGATCCCACGGTCGAGGGCGTCACGGACCCGTACGCGAACGCGCAGGCGGCCGCGGTGGACTACTCGCGGCCGCCGGTGAACCTGGTCGCCACGATGGACGGCGACCTCCGGCTGGCGCTGACCGACGGGTCGACCGGGAAGCCGGTGGACGACCTGCTGGTGCACGACAACGCCCTGGTGCACCTGGGGGTCGTGTCGCCGAGCGGGCGGCTGTGGCACCTGCACCCGGTGCGGGTCGGCCCCGGCGACTACCGGGCCAAGCTGGTCGCGCCGGAAGCCGGGCGGTACGCCGTGGCCGCCGAGATCGCCCGGCGCGGCGGCGGGCGGCAACTGCTCCGCACCACCGCGGCACTGGCCGCGGCGGTCACGTCCACGCCCGCCACCGAGGACGTCCCGCTGGACCAGCGGATCGGCGCGGCGGGCGAGTCGAGCACGATCACCGCCCGGTTCGGCGTCGCGGACCTCCAGCCGTGGCTGGGGATGCTCGGTCACATGATCATGGTCGGCCCGGTCACCGGGGAGGTCGCGGACGCGCCGGTCTGGGCGCACGTGCACGCGATGACCCCGCCGACACCGGGGCGGCCGGACAAGCCGGACGAGAGCGTCGCGGCGTTCGGGCCGGACGTGCCGTTCACCTACACGTTCCCGCTGCCCGGCCGGTACCTCGTGTGGGTGCAGGCCGAGCGCGGCTACGCGGTGCGCACGACGCCCGCCGTGGTCGACGTCCCGCCGTCCGGAGGAGCAGCACGATGACCACCAGGCGCACGATCGTCGCGGCCGTGGCGCTGGCCGCCGTGATCACCTTGCTGGCGCTGGTCTTCCGGGCCGCGGCCGGCGGCGGGCCGACCACTGCGACCGCCTCCACCCCGCGCTACACCGTCCGCCTCTCCGTGGACGACCCGCGCACCGGCCCGAACTCGCTGGGGCTGGAGGTCACCGACGTGGCGGGGCAGCCCGCGGCGCCGGACGAGGTCACCGTCGAGCCGGTGATGACGCAGATGGGCCACGCGCTCGCCCCCGTCACCGCGCTGCCCGAGGCGCCGGGCCGCTACCGCGCCGCCACCGCGGACCTGCCGATGGCCGGTCCGTGGCAGATGACCGTCTCGCTGCGCGACGCGAGCGGTGTCGACCACGTCGTACTTCCGTTGTTGGTGAAGGGATGACCATGGATCTCACCGCGTCGCGGGCCTCAGCGGCCACGACGACCAAGGCCGTGCCGCGCGGGGTGACCGCGGCGAGTTTCGTGCTGGGCGGAACGGTGCTGTCGCTGACCGGGCTGACCTGGGACATCCAGTGGCACAGCGACGTCGGGCCGGACACGTTCTTCACGCTGCCGCACCTGCTGCTGTACTCGGGCAGCGCGTTCTCCGGCATCGCGAGCCTCGTGGTCGTGCTGCTGACGACGGCCGCCCAGCGCTCCGGCCGGACCGTGGACCCGCTGGTCGGCGGTCGGGCGGTCGCGGTGTTCGGCCGCACGTTCGCCGCGCCCGTCGGCTACCTGATCTCCGGCATCGGAGCCGCGTCGTTCCTGCTCTACGGCCTGTGGGACCAGTGGTGGCACAGCCTGTACGGGTTCGACGCGGTGATCGCGTCGCCGCCGCACATCGGGCTGCTGCTGTCGATCACGATCACGATGGTCGGCGCGGTGATGGTGTTCGCCGTGGTCCGCTCCCGTGCGTGGGGCTTGGCGTGGGCGCTGATCTCCCTGGCGGTGCTGCTGACGTTCAGCACGGTGACGGCGATCGGCCTGTCGCAGATCGACGTGGGCAACCTGAACACGGTGACGATCGGCCTGTCCTTTCTGTGCGTGCTGATCGTCGTCATGGGCGCGCGCCTGCTCGACCGGCCGGGCGGGGCGCTCGGCGTCGCGCTCGCGGTGGCCGTGCTCCAGGGCGTGTACTGGTGGTTCTCGCCGTGGGCCACGGAGACCTACGCGGACGCGATCGGGCTGCCGATGCGCGACCAGGTCGACGGTGTTCCCGCGCTGCCCGCGCTGATGCCGATGTGCCTGGTGCTGGTCGCGGTGCTGATCGAGGGCCTGCTGGCCGTCGGGCGGCGCGAGGGCCGTTCGCTGAGGGTGTTCGGCCTGCTCGCGGGCGCGATCGGCGGTCTGCTGGTGGCCGCTCTGGACCCCGTGCAGGACGCTTGGCTGTACGGCCGCGGGTTCCCCCCGATGTCGGGGATGGTCGCCACCGCGGTGGCGGGTCTGGTGTTCGGCGCGGCGGGCGGTCTGCTCGGCGTGCGGTTCGGCGGGATGCTGCGGCACCTCGCCCCGGTTCGGGAAGGGCGGTAGCGCCGTGAGGAAGACCGTTCTGGCACTGCTCGGCGTCGTCGGACTGCTGTTCGGCACGGCTGGCACGGCGCTGGCATACGAACCGGTGAACATCGTGCACACCGAGCAGGTTCAGGCCGGGCCGTACGCGCTGACCGTCGGGTTCAGCACGTGGCCAGTGAAGGCGCTCCAGTCGCTGGACTTCACGTTCGTGCCGGACGGCGGGATCGAGGGCAAGAGCGGCACCCTCGGCCTGACCAGGCCGGATGCGCCGAAGCGCAAGGCGAACCCGCTGGTGCGGCACCCGCGCAAGCTCGACGTGTGGGGGCTGGACGTCAAGGCACTGGACGAGCCGGGTAACTGGACGTTCACGTTCACCGTCGAGGGCCCCGACGGGCAGGGCCAAGGTGAACTGGTGCTGCCCGTGCAGGAGCAGCCCGGACCGCCGATGGGGCTGAGCTGGGCGATCAGCACGGTGCCGCTGTTCGGGCTGGTGGCGCTCATCGTGATCGCCTGGCGGCGCACTCGCGAGGACACCTCGGTTTAGGGCTGGATGGCCTCCTGGGGAACACTGGTGGGGCTGACCCGACCGGACCAACCCCAGGAGGCCGACCTCTCGTGCGACGCAGGGGCATAGCGACGACACTGGCCGCGTTGGCCCTCGGCGCGATGCTCGCCGCCACCTTCCACCAGGAGGTGGGCCCGAGGCTCGGCATCCCCGACATCGCCGCGCCCGTGGACTCGGGCACCGAGTACGGCGAGGACGGCGAGCGGCAGCAGGCGGGGGCCTCGGGCGACCCGTGCGCCCCGGTCGTCGCGGGCCTGTCGCAGCGGCAGCAGCTCGCTCAGCTGCTCCAGGTCGGTGTGAAGCCGGAGAGCGCCGAAGACGCGCTGTCGATCGTGTCGGCCGAGCAGGTCGGCGGCATCTTCATCGGCGGCGACGCGCCCGGCCTGCTGACCGGTGGCGCGCTGGCGCTGGTCAGGGCCGCATCGAAGCTGCCGATCACGGTGTCGGTGGACGACGAGGGCGGCCGGGTGCAGCGGATCGACGCGATGGACGGCAGCCTGCCCAGCGCCCGCGCGCTGGTCGCGGCGAACACCCCCGAGCAGGTCCGCGCGCTCGCCAAGACGCGTGGCGGGCAGCTGCGGACCAGGGGCGTGACGATGGACCTCGCGCCGGTCGTGGACACCAGCGCGGCGGCGGACAACACGGTGATCGGCGACCGGTCCTGGAGCGCCGACCCGGTCATCGCCCGCAAGTACGCCGAGGCGTTCGCCGCCGGGCTGCGCGACGCGGGCGTCCAGGCGGTGCTCAAGCACTTCCCCGGCCACGGCAACGCCAGCGGCGACTCCCACCAGGGCCTCGTCTCCACGCCCCCGCTGGCCGAGCTGAAGGCCAAGGACCTGCTGCCCTACCAGGACATCCAGACCTACGGCCAGGTCGCCGTGATGGTCGGCCACCTGGACGTGCCCGGCCTGACCGACGGCAAGCCCGCGACCCTCAGCCCGGCCGCCTACCAACTGCTGCGCACCGGCTACAAGTTCGACGGCCTGGTGAT
>JBDSAJ010000527.1:0-5260 GCA_039922235.1 Umezawaea sp.
GCCGCGAGGGGCCAGGCGGACCGCGGGCGCCGAGACGTCGAAGACCACGCCGGGCACGGAAGTCGTCGCCTGGTAGGAGGTCTGCACGAGGTGGGGCCGCGTGCCCTTGTTCACCAGCTTCACGGTCTTGGTCAGCGACACGGGTCCGGCCGCCTCCACCGGGCCGAAGGAGACGCCGACCGAGCCGGGGTTGTCCTGGACCATGGCCAGCACCTCGGTGTCGACGGCCGCGCGGGCGTCGACGCGGCCGGCGCCGACCCGCATCGGGGCCTCGGTGAAGCCGTCGGTGTTGTCGTCACCGGACTTCACGTCCGCACCCGCGGTGTTCATCACCGCCGCCTTGACCTCCTCCGGCGACCAGTCGGGGTGGGTTTCCCTGACCAGCGCGGCGATGCCCGACACGTGCGGGGCGGACATGGACGTGCCGCCCTTGCTCGCGGCCCCGGTCCCGGTGCCGACGTCGGCGGACAGGATGGTGTCGCCGGGGGCGGCGACGTCCGGCTTCGCGGCGATCGGGCCGCGGGAGCCGCGCGACGAGGACGGGGTGATGGTGTCCGCCAGCGTGGGCGTGGTGGTGGGCACGGTGTTGCGGAGCGCGCCAGTCATGCGGACCTGGAGGGTGCCGCCGTCGAGCGCGGCCCGCACCCCGGCCGTCGCGGTGCCGGTGAGCTGGAAGACCGGGATGGCCGCGTTGCCCGCGATGCCCGCGAGGAAGTTGTCGCGCTTGGACGAGAGGACCACGCCCACCGCGCCCGCCGCGTGGGCGTTGTCGGTGCGGCCCGCCGAGCCGCACTTGCGGGTCGTGTCGTCGTCGTCCCATTCGAGCCAGGCGAACCTGCCGGCCACGAGTGCCTGGTCGGCGGCGGAGAACGGCTGGCAGCCGTCGCCTGCGCCGGTGAGGGCGACGACGTCCTCGGTGAGGTCGAGGGTGCTGTAGCCGGTGTAGTTCTGGCTGTACTGGCCGGGCCGGGTCTCGCCCCCGGCCTCGACGCCGTCCAGGATCGCGAACGCGTCCCTGGTGTTGGCAACGGCCAGCGCTTCCGGGGTGTTGGCCGGCGAGCCGCCGACGTCGTAGAAGTCGCCGCCGTTGCCCGCCGAGGCCACGACCAGCACACCGGCCGCGGTGATCTTGCGGACGAACAGGGAGTCCGGGTCGTCCTGGCCGGTGTAGTCGCTGCCCAGCGACAGGTTGACCACGTCGAGGTGGTCGGCGAAGTCGCCGTCGCCGTTCGGGTCGAGCGACCAGTCCAGCGCCTGCGTGGTGAGGTTGGTGCTGCCCTCGCAGCCGAAGATCTTCAACGCGTAGAGCGACGCCTTCGGGGCGGTGCCGGGGCCGATCTTCATATCGGCCAGCGCGTCGGCGTCCAGCCCGGCGTAGTCGCCGGTGAAGGTGGAGCCGTCGGCGTTCTCGCCGAAGCCCGCCGCGGTGCCCGCGACGTGCGTGCCGTGGCTGGCGCAGTCGAGCGGGTTGCCGTCCGGCTTCGGCGTGGACTTCTCGGGGAAGCGGGCGTCGTAGTCGTCGCCGGAGAAGTCCTTGCCGCCCACGACCTTCGCGGTGGGGAAGACGTTCGCGTCCACGGCCGTGCGGTCGATGGCCTCGTAGGCCGCGACCGTGCCGGAGCCGCCGAAGTCGGCGTGCGTGTAGTCGATGCCGGTGTCGACGATGCCGATGCGCATCCCGGCGCCGAGGCGGCCGGTCTGCTGCCAGACCTTGAGCGCCTTGGTGAGCTGGACCGAACTGGCGTTCTGGACGACCTTCGGCACGGTCAGCCGCACGGCCTTCACCTCGGGCAGCGCGGTCAGTTCGCGGACCTTGGCGGCGTCGGCGGTGACGACCACGCCGGACACCGCGTTGGAGGTCTTGCCGACCTCCCTGGTCGCCGCGTCCTTGCCGCGCAGCGCACCGACGACCTTGTCGGCCTTGGCGTCGCTTCGCTGCCTCGTCTGCTTGGCGGCGGTGCTGGCCTGGTCCCTGCTCTCGCCCCTGGCCTGCGCGGCGGTGAACGTCTCGACGGCGGGCGTCTCGGCCAGCTCGACGAACGCGGTCACCGTGCCGGTGGTGCGGACCAGCGACTGGCCGATCTGCTCGGACGAGCCGCCGGTGATCGGCCCGCCCCTGGCATCGGGCACGGACTCGGCGAGCGGTGCGGAGGGAGCCGCGCTCGCGGCTCCCGTGGTGGTCAGCAGTGCGGCGACCAGCAGGGCTGAGGTCGCGAGCACCCCCGTGGACCGGGCGGCCCGGTGGTTGGTCATGGACTTCCTTCGTCGAACGGCGGCGGCGTCGGTCGCGGCAGGAGGGGCACCGTTCCGCACGGTGTTCCTCCCGACGGCGAGTTGCTGGACCATGGGTCCTGTGCAGGCGGTACTGGGGGAGATCCATTCATCGGACGACTTCCGCGCATCGCTCTAGACGGGAGCGGTTCCTGACCGGTATACATCCGATGTATTGCGTCGCGACGAGGAGGAACAACCGTGCAGTTCTTGCGTCTCGGAGAACCGGGATCCGAACGTCCCGCGGTCCGCCACGACGGCAGCACGTACGACCTCGCGTCGCTGACCGGGGACGTCGACGGCAGGTTCCTCGACGCGGGCGGGATCGGCGCCACGCGCGCCGCGCTGGGCGCGGGCGAACTGCCCGAGCTGGACGAGGCGCGCCTCCGCGTCGGGCCGCCCATCGCGGCCCCCGGCAAGGTGATCTGCATCGGCCTCAACTACCGCGACCACGCGGAGGAGACCGGTGCCGAGATCCCGGCCGAGCCCGTCGTGTTCCTGAAGACGGCCGACACGATCGTGGGCCCGTACGACCAGGTGCTGATCCCCCGGAAGTCGGTCAAGACGGACTGGGAGGTGGAGCTCGGCATCGTGATCGGCAAGACCGCGCGGTACCTGGAGTCCGACGCCGAGGCGCTGGCCTGCGTCGCCGGGTACGCGCTGTCGCACGACGTGTCCGAACGGGAGTTCCAGATCGAGCGCGGCGGCACCTGGGACAAGGGCAAGAACTGCGAGACGTTCAACCCGCTGGGCCCCTTCCTCGTGCCCGCGGACGAGATCGGCGACCCCCAGCAGCTCGCGCTGAAGCTGTGGGTGAACGGCGAGCTGAAGCAGGACTCCTCCACCAAGAACATGATCTTCCCGGTGGCGGAGGTCGTGCGCTACCTGAGCCAGTTCATGGTCCTTCGACCGGGTGACCTCATCAACACCGGCACGCCCGCCGGCGTCGCGCTCGGTCAGCCCGAGCCGAAGCCGTACCTGCGGGAGGGCGACGTGGTGGAGCTGGAGATCGAGGGTCTCGGCAGGCAGAAGCAAACTTTCGGGCAGGCCTGAGCATGGCCGCGATCGTCGGGATCGACGTGCTCGACATCCGGTTCCCCACCTCGCGCGAGCTGGACGGCTCGGACGCGATGAACCCGGACCCGGACTACTCGGCCGCCTACGTGGTGCTGCGCACCGACGACGGCCCGGACGGCTACGGCCTCGCGTTCACCATCGGTCGCGGCAACGACGTGCAGGCCGCCGCCATCCAGGCGCTCGCGCCGCACGTCGTCGGCCGTCCCGTTCCCGAGGACGCCGCCGCGCTCGGCGCGCTGTCCGCCGAGCTGATCGGCGACTCGCAGCTCCGCTGGCTGGGCCCGGAGAAGGGCGTCGTCCACATGGCCGTCGGCGCGGTGGTCAACGCCGCGTGGGACCTGGCCTCCCGGCGGGCCGGGCAACCGCTGTGGCGGTTCCTGGCCTCCATGACGCCCGAGGAACTGGTCGGGCTGGTCGACTTCCGCTACCTGTCCGACGCGCTCACCCCCGCTGAGGCCCTCGACCTGCTGCGCGCGGGCCAGGAGGGGCGCGACGAGCGGATCGCGCTGCTGGAGCGCGACGGCTACCCGGCCTACACGACCTCGCCCGGCTGGCTCGGCTACTCCGACGAGAAGCTGTCCGGGCTGGCCAGGCAGGCGGTCGCGGACGGCTTCGGGATGATCAAGCTCAAGGTCGGCGGCGACCTGGACGACGACGTGCGGCGGATGAAGCTCGCCCGCGAGGTCGTCGGTCCGGACATCCGCATCGCCGTGGACGCCAACCAGCGCTGGGACGTCGGCACGGCCGTCGACTGGATGCGCGAACTGGCGCCGTACCAGCCGTACTGGATCGAGGAGCCGACCTCGCCGGACGACGTCCTCGGCCACCAAGCCATCGCGCGGGCGGTGGCGCCGATCAAGGTCGCGACCGGCGAGCACGTGCAGAACCGCGTGGTGTTCAAGCAGTTGCTCCAGGCGGGCGCGATCGACGTGCTGCAGCTCGACGCGTGCCGGGTCGCCGGTGTCAACGAGAACGTCGCGATCCTGTTGCTGGCCAAGAAGTTCGGCGTTCCGGTGTGCCCGCACGCGGGCGGGGTCGGCCTGTGCGAACTGGTGCGGCACCTGTCGATGTTCGACTTCGCCTCGGTGTCCGGGACGATGGACGACCGGGTGATCGAGTGGGTCGACCACCTGCACGACCACTTCCTGGACCCGGCGGTGGTGCGCGACGGGCGGTACCTCGCGCCGATGCGGCCGGGGTTCTCCGCCCGGCTCAAGGACGAGACGCTGGCCGACTTCCGCTACCCGGACGGTCCGGTGTGGACGGCACTGGGAACGGAGCAGTGATGACCGACTTCACCGACCTGGTCGCCGTGGTGACCGGTGGGGCGTCCGGGATCGGCCTGGCGACGGCGGAACTGCTCGCCTCCCGCGGAGCGCGGGTCGCCTGCCTGGACCTCAAGCCCGACGGCGTCGGGGCCCCGCTGTTCGGCGTCGGCGCGGACGTGTCCGACGACGACAGCGTGCGGGCCGCGATCGACGCCGTGGTCGCGGAGTTCGGCCGGATCGACGTCGTGGTCAACAACGCGGGCATCGGCGCGCAGGGCGACGTGGCGGCCAACCCCGACGACGAGTGGCACGAGGTCCTCGACGTGAACGTGCTCGGCATGGTCCGGGTGTCGCGGGCGGCGCTGCCGCACCTGCGCCGCTCGCCGTCCGCGGCGATCGTGAACACCTGCTCCATCGCGGCGTGGGCCGGGCTGCCGCAGCGGGCGCTGTACTCGGCGAGCAAGGGGGCGGTGTACGCGTTGACGCTGGCCATGGCCGCCGACCACGTGCGCGAGGGCATCCGGGTCAACGCGGTCGCCCCCGGCACCGCCGACACCCCGTGGATCGGCAGGCTGCTCGACTCGGCGCCGGACCCGGCCGCCGAGCGCGCCGCGCTGGAGGCCCGCCAGCCGCACGGGCGGCTG
>JBDSAJ010000528.1:0-8000 GCA_039922235.1 Umezawaea sp.
GGCCCGTGCACCGACGAGGGCGAGATGGCCCTCGGTAAGAACCTGCTCGTGGCGTTCATGCCGTGGGAAGGCCACAACTACGAGGACGCGATCATCCTGTCGCAGCGCCTCGTGCAGGACGACGTGCTCTCCTCGATCCACATCGAGGAGCACGAGGTCGATGCGCGTGACACCAAGCTGGGTGCCGAGGAGATCACGCGGGACATCCCGAACGTCTCCGAGGAGGTCCTCGCGGACCTCGACGAGCGCGGCATCATCCGCATCGGTGCCGAGGTCCAGCCGGGCGACATCCTGGTCGGCAAGGTCACGCCCAAGGGCGAGACCGAGCTGACCCCGGAGGAGCGCCTGCTCCGCGCGATCTTCGGCGAGAAGGCGCGCGAGGTGCGCGACACGTCGCTGAAGGTGCCGCACGGTGAGTACTGCAAGGTCATCGGCATCCGCGTGTTCAGCCGTGAGGACGACGACGAGCTGCCTCCGGGCGTGAACGAGCTCGTCCGGGTCTACGTGGCGCAGAAGCGCAAGATCCAGGACGGCGACAAGCTCGCAGGCCGCCACGGCAACAAGGGCGTCATCGGCAAGATCCTCCCCGCGGAGGACATGCCGTTCCTCGAGGACGGCACGCCGGTCGACATCGTCCTGAACACCCACGGTGTGCCGCGTCGTATGAACATCGGCCAGGTGCTGGAGACCCACCTCGGGTGGATCGCCAAGCAGGGCTGGAGCATCGACGGCGAGGCCGACTGGGCGAAGAACCTGCCCGAGGACCTCTACCACGTGGAGCCGAACACGAACACGGCCACGCCGGTGTTCGACGGCGCGCAGGAAGAGGAGATCACCGGGCTGCTCGGCTCGACCATCCCGAACCGCGACGGCGAGCGGATGGTCAAGCAGAACGGCAAGGCGCAGCTCTTCGACGGTCGCTCCGGCGAGCCGTACCCGCACCCCGTGTCGGTCGGCTACATGTACATCCTGAAGCTGCTGCACCTCGTGGACGACAAGATCCACGCGCGTTCCACCGGCCCGTACTCGATGATCACGCAGCAGCCGCTGGGTGGTAAGGCGCAGTTCGGTGGCCAGCGCTTCGGTGAGATGGAGTGCTGGGCGATGCAGGCGTACGGCGCCGCATACACCCTGCAGGAACTTCTCACGATCAAGTCCGACGACGTGCTCGGCCGCGTGAAGGTCTACGAGGCCATCGTCAAGGGCGAGAACATCCCGGAGCCGGGTATCCCGGAATCCTTCAAGGTGCTGCTCAAGGAGCTGCAGTCGTTGTGCCTCAACGTCGAGGTGCTGTCTTCGGACGGCGCCGCGATCGAGATGCGCGATGGCGACGACGAGGACCTGGAGAGGGCTGCCGCCAACCTCGGCATCAACCTCTCGCGGTCCGAATCGCCTTCAGTCGACGACGTCGTCAACTGACCTCGCTGGTCAACGGTCGGGAGCCTGCCTCCCGCGGGCTCCCGGCCGATTGACCCGACTTCCACACTCCTGAGCAGCAAAACAACCGAAGGGGAGAAGAGAAGACGTGCTAGACGTCAACTTCTTCGATGAGCTCCGCATCGGTCTCGCGTCCGCCGATGACATTCGCCAGTGGTCGTTCGGCGAGGTCAAGAAGCCCGAGACCATCAACTACCGCACGCTCAAGCCAGAGAAGGACGGCTTGTTCTGCGAGAAGATCTTCGGTCCCACCAGGGACTGGGAGTGCTACTGCGGCAAGTACAAGCGCGTGCGCTTCAAGGGCATCATCTGCGAGCGCTGCGGCGTCGAGGTCACTCGCGCCAAGGTCCGCCGCGAGCGGATGGGCCACATCGAGCTGGCCGCCCCGGTCACGCACATCTGGTACTTCAAGGGCGTTCCCAGCCGGTTGGGCTACCTGCTCGACCTGGCCCCCAAGGACCTCGAGAAGATCATCTACTTTGCCGCCTACGTCATCGTGGGCGTCAACACCGAGCTGCGCCACAACGACCTGTCCACGTTGGACAGCGAGATGCAGGTCGAGCGCAAGCGCGTCGAGAACAAGCGCGACGCCGACGTGGAAGGCCGCGCGCAGAAGCTCGAGGCCGACCTCGCCGAGCTTGAGGCAGAGGGCGCGAAGAGCGACGTCCGCCGCAAGGTCAAGGAGGGCGGCGAACGTGAGATGCGCCAGCTCCGCGACCGCGCCCAGCGCGAGCTGGACCGGCTGGACGAGATCTGGACCACGTTCACCAAGCTCGAGCGCGCTCAGCTGGTCATGGACGAGATGGTCTACCGCGAGCTGTACGACCGCTACGGCGACTACTTCACCGGTGCCATGGGCGCGGAGGCGATCCAGCGACTGCTGGGCGACTACGACGTCGACGCCGAGGCCGACGTGCTGCGCGAGACCATTCGCAGCGGCAAGGGCCAGAAGAAGCTCCGTGCGCTCAAGCGCCTCAAGGTCGTCGCCGCGTTCCAGGCGACCCGCAACAACCCGCAGGGCATGGTCCTCGACTGCGTCCCGGTCATCCCGCCGGACCTGCGCCCGATGGTGCAGCTCGACGGTGGCCGCTTCGCCACGTCGGACCTGAACGACCTGTACCGCCGCGTGATCAACCGGAACAACCGCCTCAAGCGACTGATCGACCTCGGCGCGCCCGAGATCATCGTCAACAACGAGAAGCGGATGCTCCAGGAGGCCGTCGACGCGCTGTTCGACAACGGCCGCCGCGGTCGCCCGGTGACCGGGCCGGGCAACCGCCCGCTCAAGTCGCTGTCCGACCTGCTGAAGGGCAAGCAGGGCCGGTTCCGCCAGAACCTGCTCGGCAAGCGCGTCGACTACTCCGGCCGTTCGGTCATCGTGGTCGGCCCGCAGCTCAAGCTGCACCAGTGCGGTCTGCCAAAGCAGATGGCGCTGGAGCTGTTCAAGCCGTTCGTGATGAAGCGGCTGGTCGACCTCAACCACGCGCAGAACATCAAGTCCGCCAAGCGGATGGTCGAGCGCGCGCGCCCGGCCGTGTGGGACGTGCTGGAAGAGGTCATCACCGAGCACCCCGTGCTGCTGAACCGCGCACCCACGCTGCACCGCCTGGGCATCCAGGCCTTCGAGCCCCAGCTGGTCGAGGGCAAGGCCATCCAGCTGCACCCGCTCGTGTGCGAGGCGTTCAACGCCGACTTCGACGGTGACCAGATGGCAGTCCACCTGCCGCTGTCCGCCGAGGCGCAGGCCGAGGCGCGCGTGCTGATGCTGTCGTCGAACAACATCCTGTCGCCCGCGTCCGGCAAGCCGCTGGCGATGCCGCGACTCGACATGGTGACCGGTCTCTACCACCTCACCCGCCACCGGGAAGGCGACCTCGGCGAAGGCCACGCCTACTCGTCCGTCGCCGAGGCGATGATGGCGTTCGACCGCAAGGTCCTCGGCCTGCAGTCGATGGTGAAGATCCGCGTCACGGACAAGAACCCGCCGAAGAACGAGACGCCTGAGGGTTGGGAGCCCGGTCAGCCGTGGCTGGCCAACACCACCCTCGGTCGTGTCCTCTTCAACGAGGTCCTGCCGCAGGACTACGCGTTCATCAACGAGGTCATGCCGAAGAAGCGGCAGGCCACGATCATCAACGACCTGGCCGAGCGGTACCCGATGGTCACCGTCGCCCGGACGCTGGACAAGCTGAAGGACGCCGGTTTCTACTGGGCCACCCGGTCCGGCGTCACCGTCGCCATCTCGGACGTCCTCGTGCCTGCCGCCAAGCAGGGCATCCTCGAGGAGCACGAGAAGCTCGCGGAAGCGGTCGAGAAGCGCTACCAGCGCGGTCAGCTCTCCTACGTGGAGCGCAACAACGAGCTGGTCAAGGTGTGGACCAAGGCAACCGAAGAGGTCGCCGAGGTCATGGAGGCCAACTTCCCGGACGACAACCCGATCCGCATGATCGTGAAGTCGGGCGCGGCGGGCAACATGACCCAGGTCCGGTCGCTGGCCGGTATGCGTGGTCTGGTGACGAACCCGAAGGGCGAGTACATCCCGCGCCCCATCAAGGCCTCGTTCCGCGAGGGCTTGTCGGTGCTCGAGTACTTCATCGCCACGCACGGCGCCCGCAAGGGTCTCGCCGACACCGCGCTGCGCACCGCCGACTCGGGTTACCTGACCCGTCGTCTGGTGGACGTGTCGCAGGACGTCATCATCCGCGAGGTCGACTGCGGCACCACCCGCGGTGTGACCCTGCCGGTTGGTGAGAAGGCGGGCGACAAGGTCGTCATGCACGAGTTCGCGCAGACGAGCGTGTACGCCAGGACCCTGGCGGACGACCTGAACGACCTGAACGGCAACCTGCTCCTCAACCGCGGCGACGACCTGGGCGACCCCGCCCTGGCGAAGCTGGTCGAGGCGGGCATCCTCAAGGTGAAGGTCCGCTCGGTCCTGACCTGCGAGACCCCGGTCGGCGTGTGCGCGAGCTGCTACGGCCGCTCGATGGCGACGGGCCAGCTCGTCGACGTCGGCGAGGCCGTCGGCATCGTCGCCGCGCAGTCCATCGGTGAGCCCGGCACGCAGCTGACGATGCGCACCTTCCACCAGGGTGGTGTCGCAGGTGACGACATCACGACCGGTCTGCCCCGTGTGCAGGAGCTCTTCGAAGCTCGTGTGCCCAAGGGCAAGGCGCCCATCGCGGACGTCGACGGCCGGGTTCGCCTGGAGGACGGCGACCGCTTCTGGAAGATCACCCTCATCCCGGACGACGGGTCCGAGGAGATCGTCTTCGAGAAGCTGTCGAAGCGTCAGCGCCTCGCGAACACCCCGAACGGCCCGCTCGCGGACGGCGACCACGTCACCGTCGGCCAGCAGCTGCTCGAGGGCACGCCCGACCCGCACGAGGTCCTTCGGGTCATGGGTCCGCGCGAGGCCCAGCTGCACCTCGTCACCGAGGTCCAGAAGGTGTACCGCGCACAGGGTGTGGCGATCCACGACAAGCACATCGAGGTGATCGTCCGGCAGATGCTCCGCCGGGTCACGATCATCGACTCGGGCACCGCGGAGTTCCTCCCCGGCTCCCTGGTCGAGCGCGCCAACTTCGAGGCGGGCAACCGCAAGGTCGTCTCCGAGGGTGGCGAGCCCGCAGCCGGTCGTCCGGTGCTCATGGGCATCACGAAGGCGTCGCTCGCGACCGACTCGTGGCTGTCCGCGGCCTCCTTCCAGGAGACCACCCGAGTCCTGACCGACGCGGCCATCAACGGCCGTTCGGACAAGCTCATCGGTCTCAAGGAGAACGTGATCATCGGTAAGTTGATCCCGGCTGGTACGGGCATCAACAGGTACCGCAACATCCAGGTCCAGCCGACCGAGGAAGCGCGGGCCGCGGCCTACGCCATTCCTTCGTACGACGACGGGTACTACACCCCGGACGTCTTCGGCACCGGCACGGGTGCGGCAGTGCCGCTGGACGACTACGACTTCGGGCGGGACTACCGCTAGCCAGTCGTTGGTTCGTGAAGGGCCCCCGGAGCTTTCGCTCCGGGGGCCCTTCACGTTGGCGGCCTGCCCACTCTGACGACCTCTGCCAAGCTGGACCCATGGACTTGCTAGCCGAACAGGACACCAAGCGAGCGGCGTCGGACGCGGTGGTGAACGCCTTGGGCCTCAACCAGTCCCTGGCCCACCTGGGCACCCCCGTGAGGGTGGGCAGTTCAGCCCTGGGTCTCATGGTCCGCAACGACATCGACATCACCGTCATCTGCGAGGCACTGGACCTGGCCACCCACGAAGCAGTCGTCGACCTGGCCGCGGAACTCTCCCGGCACCCCCGCGTGCGGAAAGTCCAGTTCCGCAACGACACCGGCGACTGGAACACCGACCCCGGCTACCCGGACGGCTTCTACCTGGGCGTGAACTGCCGTTCCCCTCAGGACGAGGACTGGAACCTGGACATCTGGTTCATCGACGAGCCAGACCGCCAACCAGACCTGGCCCACCTCGACGAGATGCCTGCCCAGCTGACCCCGGAGACCCGCACGGCGATCCTGGACATCAAACGGGCCTACGCCGACCGCCCCGAGTACAGCAGTCACGCCATCTACCGAGCAGTGTTGGACAAGGGCATCCGCACCCCGGAGGAGTTCACGCCTTAACGCCGTAAAGGGTTCGCTTAACGCCGGTCGGCGAACGTCGCCAACGTGGCCCGGATCTGCTCGGAGAACCCCGGACTCCCCTTGTGCCCGGCATCGGCGAACGTGTGCAACTCGGACCCCGGCCAAGCCTGGTGCAGCCGCCAAGCCGCCTCCACCGGGCAGCTCAGGTCCTGCAACCCGTGGATCAGCACGCCGGGGATCCCGGCGAGCTTCCCGACGTCGCGCACCAGCGCGCCTTCCTCCAGCCAGGACCCGTGCGCCCAGTAGTGCGTGCAGATCCGGACGAACGCGAGCGCGTCATCGGCGGGCTTCCCGGTGAACAGGTCCGGCCTGCCGTGCGATTCCAGCGACAGCACCGCTTCCTCCCAGGTGAGCCACTCGTTCGCGGCCCGCGCCCGAACCGAGGCGTCGGGCGATTCCAGCGCCCGCGCGTACCCGGCGATCAGGTCCTCGTCGGGAACGCCTGCCCGGAACCTCTCCCAGGCCTCGGGGAAGAACCGCCCGACGCCCCGGTACAGCCAGTCGTTCTCGGCCCGCGTGCTGGTGGTGACCGCGACCAGCACGATCTCGCTGACCCGCTCCGGGAACCGTTCCGCGTAGGCGAGCGCCAGCGTCGAGCCCCACGACCCGCCGAACACCAGCCACCGGTCGATCCCCAGGTGCTCGCGCAGCTTCTCGATGTCGCCGATCAGGTGGTCGGTCGTGTTGACGCCCATGTCGGTTGCCGGATCGCTCGCGTGCGGCGTGCTGAGCCCGCACCCCCGCTGGTCGAAGTGCACGACGCGGTACTTCGTCAGGTCGAAGCTGGTGCGCTGCTTGTTCCGGGGACTCCCCGAACCGGGGCCGCCGTGCAGCACCACGGCGGGCTTTCCCGCGGGGTTCCCGTAGACCCTCCAGTGCACGGAGTTGCCGTCACCGACGTCCAGCAGACCTTCGGCGTGCGGTTCGATCACCGGTAGTTCGCTCATGCACCTGAACCTAGCGACGCCGAGCCCGCGTGATGGCCCGAGCGCGGGCGACCAGGTCGTCGATCAGGTCGACGTCCACGACGGGTGGGCCGCCGGTGTCGTCGTCGCAGCATCGGGGCTTGGTGCGCTTGTCGCCGCTGCGCGGCCGCACCCCGGCCAGTTCGTACAGCGCGTCGTACAGGTTGCGGCCGGGGTCGTCGTCGTGCGGGCCCACGAGCAGCACCCACACGATTTCCGGCGCGGGGAACGCCACCACGACCCGGTCGGCGCCGCGCAGGTGCTTCACGCACAGCCGGGGCAGCGGCTCAGGCCCGGTCACCCGGTAGCCGAGCGCCGCGCAGCCGCTGTGCGCGAGTTCGTCCAGGAAGCGGTCGTACGCCTGGCGGGCAGGCCCGCGCAGGCCGGACGCTTGGGAGCTGGCCACTGGGGTTTCGACGACCTGGATCAACCGGTGCGGACCACGCGTCCTTCGCCCCGGTGCATCTGCTCCAGGCTGGCGGCGAGGTCGGTGCGGTCGAGCAGGGCCAGGTCGCTGAGCCTGCGGTGGACCTCGTCGAGCAGGCCGCGGTTCTTGCCCGCGCGGCGCAGGTCGGAGACGAGGTGCAGCACCTCGTGGAGGCGTTCGGCGTCGAGCAGCATCCGCGGCTCTTGGCTGCTGATGGCGAGCACGCCTTCGCGGGCCCACGCCTTCACGGTCTTCTCGGTGAGGTCGAGCAGTTCACCCGCCACGACGGGCCGGATCGGGGGCGCCTGCCGCAGTGCTTTCGCGATGACGCCCGCGAGCTTGTGCCTGCGCACGTCGTCCTCGGACAGCGTCAACGCCACCTCTTCGATCTCTTCGATCTGCTCGAACAGATCGCGGATCTGCGCTGCCTCGGTCGCTACGGACATGACGACCTCCCCTCAGTCACTACCAAGTATCGACCACATTCTCGGTAGTCGCAACCGCCGTGTGGC
>JBDSAJ010000529.1:0-11159 GCA_039922235.1 Umezawaea sp.
CCGCCCGCAGTCCAGCAGGTCCTCGACGCCGGACCGCCGCCGTCCGGAGGCCACGTGCAGCGCGCCGCGGGCGGCCAGCAGGTACGGCGCCTCGGGGCCGTCCGGCACCTCGCCGTCGAACCCGTGGTCGCGCAGCAGCGAGGTGGCCGTGTCGTGCTGTTCGAGGCGGACCTCGGCGGTGACGAGTTCGGCGAGCGCGAGATGCCTGGTGCGCAAGGAGAGCGAGTGTTCGTCGAGCACGGACCGGGCGAATTCGCGGGCGACCAGCGGCTGCCCGGTGGCGTGGGCGATGCGGGCGCGCAGCAGGCCGATCACCGCGCGGTGGCTGGTCCGCTCCTCCGCCCGGAGGCAGAGTTCCAGCGCCAGACCGGGTTCGTCGGCGTAGAGCAGGATCGAGACCGCGTGCCACAGGTCCGCGTAGCCCTCACAGGACGCGGCCTTCTCCACGGCCCGGCCGCGGTCGGCGCCGCGGCAGGCCGCGAGGAAGGCGGAGCGCGCCGAGCGGAACCCGTTGTCCACTGTGGACCAGGTCATGGTGTCCGTCATCGGCCGCTCCCCGTGCCCGCGCTGAAGCTCGTTCACGAAGAACTTTCGCAGTCGCCCGATGAGAAAACCGTGAGCGCTTGATCACGCAACGACTTCGGGCAGCGCCAACTCGATGGTCGTGCCACCCAGCGGCGAGTCCACGACGCGGGCCGAACCGCGGTGCAGGTCCGCCACCCACCGCACGATGGCCAGCCCGATGCCGGTCCCGGTGCTGCTGCCGGTGACCCACTGGTCGAACACCCGGTCGCGGTCGGCCACGTCGATGCCGGGCCCGCGGTCGGACACCGTGACGGTGCCACCGGCGACCTTCACCTCGACGCGCACCTGGCCGTCCTCCCGCGCGCCGTGCTTCACCGCGTTGTCGACCAGGTTCCGCAGCGCCTGCGCCAGCAGCACCGGGTCGCCCTCCACGATGGTCGGGCGCAGGTCGACGTCGACCGTGCGGCCGTCGCTGATCTGCTCGCCGACGACCTCCTCCACGAGCTGGTCGAGCCGCAGCGGTAGCCACTCCATCGCACGGGTGCCGTTGCGCACGCGGGCGCGGGCCAGCAGCCCGGTGACGAGCTGCGCCATCCGGTCGACCAGCCCGACGACCTGGGCGGCCGACGCGCTCGCGCGCACCGGGTCGTTCGCGCCCGCCTCGGCGATCAGCCGCAGCGTCGCCAGCGGCGTGCGCAGCTCGTGGGCGGCCTCGGCGAGGAACCGCTCCTCCTGTTCGAGCGCGCGCACGGCGGGGCGGGTGCCGATGTAGGACAGCCCGTGGCCCGCGGCCGCGGCGAGGACCAGCATGGCCAAGCAGCCCCAGAAGGTCCACATGACGTACTCGCGGTGCGCGGCCACACCGGGGGCCGGGTCACCCGCCACGACGACGATGGCCGCGACCTGGTTCGTGGTGTTCCAGACCGGCGCCGCGGCGAGTCGCAGCGGCTCGCCGGAGGGCATGGCACCGTCGCCGATGACGGCGTACTGGAGGTCGCGCACCTGGTCGACGACGACGAGTTCGCGGCTCACCTCGGACTTCGCGTTGTCGACCTCGCGGGAGTAGCGGGAGGTCCACACGCCGTTGTCGCGGGTCCACACGTGCAGCAGGGACGTGCGGCTGACCAGCGCGTCCACGTCCAGCGGTTCGAGGTGCAGCTTGCCGTCACCGTCGTAGTAGACGACCCGCGACAGGCCCGCGACCTGGCGGTCCAGCTCGATGTCGAGCGCCTGGGCGCGCGACCGCTCGTCATTGACCAGCGCGATCGTCGCGAGGGTCCCGATGCAGACGGCGGTGGTGGCGGTGAACAGCACCGTCAGCACCCAGCGCACCCGGCGCAACCGCTTCGCCGTGGTGCTCTGCCAAGCAGCCGTCACCCGGTCTCGTCAATCACGAAACCAACCCCGCGCGACGTGGCGATCAGCGGCGGAGCCCCGAGCTTGCGGCGCAGTTGGACGACGACCGCGTCCACCACGTTCGACATCGGTTCGGCCATGGCGTCCCAGCAGTGCTCGATGAGGTCGGAGCGCGAGACTACCTGGCCACGGCGTGCGCAGAGCAGTTCGAGCACGGCGAACTCCTTGGCGGTCAGGCTCAGCATCACCCCCGCCCGCGTGACGCGCCGCCGTGCCGCGTCCACCTCGAGGTCCGCGATCCGGACCAGCGACGGCCGGGGCTGCTCGGCGCGGCGGCACAGCGCGCCGACCCGTGCCACCAGTTCCGCCATCGCGAACGGCTTGCCGAGGTAGTCGTCCGCCCCGTTGTCGAACCCCGCCACGCGCTCGGCGATGCCGTCCATGGCGGTCAGCATCAGCACCGGCACCCGCGACCGCCGCGCGCGCCACCGGCCGAGCAGGTCCAGCCCGTCGCCGTCGGGGAGGCCGCGGTCCAGCAGCACGCAGTCGTAGCTGTTCGCGGTCACGCTCTCCTCCGCCGAAGCCAGGTCGGTCACCCAGTCCACGGCGAACCCGGCCTGCCGAAGACCGGACACGACCTCATGACCCAGCTCAGCGTCGTCCTCGACCGCCAGTACACGCACAGGGCAAAGACTAGTGCGCGGGATAAAACCTGTGGTGGATCCGTAGAGACGAGTCTTGTCCGCGACATCGACACTCCCAACGCGCAGCGTTGGGGGGACGAGGACCCCCTGCCGCCGGCGTCCGACCGATCATGACCGGTCGGACGCCGGCTTTCCACCGTGCCTGGACTCGCGGGTCAGCGGGTGAAGTTCTCGATCAGGCGGGCCCAGGGGCCCGCGCTTTCGAGTGCGGGGGCGTGGCCGGACTCGAGGGTGGTCCAGCGGGCGCCGGGGATGCCGTCGGCGAGCACCTTCGTCAGGTCGAGCGAGACCAACTGGTCCTGGGTGGTGCCGATGACCAGCGTGGGCACGGCGACGGCCGGGAGGTCCGCGGTGACGTCGGCGTCCAGCACCAGGTCCACCTGTTCCGGCAGACCGATCGGTGCCGTGAGCGAGACCAGTTCGATGAAGCCCTCCCGCTGGTCGTGGCTCATCCGGGACAGGTAGGCGCTGCCGAGCATCAGCGAGGTGACGTAGCGGGCGAGCGCGGTCCGGTCGCCGTCGGCGAGGGTGCGCCAGCGCCGCACCTTGGCCCGCGTCGCCTCGTCCAGCACGGCGAAGCCGGAGGTGAGGATCAGGCCGGTGACGCGGTCGGGGTGCCGGACGGCGGCGCGGACGGCGACGGCGCAGCCCAGCGAGTAGCCGATGACGGTGAACGTCTCCGCGCCCTCGCGCACGGCCGAGGCGACGAGCCGGTCGGCCAAGTCGTCGAGGTCGAGCGGGCCTGGCGACCGCGGGGTCGTGCCGGAGCCTGGCAGGTCGGCCCCGATGACCTTGAGCGAGCGGGACAGCGGGGCGAGCAGCGGCCCGAAGTTCGCCTGGACCGTGCCCCCCGCCCCGTGAACGAGGACCACGGCGGGCCCAGTGCCGCGGACGGTGGTGGCGAGCCGAGCCGTTGACGTGTCGACCTGGGTCATCGTCGGGCCCCTTTCGTTGGGTCGGAGCGGGTCAGTCGAGTCCGCGCACGATGGTCGGTTCGAGGCTTTCACCCTCGGTGGTCCACCATTCGCGCGGAGGAATGGAGAACCTCTCGACGACGTCCTGGTGAGAAGTATTCGCGACGGCCACCTCGGTGGTTGAGTGTTCCACGGCGACTCCTGCTGCGTATTGCGCACACCGTCATGCTCGATATGCGCTTCAGGTGCAATGACCGTAACGACGGAATGTGACGTGGAACAACCCCTACGACTCCCCTACGGCAAACCGCAGTGGAAACCCTTGCGAACGGCGTTCAGGCGGACTGGCGGACCACGAGGGTCGGCTCGAACACCACGGAACTGACGGGACGGCCCGGCCGGTCGACGTGGTCGAGCAGCAGGCGGACCAGTTCGGCCGCCATGTCCTCCACGGGCTGCCGAACCGTCGTCAGCGGCGGATCGCAGACCAGCGCGGACCTGCTGTCGTCGAACCCGACGACGGCGACGTCCTCGGGAACGCGGCGGCCCGACCGGCGGAGCTCGGGCAGGGCGCCGTGCGCCATCAGGTCGGACGCGATGAACAGGGCGTCGAGGTCCGGGTGCTCGGCGAGCAGCCGCTGGGCCGCGCGGGCACCGGACTCGGAGGTGAAGTCGCCCTCGGAGCACGGCACATCGGCCACGCCGAGGTCGGCCATGGCGGCCCGGAAACCCTCCAGCCGGTCGACGGCGGCCGGCGTGTTCAGCGGACCGGAGATCGTCGCGACCCGACGTCGCCCCAGCCCGACGAGGTGCTCGGCGGCGAGCCGCGTGCCCGCCGCCTGGTCGACGTCGACGTGGCTGATGTCCACCCGGCCGACCGGCCTGCCGGACAGCACCACGGGCAGCCGCAGGGACGCGAGCAGGGACGGCAGCGGGTCGCCGCTGTGCGTGTGGATCAGGATCGCGCCGTCGAGCCTGCCCTGCCGCAGGTCGGCGACCAGGTGTTCGTGGGTGGACGACCCGACCAGCGTCACGACCAGGTGCACGCCGAGCGGCTGGAGGACACCCATGACGCCCTCCAGCACGCGGCCGAAGAACGGGTCGCTGAAGATGCGGGCCTGATCGGGCAGCACCAGCGCCACGGAACCCGCCCTGCGGGTGACCAGTGACCGCGCCGCCAGGTTGGGCCGGTAGCCGGTCGCGGCGATCGCCTGCTGCACGGTCTCGCGCAGGTCGCTGTCGACCGTGGGCACGCGGTTGACCACCCGCGAAACGGTCGCGCGGGAAACGCCGGCCACCCTGGCGACTTCTTCGAGCGTCACGGCTCTTGTCGGTGGAACAACGAGTTCGCCCTGCATGAGACCATTTATACCTTGCCCCTGCTGGACGACCGGCGCATTTCCACGGGATGGACCGGCGGGTGGCCCTCGTCCGCTCGACCGCTTATCAATGTTTTCCCGCGGTGAACACCGTGCAAAACCCGTACCCGAATAGTTCACCACTCGCGCCTGATGCGGGGACTCGGGATTTCCACCAGCTCAGCGAACGCGGCCGTCCGGGCCGACGAGCTCGTCGCTGTCGTGGTCAGCCAGGACTTCGTCGATCACGTGCCAGTGGACGGCGGCCCTTTCGTGGTCGCTGTCGACGCACCTGGCCAGCACCAGCAGTGCCTTCCACAGCGCCCAGCCCCTGGCCCGCGCCCAGGTGTCCCCGCCCAGGTCGACCGTTCGCCGGAAGGCTCGTCGGCTGTCGCCGGAGAACATCGTCCAGGCGATCACCAGGTCGCAGGCCGGGTCGCCGACGCCGGAGGTGCCGAAGTCGATGACGGCGGTCAGCTTCCCGTCTGCGACCAGGAGGTTCCCGACGGCGATGTCGCCGTGGAACCACACGGGTGCGCCACTGTGCTCGGTGGCCAGTGCGGCCCGCCAGACGGCGGCGGCCCGAGCGGTGTCGACGCGGCCGTCGAGTGCGGCCAGGCTGCGGCGGGTCTCGTCGTCGTAGTGGCCGGGCGAAGCTCCCCGGTAGAAGCTGTGCTCCCCGGCGAGCGGGCCGTCGGTGGTGTCGCAGCGCTGGAGGGCGCGGATGAACTCGGCCACCGAGATCGCGAACTGGGTCAGGTCGTCGATGTGCTCCAACTCGGCCGTCCGACCGGGCAGCCAGGCGCGCACGGACCAGGGGAACGGGTACCCCTCGCCGGGGACGCCCTCGGCCAGCACGGCAGGCACGGCGACCGGCAGTGCTGGCGCCAGTCGGGGCAACCAGCGGTTCTCCTTGGCGACAGCGGGGACGTAGCCCGCCGCGGTGGGCAGCCGCACCGTCATGTCGTCGCCGAGGCGGTAGGTCCGGTTGTCCCAGCCGTCGACCGCGACCGGGGTCACCTCCAGGTCGCTCCACCGCGGGAACTGCGCGGCGATCAGGCGTTTCACGAGTGCGGCGTCGATGCCGGCGCGGCCATCCGCGTGAGTTGGACCCATGTCGCGATCATCGTGTTCGGCCGTCGCGAACGGCAACGGAATATCGGACTGCCGAGGAGCGTCCGGCAACTGCGCCACACCGGCCCCGCACGCCTGATCGGGTTAGCCTGAAAAGATGAGCAACCCCCCTGAGCGGGACCGCCGCTCGGTCACCACGCTGACCGTGCTGCGAACCGAGCGCATCACCCCGCACATGATCCGCGTGATCGCGGGAGGTACGGGATTGGCGGACTTCGTCCCCAACGAGTGGACCGACGCGTACGTCAAGGTGCTGTTCCCGCTGCCGGGGGTGGCCTATCCGGAGCCGTTGGACATGCAGGCCATCCGACGGGACTTCCCGCGGTCCGAGTGGCCGGTGGTGAGGACGTACACGGTCCGCTACTTCGATGCCGAGGCCCAGGAGTTGGCCATCGACTTCGTGCACCACGGGGATGTCGGGCTCGCCGGGCCCTGGGCCGCCGCCGTGCAGCCGGGTGATTCCTTCTCGCTACTGGGACCTGGTGGGAGTTATGCGCCTTCTGCCGCTTTCGGGTGGCACCTGCTGATCGGGGACGAGGCCGCGCTGCCCGCTATCGGGGCGGCGTTGGAGCGACTGCCCGCCGGGGCGCGGGCGCGGGTCGTGGTGGAGGTCGCCGGGGCCGAGGAGGAGCAGAAGTTCGACAGCCCTGGGGTGGTCGAGGTGACCTGGGTGCACCGCGGTGGTGACGGGTCGCTGGTGGACGTGGTGCGGGGGATGGAGTTCTCCGGGGAGGACGTGCAGGCGTTCGTGCACGGGGAGGCGGCGATGGTGAAGGAGCTTCGGGCGGTGATGGCCGAGCGAGGGGTGACGAAGGAGCGGCTGTCGATTTCGGGGTACTGGAGGCAGGGGTTGAGCGAGGACGGGTTCCGCGAGGTGAAGGCCGCGGAGTCCGGCGGGTGAGGTGACGGTTCGAACGCCTTGGATTCGGCCCCTCGCGGCGGGTCTTCGACGGTAGACTTGGGTGGTTGACGAACTTTCTCCGGCAAAACGGAGATGATATGTCAACCTACCCCCTAGTATGTCGTTCGTGAGCGATGATCCGTGGCTGAGTGCCAGTGAACAGCGGGCTTGGCGCAGCTTCCTGGCGATGCAGCGGCAGCTGAATACGCACCTGTACCGGCATATGCAGCGCGAGTTCGGGTTGTCCGCGTCCGATTACGAGATCCTGGTGAACCTGTCCGAGTCGCCCACCGGGCGGATGCGGGCGTTCGAGTTGGGTGAGGCGACCGACTGGGAGAAGAGCCGGATGTCGCACCACCTGACGCGAATGGCGCAGCGGGGGCTGGTGCGGCGGGAGCCTTGTGCCGATGACTCGCGATATGCAGACATCGTGTTGACGGAAGAGGGGCGGACCGCGATCGCCGATGCCGCGCCCCACCACGCCGCCAATGTGCGGGCCTGGTTCATCGAGGCCGTGGGGAAAGAGCGGCTCGACGTGATCGAAGAGGCGAGCGACGCCGTGCTGACGGCGTTGGCGCAGTACAAAGCACGCGCTGAGGGCTGATCTACGCGCAAGAGCCCCCGAGACCAACGGTCTCGGGGGCTCTTGCGCGTTCAGCCTCCGGATCAGCGGTGGGCGGACTCGAATGCGTCCACCACGCTCGCCGGGATGCGGCCTCGGTCCGCGAGCTCGTGCCCGTTCGCCTTGGCCCAATCGCGGATTGCCCGCGTCTGCTCCTTGCTCCGCCCCTCTCCGGCGGGCTTCCCGCCCAGGACCACGGCGGTGCCGCGCTTGGCGCGACCTCCGGTGCGACGGGCAGCGGCCACGAAACTGGCCAGACCATCGCGGAGCTTGGCGCCGTTGGCCTCATTCAGGTCGATCTCGTAGCTCACACCATCCAGTGAAAACTGCACCGTGGAAATGTCTTCACTGCTCGTGCCGTCCAGGTCGTCGATCAGCTGGACGAGAACCTTCTGGGCCATGGGTCGAACCTCACAACGAGTCGAACGGGCGGAATGTCACGACAATACCAAACCAAACGCAGTTAATAGTCGGCTTGCGGAAAAAAGTCAACGACCGAACACCTCGGAGTTTCGAGCCCCGCCAAACGTCACCCGTTCGAGGGCAGCCGTTATCAGGGTCGCCCGGCCGGCGCTACCGCCGCCGCCGGGCCGCCTGTGCCCGGAGGGCAACGTGCCGGGACCGGTCTCGGAGCGGACCGATCCAGGAATCGGTACGGCTAACCGCGACGACCCCGGTTCACGTACGAGAACGGTGACCAGGCCGCCGAAAGAACAACCGGGCAGGCTTGTCGGACGAGATCCACCGCTGACGGAACCTCGGGTGACCTATTCTTCCGATTCGCGGCCGGGACAGTCGGAACGATACACCCCGATGACCGTCAGGCATTTCAATTCCTCTCCGTCGCCGCCTTGCCGGAAACCGTCGAAAAATGTCGCGGAAGCAACCATCGACGGCTGATCCACCGCGATCCCGACGATGGCGTGCCACCTCGGCTCCCGTCCAGGCGTTGGCGACGCTGGGCACCGTCACCAACGCCTACGTGTACGGATGCCCGCGCACCACCGATGCGGCGCTTTACGGCACGGCGTTCCTGCGTGCTCCAGCACGCTACCCAGGGCCCACGATTCGCGGTCCACAGGAGTCCGGGTAGCGGCACTGAAGCAATACCCTGGAGGACAATTGACGATATCCCGTGCACGGCACGCGATGTCCGCGCACTTGATTTCCGACACGTTGCCCGCGAGGCAGCTCGGCAATTACCGGAACGTTGGTCCGGAAACCGTTCTCATCGGCGGACGATCTACTCGTGCCATAGCCGGAACACCGGAATTCCTACCTATCGGCTCATCACGTCAGCCGACTCCGGGCGGACCTGACGGGCGCCGAGGGCGGTTGGACCACTGACAAGTACGGGAGGTCTACGACTTCGGGGTGACGCAGCGGCGGCTCCTTGCGCAAGGGGACGAAGGGCACAACGGCAGCGGCAAGAACATCGATGTCGCATATTTTCGAGACGGCCGACTACGCACAGCGCACGGTTGGTGGCACAAACGTCGGAACGTCCACCACCGGTGGTGAACCGGCGCAGGCAGGCGTGCTCGCCGATGGCTTGCCGGAAGGTCGTCCTCGCCGGTGCGGAACGCCCGTCTTCGCGATCAAGAACTGACCATCCGCGCCGGGTAGGGCAGAGTGGGCGCATGGAATTGCGACTGCCCGGTCCCGGTGCGCTGTTCGGCATGGCGAAGTCGACCGTCGGATGGGCGGTCGACTCCGCCGTCGCTGTCGCCGCGGTGCCCGGTCGCGTGCTGGGGCTGCTGGACGCGGCCGAGTCGCTGGTCGGACGCGTGGACGACGTGGTCGGCCGCGCCGACACGCTCGTCCGCCACACCGAAGCCATCGTCGGCGAGGTCACCGCCGTGGTCGAGCAGGCCATCGCGGTCAGCGCGTCGGCTCAGGTCGTCGTGGCTGACGCCCGCCGCGTGACAACAGCGGCCGACGCGGTGGTGACGGAGGTCGTGGACATCACCTCGCAGGCCACCGACGTCGTCGCGGTCGCCGAGTCGACGGCCCGCACCGCACACGAACTGCTCGAGGCCTACGCCCCGCTGGCCCGGCAGGCGGTGCCGCTGCTGCGGCGGTTCGTGGAGGAACTGTCGCCGCACGAGATCGAGGCGGCCATCAAGCTGGTCGACCAACTACCCGTGATCACCGAGCACGTCCTGTCCGACGTGCTGCCGATCCTCGCCACCCTGGACAGGGTCGGGCCGGACCTGCACCAGCTGCTAGAGGTGACCAACGACGTCCGGCAGGCGATCCTGGGAATCCCCGGGTTCAACTTCCTGCGCAAGCGCGGCGAGGACAAGGGCCCAGAGAACGGCCCCGAGTAAACGATCTTGGACCACCCAGCACGACCGTTTTTGTCGGACCTCGTTGGTAACGTTGAAATCAGGGGTCCCCCTGGCCGGGGGACGTCTGTTCAGGCAAGGTCGTTGTCGCTGTTCAGGTCGTCATTCCTCGCAACACGCGCGGGCGCGGTGGTGGGAGCGTGGTGCATCGTGGCGTTACCCGTCCGCCCAGTCCGGGGCCGGTCCAGGTGATGCGTTCGGTGCGTCAGGCCGCGACCGGTTCACGGACATAGACCCGCTTGCTGGGGCTGGTCCACACAAAGGTTCCCGGAGTCGGCTGGGCCACCGTCCAGCGGGGATCATGGCTTTTCAGGCGGTGATGCGTCCGGCACATCACTCCCAGATTGGCCGCCTCGGTCGGACCTGCCGGGAAGGCCGTGGTGTGATCGAGATCCGCGCGGTGCGCAGGCACTGAACACCCCGGAAACACGCAGGTCTTGTCGCGGGCCTGGACGAAGTCGCGCAGCGCGGCGGGTGGCCGGTAGGTGCGGCGGCCGACCTCCAGCAGGGTGCCGCGCTGGTCGGTGAGCAACCGCCGCCAGGTCGCGTCCCCTGCGAGGGCGCGGGCGGTGATGGCGTCGATCGGCCCGTAGCCGGCCAGTTCGCCGGGCTGATCGTCCAACCCCATCACCATCGACACCGGCACCGTCACCTGCAACGAGACCCGAACATTGCCCGGCTTGCCCAACAACAGGTCGCACACCACATCGGCCCGACGCTGATCCATCGTGCGCGTGTCATCCGGGGTTTTCGTCCGGCGGGCGATCTTGTCCACCCGCAGCGCGATCGCCACCGCCTTGTCGGCCGGGACCACCGCGTACACCTTCGCCATCCCGTCCTCCTCCGACTGCAACCCCGCACACCGGGCCGCCTTCGCCTCGGCTGCCCGGTCGCGTGCCCCGACGGGGTCCACCCGCAGCACGATCCGCCGGGCCCGCTGCCGCAGCTGCGCCCCGGTCTGCCCGGCCGCTTTCTCCAACACCCGCTCCTCCACCTCCCGAGCCAACTCCGGTGACAGGTTCATGGTCAGCTCGTGCACGGTCCGCACCTTGTACAGGTCGATCTCCCCACGCCCCATCGCCGCCAGCGAGACGGGCAGTCGTTCCACCACTCCCTCGGCCAACGCCACCTGGTCGGCGGCCCAGGTCGGTGTCCACGTCAACAGCAACGCCACCGACTCCGACCGATACCGCCCGTCGGACCGCGCGGCGATACCGGCCAGCGCCCCCAACAGCCGGGCGTGCAGGGAATTGATACCCCGGTGGCATTCCAACGCGATTTCTTCAAGCTCAAGAAT
>JBDSAJ010000530.1:0-13597 GCA_039922235.1 Umezawaea sp.
CGAAGCAGGGCGCGCTCGCGGGGTTCTGGTGCTCAAGCCGGGTGGCGAGCGTTTTCGGGCACGTCAGTGACGGCGGCGTGCGATCGCACGCCGCGCCGTGGCCGAACTCAGAGGTAGTACACGCAGAACGGTGGAACCATGTGGCCGACGGTAGGCAAGGCTCGGGGGAGCCGCCACCGATTTATCCCTTGAGCACGCCCACCAGCGCTGCCTGGACCGCGTGCCGGAGCTGCTCGCGGCTCTCCGGCGTGCCGGGTGGCGGCGCGGTCGCCACGCCGCCACCCGCGAGCCGGTCGAACAGCAGGCCGTCGATGAACGCCACGAGCGCGCGGCTGTCCCGGTCCGGGTCGGCGGACCCGGCCAGCGCCACCAGGTCACGCGCCTGAGCCCGCGGCCGGTCGCCGTGGGCGAGGATCGTGCGCAGCTCGGGGTGGTGGGTGGCCTCCAGGAGGCAGGCGAAGCGTGCCAGCGACCGGGACCGCCCCGCCGTGAGCCAGTGGTCCAGCAACGCGGCGATGCCGCTCGCCAGCCGTTCCAGGTCCAGCGGTCCCTCGACCGCGTCGCGGTCGAGTCGGGTCGCCTCGATCTCGGCGGTCTCGACGTCCGCGAGGCGCTGGACGAGTCCCTCGACGAGCGCCTTGCGGGTCCGGAAGTACGCCGACGTCGAGCCCTGCGGCACGCCCGCTTGGGCGTCCACGGCGCGGTGGGTCAGGCCGCGCATCCCGCGGGCCGCCACGACCTCGATGGCCGCGTCGGCGAGCAGTGCTATGCGGTCGGTCACGGTGACACCTCTTTCTACAGCTGTAGTATGACGGATCTACACCTGTAGAAACGGGGCCGGACATGCGGGGAACAGCGGTAGTGGTCGGCGGGGGACTGGGCGGGCTGACCGCGGCGGTGGCGTTGCGCCAGGTCGGCTGGCAGGTCGTGGTGCTCGAACGCGCGCCCGAGTTCGGCGAGGTCGGAGCGGGCATCGGCGTCATGCCGAACGCCATGCGCGCGCTCGACGCGCTGGGTCTCGGCGAGGCCGTGCGCCAGGACGGCACCCCGCGCCTGCCCGGTGGCATCCGCGACCACCGCGGCCGCGCGCTCGGCCACCTGGACGCGGCGGAACTGGAACGCGGCGGCAGGCTGTGCGCGATCCACCGCGCCGACCTGCACCGGGTGCTGCGCTCCGCGCTGCCCGCCGACTCGCTCGTCACCTCGGCCGACGTGCTGGAGGTGGAGCCCGAGGTGCGCTACCTGCGCGACGGCGAACCCGTGGTGCTGGAGGCGGACCTGGTGGTCGCGGCGGACGGCATCGGCAGCCGCGTCCGGTCACGGCTGTGGCCGGACGCGCCCGCGCCGGTCTACTCGGGCTCGACGGCGTGGCGCGCGGTCGTGGACTTCGACGGCGCGACGGAGATCGGCCAGACCCTCGGGCCCGGTGTGGAGTTCGGCGTCCTGCCCCTGGCCGCGGGCCGGGTCTACTGGTACGCCGCGACCCCGTCGCCCGCGGGTCGGCAGGTGGACGACGAACTGGCTGAGGTGCGGCGGCTGGTCGACGGCTGGCACGACCCGATCCCGGCACTGCTGGCCGCCACTGATCCGGCGTCCGTGCTGCGCCACGACGTCTACGAACTGGCGGCCCCGCTGTCCACCTACGTGCGCGGCCGGGTCGCGCTGCTGGGCGATGCGGCGCACGCCATGACGCCGTTCCTCGGGCAGGGTGCGTGCCAGGCGATCGAGGACGGCGTGGTGCTGGCCGCGGCGTGCGCGGACAGCACCACGGTGGAGGAGGCGCTGGCGCGGTACGACCGCGAGCGCGGGCCGCGCACCCGGTCGGTCGCCAGGGCGTCGAGGCTCGCGGGCCGGACCGGGCACGCGCTGCGCAACCCGGTCGCCGTCGCCGTGCGGAACGCGCTGCTGCGGGCCGTTCCGGCGAAGGTGGCCGTCGCCGGGATGACCCGGTTCAGCGGCTGGACCCCACCAGCACTCGCGGCACCGCCTGCGGCGGGCCCACCAGCCTGACGGCGAGCAGCGCGAGGGTCACACCGACCGTCGAGCCGACCAGGAAGCCAGCGGCGACGTCGTGCGGGTAGTGCACGCCGACGAACACCCGCGAGAACGCCATCAGCATCGCCAGCGGGATCACCACCGGCGCCAGCCGCGTCCAGACGACCGTGAGGACGATGGCGCAGGAGGCCGCGATCGTCGCGTGGTTGCTGGGGAACGACCAGTCGCCGACGCTCGGGCACTCGGCGATGGGCAGCGCGCCCACGACCGCCCGGCAGGGGCGCTCCTCCTGGATGAGCGACTTGGCCACCTCGCTCACGAGGTACGCGCCGATGACCGCGAGCGGTGCGACCAGCGCGAGGCGGTGTTCGGGTGTTCCCCTGGTGCGCCAACCATTCCACGCGAAGAGGGCAGCGAAGAACAGCAAGCCCGCATCGGTGCCGATATCGGCGAACGAGTGCACCCATTCGGGGGTCGACTGGGCGAGGCGCGTGATGAGCAGATAGAGCTCGGCACTGGAGTTGATCATTGTCCGGCAAGTATGCCGGTCGGTGAACGGGAGATGAACACAGGGGGTATCGCCTGGCAAGGCGAAATGTCACCGGATCGCGCGAACATTCGATGTGATCTTGACCACGGGTAACTGTGAGGCATCCAAGGCGTAACGATTGGAACACCACTCGTAATTGCAGGTCTGGTCACCCGCTTGTCGGATCAAGCACTTTCCGTGTCCACGCCAGGTGCCTGGTCGGCCGAGCCCGGTGACCGGCACGGCGGTGCACCGACCACGAAAGTGCAATTACGGTGTCCCGCCATGGCCCCCGTCCCCACATGTCCGGAAGACGTGATGCCCCTTCCGCCGTCGCTCGTCGAGAACGCGGTCGTCCCCCCGGCGACCGAGATCGACATCGCCGAGGCAGACGCGTTCATCCGGCTGCACCACGAGGAAAACCATGACCTAGGCGCGGTAGAGGACCGTCTCGCCGAAGTGCACGCGGAGATCGCGGCGACCGGCACCTACCGGCACACCACCACCGAGTTGACCTTCGGCGCCAGGGTTGCCTGGCGCAACAGCGCTCGCTGCATCGGCAGGCTCTACTGGAGGAGCCTCAAGGTGCGCGACCTCCGCGATCTCCACGACCCCAAGGAGGTGGCGGACGAGTGCGTCGAGCACCTCCGGATCGCCACCAATGCGGGCAAGATCCGTCCCGTGATGTCCGTGTTCGCCCCCGATGAGCCCGGCCACCCAGGACCTCGCATCCGCAACGAGCAGCTCATCCGGTACGCCGCCTACCGCGGTCCGGACGGCGGAGTCCTCGGCGACCGCCGGAACCTCGAACTCACCGACCTCGCGATCACCCGCGGCTGGCAGCCACCGCGGACCCGAGGGCCCTTCGACATCCTGCCGGTGCTCGTGGAGACCACGGACGCCGACACGGGCATGGTGGACCTCCCACCGGACGCCGTGCTCGAAGTCCCGTTGAGCCACCCCGACCTGCCGTGGCTGGCCAAGCTCGCCCTGCGGTGGCACGCCGTCCCCGTCATCAGCAACATGCGGATGCGGATCGGCGGCGTCGACTACCCGTCGGCGCCGTTCAACGGCTGGTACATGGGCACCGAGATCGGCGCCCGCAACCTCGCCGACAACGACCGCTACGACCTGCTCCCCTACCTCGGCAAGCGGATGGGGCTCGACACCTCGTCCGAGCAGACGCTCTGGCGCGACCGCGCACTGGTCGAGCTGAACCGGGCCGTCCTGCACTCCTTCGCCGAAGCGGGCGTGACGATCACCGACCACCACACCGAGTCGCAACGCTTCCTCACCCACGTCGAGAAGGAGGAGGCGGCAGGCCGCACCTGCCCGGCCGACTGGTCGTGGATCGTCCCGCCGATGTCCGGCTCGCTCACCCCGGTGTTCCACCGCTACTACGACAAGGAGGAGATGGTGCCGAACTTCTTCCCTGGCGGCAGCACCGGAGTCTGCCCGGTCATCCACTAGTGGTCGGGCGCGTGGAGGTTCCGCGACCGGAACCTCCACGAACCGGCTAGGCGGTGAGGACCGCCGCGCCCAGTTCCGGGGCGAGCGCGGTCAGCTGGCCGAGTGCGGTGTCCCCGGTCGCGGGCGACCACCGACGTGACGCTCAGGAAGCTCTGGTGGGCCAGCAGGACGTGGCAGAAGCCGACGCCGCCGTCGGCTTCTGCGGAGTAGGACAGCTGGCCGTCCACGCCCGCCACGGGCGGCACTGTGGCGTCCGGGAACATGGTCGGGGTCAGGCCGGTCGGGCTGCTGGTAGGTCGGGCACACCGCCAGCGCGATGCGCGCATGGTGGATCCCCCCAGGAAGTGAAGGCGCGAAAGCAGCAGTCGCGCTCGCCTGGAATGCGCCGATCGAGTCGTGCGCCACTCCGGGCCGCAGTTCGGCGGGCGTTAATCCGTACGGGCGTACGGCGATCACGGTTAATGGTGTTCTGTGGCCTAGATCACCTTCCTGTGGCTAGGGTGACCAGGTGTGAGAGTCGGCATTCCCGCGGAGACGCGGCCCGCCGAGCGCCGGGTGGCGTGCGTGCCGGACACGGTGCGCACCCTGCTCGGCGCGGGTCTTGCCGTGGACGTCCAATCGGGCGCCGGGACGCACGCGCACGCCGCCGACGCGGCGTACCGGGCGGCCGGCGCGCAGGTCGTCGGGCACGATCCGGTCGGCGAAGTGGAAGTGGTCCTGTCCGTCCAACCACTGGAGATAGCCCAGGCGCGGAAGCTGCGCCCCGGTGACGTGACCATCAGCCTCCTGTCGCCGCCGGGCGAGCTGGACCTGGTGCGGGTGCTGGCGGAGCGCGGGGTGACCTCGTTCAGCCTCGACCTGCTGCCGCGGGTCACGCGGGCGCAGGGTGCGGACGCGCTCTCGTCGCAGGCGCTCGTGAGCGGGTACCGCGCGGTGCTCGTGGCCGCGGAACGGCTGCCGCGGTTCCTGCCCATGTTCACCACGGCGGCGGGCACGGTGCCGCCCGCGAAGGTGCTGGTGCTGGGCGCGGGCGTGGCCGGGTTGCAGGCCATCGCGACCGCGCGCAGGCTCGGGGCCGTCGTGGAGGCCTACGACGTGCGCGCGGCGGCGGCCGAGGAGGTGCGCAGCCTCGGCGCGCGGTTCGTGGAGCTGCCGCTGGAGGCGCAGTCGGGCGTGTACGCGGCCGAGCAGTCGGAGACCTTCCTGGAACGGCAGCGGGAGCTGATCGCGGAACGGGTCGCGGCCTCGGACGTGGTGATCACCACCGCCGCGATCCCCGGCAAGGCCGCCCCGGTGCTCGTCACGACCGACATGCTCAAGGCGATGGCGCCCGGCTCGGTCGTCGTCGACCTCGCGGCCGAGTCCGGCGGCAACTGCGCCGCGTCGGTGGCGGGCGAGGAGGTCTGGGTCGGCGAGGTCCTCGTGCACGGCGCGCGCAACATGCCCAGCGGGATGCCGGTGCACGCCAGCAAGCTGTACGCGCGCAACGTGGCGAACCTGCTGATGATGATGGCCAAGGACGGTGTCGTGGAGCCGGACCTGACCGACGAGGTGCTCGCCGGGTGCTGCCTGACGCACGCGGGCGAGGTGCGGCACGAGCCGACCAGGGGGCTGCTGTGATCGACCTGCTGACGATCTTCGTGCTCGCCGCGTTCGTGGGCTTCGAGGTGGTCTCGAAGGTCTCCACGATCCTGCACACGCCGCTGATGTCCGGTGCCAACGCCATCCACGGCGTGATCCTGGTCGGCGCGATCCTCATCACCGGCGCGGCCGAGGACGGCGTCCCACTCGTGCTCGGCCTGCTCGCGGTGTTCCTCGCGACCGTCAACGTCGTCGGCGGCTTCGTGGTCACCGACCGGATGCTGGAGATGTTCAAGGGGCACAAGCGATGAGCGTCCAGCTGGCCTACCTCGTCGCCGCGCTGTGCTTCCTGCTGGCGCTCAAGGGGTTGAGCACCCCGCGCTTCGCCCGCGCGGGCAACCTAATCGGCGCGGCGGGCATGCTGCTGGCCGTCGTCACGGCGTTCCTGCACGGTGCCGTCCACAATGGACTTTTGATCATCGTGGCCATCGTGCTGGGCACGGTCGTCGGCGTGCCCGCGGCGCGGTCGGTGAAGATGACCGCCATCCCGCAGATGGTGGCCCTGTTCAACGGGGTCGGCGGCGCGGCGGCGGCACTGGTGGCGCTGGCGGAGTTCCACGACGGCGGCGAGCTGTTGTTCCGCATCGCGACCGTCCTCACCGTCCTGATCGGCGCGGTCAGCTTCTCCGGCAGCCTGGTCACGTTCGCCAAGCTCCAGGAGATCATGACCACCCGGCCGGTGGTGCTCCCGGCGGGCAGGGTGCTCAGCTTCGGCATCGTGGCGGTCAGCCTGGTGCTGGCGGTGGCCGTGCTGGCCACGTCCTCCACCGGGCTGCTGGTGGCGCTGACGGTCTCCGGCCTGCTGCTGGGCATCGCCTTCGTGCTGCCGGTGGGCGGCGCGGACGTGCCGATCGCGATCTCCCTGCTGAACGCGTTCACCGGCCTCGCGGTGGCCGCGTCCGGCTACGTGCTGGCGAACACCCTGCTGATCGTCGCGGGCACGCTGGTCGGCGCGTCCGGCACGCTGCTGACCCGGATGATGGCGCAGGCCATGGGCAGGCCGCTGACGAACATCCTCTTCGGCGCGTTCACCGCGACGGCCGCGGTGGCGCACAGCGAGGAGCAGCGCACGGTCCGCTCCGGCACGGTCGAGGACGTCGCGATCCTGCTGGGCTACGCGCACTCCGTCGTCGTCGTGCCCGGCTACGGCCTGGCCGTGGCGCAGGCGCAGCACGCCGCTCGGGAACTGGTGACGCTGCTGGAGGCCCGCGGCATCGACGTCAGCTACGGCATCCACCCGGTGGCGGGCCGGATGCCGGGCCACATGAACGTGCTGCTGGCCGAGGCCGACGTGCCCTACGAGCAGCTCAAGGAACTGGACGACGTCAACCCCGGCATGACGAGCATGGACGTCGCACTGGTCGTCGGCGCCAACGACGTGGTCAACCCCGGCGCGCGCGACGAGCCCACCAGCCCCATCTACGGGATGCCGATCTTCGACGTGGACCGGGCGCGGGCGGTGGTGTTCATGAAGCGGTCCATGCGGCCGGGCTTCGCGGGCATCGACAACGAACTGCTCTACAACACCAAGACGACCATGCTCTTCGGTGACGCCAAGGATTCCCTGACCAAACTCCTGGCCGCGGTCAAGCAGCTCTGAGCAAGTTCGCCTGCCCGCGAGTCCCTCACTCCGACACCCTGAACTCCGCGTTCGGACACCCTCCCGCGCTCACCGGGGTGTCCGAATGTTCCATTCGGGGTGCCTGAACGTTCGACTCGCGGTGTCCGAGTGAGGGACTCGCGGTGTCCGGTGAACTAGTTGCTGCTGAAGAGGTCCACGATTTCCGGTTCGCCCAGCGGCGGGGCGTAGAACTCGCCCTGGGCGGCGTCGGCCCCGATCTTGGCCCACCACTCGGCCTCGTCCTCCGTGGACACGCCGGTGGCGACCACGGTCACGCCCGCCTGGTGCACCACCGACACGAGGGCGATCATCGCGTTGTGCAGCACCGAACCCCGGTCGGGCTCGGCGGCCAGCCTGCGCACGTCCGCTCCCGCGATGGTCACGGAGTCGATGGGCAGCTCGGCGAGCAGCGCGAGCTCGGCCTGCCCGCCGTGGAAGGCGTTCAGCCCCGTGCTGATCCCGGAATCGGTCAGCACCTGCACGTTGTCGCCGCTGTCGCCGTCGAGCATGGCACGGGTGTTCACCGTGATCCGCAGTTCCGACACCGGCAGCTCGGTCTCGTCGAGCGTGCGCCGGACGGCGCTGACGAGGTCCTCGTCGCGGGACTGCATCGGCCCCAGCGACACGTGCAGCGGCACGGTCAGCAGGTTCCCGTCCTCCCGCCACCTGGCCATCCGCTCGCCGGCGTGCCGCAGCATCCACTGCCCGATCGGCAGCGACAACCCGGTCTCCTCAGCCAGTTCCAGGCACTGCCGGTGCCCCCACGACCTCCACCGCAGCTGCGCCGAGACAGCGACCACGCTCCGGTCGGACAGCGCCACGACGGGCTGGAAGTCGACCTCGATCTCGCCGTTCTCCAGCGCTCCCGGCATCGACGCGGCGGCGTCGGCCCACGTCCGGTGCCGCGAGTCCTCGTGCGGGTCGTACGGCAGCCACTGGCGCCTGCCCCTGGCCTTCGCCTGGTGCAGCGTCGTGTTCGCCGCGCGCAGCAGTTCGCCGACGGTCCACTGGCGGGACGGCCGGTCGAGGACGCCGATGGTGGCGGTCAGCGCGATGCCGCGGTCGTCGATGAACGTCGGCTCTGCCAGCTCGTCGTTGATCCGGTCGATCATCGTGGTGACACCGGGTGTGTTCGGCGAGTTGTCGATGACGATGGCGAACTCGTCGCCGCCGATCCGCGCCACGACGGCGTGCTCGTCGGCGACGACGGACAGCAGCCGCTGCGCGGTCTGCTTGAGCAACAGGTCGCCGGTCTTGTGGCCGAGCCCGTTGTTGACGAGCGCGAACGAGTCCAGGTCCAGGTGGTAGAGCGTGATCCCGTGCTCGGACCGGCTGTGCACGCTCTCCAGTTGGGTGATGAAGTGCTGCCGGTTCGACAGCCCGGTGAGGGAGTCGTGCAGCAGCAGGAAGTCCAGGTTCTTCTGCAGCAGGTGCAGTTCACTGACGTCCTCGACCATCGTCACGTGGTAGGCGGGTTCGCCGTCGGCGTCGCGCAGCAGCGACACGGCCAGGTGCACCCACGCCGGCTCGCCGTCGGCCCGGACGAGCCTGCGCTGCTCGCGGAACCGGTCGACCACGCCCTCGCGGACGTCGCGGTAGGACTCCAGCAGGAGTTCGGCGTCCTGCGGGTGGAAGTGGGCCAGCAGCGAACCACCCGACAGGTCGCCGTCGTCATCGCCGAGGATCACCGCCATGGCCTCGTTGGCCTCGACGACGGTGCCGTCCAGTTCGGTGATCGCGATGCCCAGCGCGGAGGAGTCGAACACCTCGCGGAAGCGGGCCTCGCTCACCTTGAGCGTGCGCTCGACGCCCTGCTTCGCCAGCATGAGCGCCTGCTTGACGTCCTCCTGCTGGTCGAGCGCGTCGTGCCGCATCGCGACCGCGAACCGGGCGCCGAGGGTGCCGAGGATCGCGACGACCTTCTCCGCCAGCCGGTCGACGCCCTTCAGCTCCGGGGTGAACAGCAGAGCGTGGCCGAGCACCTCCACGGTGCGCTGCAACGTTTCCTGGCCGGTGAGGTGCGCGGCCACCATCCGGTCGCCGACGACCGCGACCGGCACCGCGCTGAACGGCTCGGCCTGCAGCGCGTCGGCGATCACGCCCACGAGGTCGAGCAGGTACAGCTCGATCTCGGCGGGAGCCATCGGCACGTAAGACGTGGAGTAGACGGCCTTCATCCACTCGCGGGCGAGTTCTTGCCGACGAGTCCTCGGTGGCGGCTCCGACGTCATGCTCAGCTTCCCCGAACCGGTGGTGTACTGCGCTTCACCTCTTGCGGGCGACACCCGCGAGGATCCCGGCCTTCGCCGGATCGTCGTCCGGCTCCCTCTCCGGCCGCCACAGCGGCGACGGCACGACACCGGGCTCCACCACGTCGAAACCGGCGAACAGCTCGCCGATCTCCGCGTGGGAGCGGGGGTACATGGGGTTCGCGCTCTTCGCCATCACCTCGACGATCCCGGCCATCTCCGCCGGTTGCAAGTCCGAGGTGAAATGGGACAGCGCAAGGTGACTACCACTCACAAGTGCGTCCCGGTACGCGCCCAGCACGCCGCTCGGATCGCGTTCCGGCGGCACGAAGTGCAGGACGCCGGTCGCCAGCAGGCCGACCGGCTCGGCGAGGTCGAGCAGCCCGGTGCGCACGGCCGCGTCGAGCACCGCCGCGGGCCGGGTGAGGTCCTCCTGCACGATCGTGGCCAGCGGGTCGTCCTCCAGCAGCAGGCTGCTGTGCGCCACGGCGATGTCCTCGAAGTCGACGTACACCACCCGCGTCTCCGGGGCCGCTCGGTGGGCGATCTCGTGCACGTTGCCGACGGTCGGGATGCCCGACCCGAGGTCGAGGAACTGCCGGACGCCCTGGCCGATGAGGAACAGCACGGCCCGGCGGAGGAACGAGCGGTTGTGCCGGGCGATGGCGCGGGCGTTCGGCTGCACCCGGAGGAACAGTTCGGCGAGTTCTCGGTCGGCGGCGAAGTTGTGGCCGCCGCCGAGCAGGTAGTCGTAGACGTGCGCGGCGCTGGGGAGCCCGGTGTCGACGCCAGCGGGAGCCCAGTTCGCCGTTTTCACCGCGCACCCTTCGGTCGAGCCGTAGAAGCTACCGAGTGTAGGTGCCTGCACCAGTTCGGAGTAGCGGTGTGGACAGGATGCACCCTATGGCGATCACGCAGAGCACCGCGAAGGTGGTCCGCAGGGCGTTCGTGCCACCGGCGTGCAGCACGAACGTGCTAATCGCGATCCCTAATGCCGTGCCGAGGCCTCGGGTCGTGTTGACCAGTCCGCCGCCGAGTCCCGCCTGCCCGGCGGGGAGCGCCGCCATCACCGCCGCGTTGTTGGCGGGCGTGAAGACCCCCAGCCCGAACCCCAGCAGCGCCAGCGCGGGCACGAGCGTCGACGGCGCCACGGCCGGTGCCAGCGCCGCCACCGCCGTGAGCCACGCGCCTGCCCGTGCGGAGCACCACGAACGGGGGAGCAGCCGCTGGCCGACGGTCGCGGCGACCGCGAACCCGGCGGGCAGGGCGGTGAGCGTCAGCCCGGTCGACAGCGGCGACCCGGTGGCCGCGAACGGCACCGCCACCAAGGGCCCGAACAGCACCAGGTAGCCGCACAGCGCCCCGAGCAGGCCCCGGCTGATCGGGGCGGTCCGCAGCAGCGTGAAGTCCAGCAGCGGCGCGTCGACCCGCCGTTCCCACCACCACAGCAGCACCCCCGCGACCACGGCGACGGCCAGCAGCGGCGGCACGGGCACGGCGAGACCGGACACCCCGGACAGGGCCAGCAGCGCGGCGGTCGTGGTCACGGCAAGCAGGAGCGTGCCGAGCAGGTCGAACCGCGAGCGCTCGGCGCGGTCGACCGTGCGCGGCAGCAGGTAGTGGCCCGCGATCATGGCGACGACGCCGATCGGCACGTTGATCGCGAACACCGACTGCCAGCCCAGCGTCCCCACGAGCACACCGCCGACCGTCGGCCCCAGCGCCAGCCCGAGCGCCTGCGCCGCCGCCTGCACGCCCAGCGCGGTCCGCATCCGCTCGCGCGGCACGCTCGTCACGACGAGCGCCACGCTGTTCGCCTGGAGCATCGCCGCGCCGACGCCCTGCACGACCCGGAAGACGATCAGGGTCGTCAGGTCCGGCGCGAGCGCGCAGGCGACCGACGCGCCGGTGAAGACGGCGAACCCGTAGATGTAGACGAGCTTGCGGCCGAGCACGTCGGCCAGGCCGCCGACGGCGGCCAGCAGCGCCACCAGCGCCAGCAGGTAGGACAGCGACACCCACTCGACGGCGGCGGGCGGCACGCCGAAGTGCGCGGCCAGCGGCGGGAGGGCGAGCGTGACGATGCTCGCGTCGAACTGGCCCATGAACGCGCCGAAGCAGACCGTGGCGATCACCAGCCAGGGAGCGCCCGCCCACGTGGCGACGCGCCGCGGACGTGGTGACTCCGCGACGAACCACCGCCAACCGCGCGTCGCATGATCCATCTGTAGCCGAGTATATCTGACTCAGAGACATCTGGGATCAGTACCCTGCTCCCATGTCAGACGAGGCCCGGACGCTCACCGACGTGGTGACCCGGCTGCGCAGGGCGCTGCGCACGAGCATCAGGTCCGACTGGCCGTGGGAGTCACTGCCCATGGCCCAGATCGAACTGCTCCAAACACTCGCCGAGCGGGCGCCGATGCGGGTCGGCGACCTGGCGGCCGAACTGCGCCTCGCCCCCAACACGGTCAGCGGGCTCGTCGGCCAGCTCATCGAGTCCGGCCTCGTGGCACGCGGGGGCGACCCCGCCGACCGCCGCGTCGCCCGGCTGTCCGTGACCGAGCAGGGGCACGACCAGTTGGCCGTGTGGCAGAGCGCGCACGAGAAGCGGATCGGCGCGGCACTGGACAAGCTGGACGCGGGTGAACGCGCCGACGTGGTGCGCGCACTGGCCGCGCTCGACCACCTGGTGGACCACCTGCGCTGAAACCCGCGCTGCCGGCGGGACCGCACCGGCATCGTGGACCACTTCGCGCGCTTCCAGCGGGACGGGCCGTTCGGTGTTGTGCTGGAGCGCGTTCGTCCACGAGAAGATCGACGGGAAGTGGGTGGTCGTGACCCACCACTCCTCGGAGTGCCACCGCTCGCCCGACCGTTCGGGAGGACCACGTTGCTCCGCATGCTGGGCGCCGTCGCGTGCGGCGGAGCCCTCGGCGCGCTGGCCCGCTACGGGCTCGGCGTGGTCCTCCCGCACGGCCCGTTGACGATCCTGGTCGTCAACGTGACGGGCTGCTTCCTCATCGGCGTGCTGGCAGCGCTCGCCGTCGGTGCCGTGCCCCGCGCCTTCCTCGGCACCGGGGTGCTGGGCGGCTACACGACCTTCTCCACCTACGTCGTCGACATCCAGCGGTTCCTCGCCGAAGGGCGGCCCGCGGTCGCGCTGGCCTACCTCGCAGGCACGCTGCTGCCGGCGCTGGCCGCCGTCTACGCAGGCGCCGCCCTGACCCGGCGGGTACGCCGGTGACCGCGCTGCTGGTCGCCGCGGGTGCCGCCGTCGGCGCGCCGCTGCGCTACCTCGCGGGCCGCGCGTTCCCCGGTCCGCGGGGGACGCTGCTGGTCAACGTCGTCGGCTCGCTGCTGCTCGGGTTCCTGGTCGCGCTGCCCACGCCCGGCGCCGGGTTCGCCCTGCTGGGCACGGGGTTCTGCGGCGCATTGACGACCTACTCGACGTTCAGCCTCGACACGCTGCGCCTGGTCGAGGAAGGTGAACTTCGGGGGGCCGCGCTCAACGTCGTGGGCAGCCTCGCGCTCGGCCTCGCCGCCGCCTACCTCGGTCTCGGACTAGCCGCATTACTCCACTAGGCCCAACGTTTCTCACGGGAACATCACGAATCGACCCGTCGGAGTCCCGCACCGAATCCCCGACGGCACCCGCTCGTTGACCGACCGAGCCCGCTCTTGGGGGGCGCATCCGGCGGCTGATGGGGCCACCACCCTCTGCGGTGGCTCCGTCGGTCCGACTCGGTGAATGCATTACTCCAGTTGGCGCAATGAGAATTACGACAATTCGTCGGTAACATCCGAGGTGGCGCGGAAGATTAGATTGTCAGGTGACGGACGTTTGATTATGACTCTGGCGGTGCAATAGGTACACGCACCGTGTTCAGCCGTGAAGTCGCAGCTCCCTGCCCTGGAGCGCGACACCGCGGGTGGAATGTGACAATAACACCGTCTGCTGACAGCGTTATTGTTTCCGGTCGATGCAGCCGGATTCCAACATTGCTGATCCGGCCGGTTCCTTAATGCCCCTACGTCGGGCTGTCGAGGCCACCACCCTCTGCGGTGGCCTCGACAGCCCATTTTCACGTT
>JBDSAJ010000531.1:0-11395 GCA_039922235.1 Umezawaea sp.
ACTCCGCCTCGTCCGCACCGGTCAGGCCGTCGACGTCCCACTCCCGCACGACCCGGCCGGGACGCGACGAGAGCAGCACGACGCGCTGGCCGAGCCGCACGGCTTCGCGGACGTCGTGCGTGACGAACACGATGGCCGTGTCCGTCTCGCGCCACACCCGGACCAGTTCGCCCTGGAGCACGTCGCGGGTGATGGCGTCGAGCGCCGCGAACGGCTCGTCCATCAGCAGCAGGCCGGGCGTACCCGCTTCGGCGCTGCCCAGCGTGGAAGCGAGCGCGCGGGCCAGCGCCACGCGCTGCCGCATGCCGCCGGACAGCTCGTGCGGCCGCTTGTCGCCCGCCTCGCCGAGGCGGACCAGTGACAGCAGCTCGGTCGCCTTGGCGCGCCGTGCGCCCCTCTTGAGCCCGGCGAGGCGCAGCGGCAGTTCGACGTTGCGCGCGGCGGTGAGCCACGGCATCAGCGCGGCCTCCTGGAACATCACGGCGGGCCGCGACGTCGTCAGCGCGATGTCACCCGAGGTGGGCGCGTCCAGTCCGGCGACGAGGTTGAGCAGCGTGCTCTTGCCGCAGCCCGACGCGCCGAGCAGGCACACGAACTCACCCGGCGCGACCCGCAGGTCGACGCCGTCCAGCGCGACGACGGCTCCCGCGCCGTGGCCGAACACCTTGCGCACGCCCGTGAGCGCCACCGCGGCGTTCACATGGGACGGCGTCGGGGCCTCAAGTGTGGCGGTCATGGTGTGCCTGCCTTCCCTCGAGTGTTCGGCTTACTTCTTGTCCAGGCCCGCGGTGTCGACGGTCGGCTTGCCCGCCGCGGAGAGCACCTTGTTCAGCAGCGTGAAGTCGGCGAAACCGGTCACGTCCGCCGCTTCCTTCGCCACGCCCGCCGTGACGGCGTCCTTCGCCAGCTGCGGGAACTGCTTGGCCTGCGGGTCGACCGTCAGCTCGATGTTCTCGAACGCGCGGTCCAGCACCGGCTCGCCGAGCGCCTTGCTGGTGAGCTTCTTCAACGACTCGTTGACGCTGGTCTTCGCCTCGGCCTTGTTGGTCGAAGCCCAGTCGATCGCGGCGACCTCACCGCGCAGCAGCGCCTCGACGGTCTGCGGGTGCTCCTTGAGGAACTGGGTGCGCACGATGATCACCGTGGTCGGGAACTTGCCCTGGTCCCACAACGTCTTCTCGTCCACGAGCACCTTCGCGCCCGCGTCGAGCACCAGCCGCGACGACCACGGCTCCGGCGCCCACGCACCCTGGATCTCGCCCTTCTTGAACAGGTCGAGGCTCGCCGAGTTCTCCGTGTTGGTCACGTTGACCTGGTCCGGCGCGCTGCCCGCTGCGAGCTTCTGGCCCACCAGCCACTTCTTGAACGACACGTCCTGCGTGTTCGCCAGCTGCGGGGTGCTGATGGTCTTGCCCTTGAGGTCCGCCGCGGAGGCGATGTCCGACTTCACCACGAGCTGCGCGCCGCCCGACGTCGCACCCGCGACCAGCCGCACGGCCTCGCCCTTGGACTTCGCGTAGGCGTTGATCGCCGGACCGGAGCCGATGAACGCCACGTCGAGCGAGCCGCCGAGCAGCGCGTTGACCTCGTCCGGACCCGCGTTGAACGTCTGCGTGGTCAGCTTGGTGGAGCCCAGTTCCTTGGCGAACAGGCCCTTGTCCACGCCGATCAGCGCGGCGGCGTGCGTGACGTTGGGGAAGTAGCCCAGCCGCACCTCGGCGGCGGGGCCCTTGTCGTCGGACGCGGCGGGCGCCGCCGCGGTGTCGCCGCTACCCGCCCGTGAGCACCCGGCGAGCGTGGCGAAGGTCGTCAGTACGGCGAGGGACGTGGCGAGGAGTCTGCGGTTCACGGCAGCGGGACCTTTCGGGGGATGTTCAGGGGCCGGGAGAGACGAGGGCGTGGTCATCTGCGAGGGCGGTGCTCCCGCCCTCCGTGCAGCTGTCCACGCCGTCCAGCACCGGGAGCCCGGCACCCACGAGACCTGCGGCGAGCGTGCTGCCGTCGGCCGCGTCGATCACCAGGAACGCTCCGGTGCGCCTGCTGCTGTAGTACCCGTCCACCGGGAGTGGCTCCGCCGTGCGGACGGAGACCCGGCCGATCTCGTTGAGCCCCAACGATGCCGGACTGTCCACACTGGCCAGTCGCTGTTCGTCGAACCGGGCCCGCAACTCCGTCACGATGGCCTGCACCGTGCGCGCGCCGTGCTTGACCAGCACCCGCGCACCCGGCGTCAGCGGCTTGTCCGACAGCCAGCACAGGGTGGCGTCGAACTCGTCGGTCACCGGCGGTGGGGTGCCCGCCGCGGCGATCAGGTCGCCACGGGAGATGTCCAGGTCATCAGCCAGCAGCAACGTCACCGACTGGCCCGCCGCCGCCTCGGTCAGCGACCCGTCGTAGGTGTCGATCCTCTCCACGGTGCTGCGCAACCCGGCGGGCAGCACCACGATCTCGTCGCCCACCGTGACCGTGCCCGACGCCACGAGTCCGGCGTAGCCGCGGTAGTCCGGGTACTCCGGGGTACGTGGCCGGATCACGTACTGCACCGGGAACCGGAACACCGCGTCATGCGGATCCGCCTCCACCGGCACGGATTCCAGGTGCTCCAACAGGGTGGGCCCGGAGTACCACGGGGTGTTCGTCGAGTGCTCGACCACGTTGTCGCCCGCCAGCGCCGACACCGGGATGTGCACCACCGTGTCCGGGCTGTACCCGAGTGCGGTGGCGTGGGCGGTGAACTCCTTGGAGATGCGGGCGAACGTGGTCTCGTCGAAGTCGACCAGGTCGATCTTGTTCACCGCCAGCACCAGCCGCGGCACCCCCAGCAGCGCCAGCACGGCCGCGTGGCGGCGAGTCTGCTCGATGACGCCCTTGCGCGCGTCCACCAGCAGGATCGCCAACTGGGCGGTGGACGCGCCGGTGACGGTGTTGCGGGTGTACTGCACGTGGCCTGGGGTGTCGGCCAGCACGAACGAGCGCTTGTCGGTGGCGAAGTACCGGTAGGCCACGTCGATGGTGATGCCCTGCTCGCGTTCCGAGCGCAGCCCGTCCACCAGCAGCGACAGGTCAGGGGTGGTCAGGCCGCGGTCGGCCGAGGCGCGGTGCACGGCGTCGAGGGTGTCGGCCAGCACCGACTTGGTGTCGTACAGCAACCGGCCGACCAGGGTGGACTTGCCGTCGTCCACGCTGCCCGCCGTCGCCAGCCTCAACAGGTCGCTCATTAGAAGTAGCCTTCCCGCTTGCGGTCTTCCATGGCTGCTTCGGACAAGCGGTCATCCGCCCGCGTGGCCCCGCGCTCGGTCAACCGCGACGCGGCCACCTCGGCGATCACCTCACGGATGTCGGACGCCTGCGATTCCACCGCCCCGGTGCACGAACCGTCCCCGACGGTGCGGTAGCGGATCGTCTTGGACAACACCGTCTCGTCTGCCCTGGGCCCGCCCCACGGGCCTTCGGTCAGCCACATCCCGTCCCGCAGGTACACCTCGCGTTGGTGGGAGTAGTAGATCGACGGCAGTTCGATGCCCTCGCGGTCGATGTAGTTCCACACGTCCAGCTCGGTCCAGTTGGACAGCGGGAACACCCGCACGTGCTCGCCCGCCCGGTGCCGCCCGTTGTAGAGGTTCCACAGCTCCGGGCGCTGGCGACGCGGCTCCCACTGGCCGAAGCTGTTGCGCAGGCTGAAGATCCGCTCCTTGGCCCGTGCCCGCTCCTCGTCCCGGCGGCCGCCGCCGAACACCGCGTCGTACTTGTGCGAGGTGATGGAGTCCAGCAGCGGCACCGTCTGCAACGGGTTGCGCGTGCCGTCCGGGCGTTCTTCGAGCCGGCCGTCGTCGATCCAGTCCTGGACCCTGGCCACTTCCAGGCGCAGCCCGTGCTGGGCCACGACCTTGTCCCGGAACGCGATGACCTCGTCGAAGTTGTGCCCGGTGTCCACGTGCAGCAGCGGGAACGGCACCGGTGCCGGCCAGAACGCCTTGATGGCCAAGTGCACCAGCAGGGTGGAGTCCTTGCCGCCGGAGAACAGGATCACCGGCCGGTCGAACTCCCCCGCCACCTCGCGGAAGATGTGGATCGCCTCGGACTCCAGGCGATCCAACGTGGTCTGCGTTGTTGGTGCGCTCATCCGTGCAACCCGCATTCCGTCTTGGCCTGCCCCGCCCAGCGACCGGACCGGGCGTCCTGGCCCGGCAGCGGCTTGGCGGTGCACGGCGCGCAGCCGATGGAGGGATACCCCGCCTGCACCAGAGGATTCTCCAGGATCCCGTGCTCGGCGATATAGGCGTTGAACTCGTCGTCGGACCACGGCGCGATCGGGTTGATCTTCACCAGCCCGTTGCGCTCGTCCCACTGCACGATCGGCGTGTTGGCCCGCGTCGGCGCGTCCACCCGCCGCACGCCCGTGACCCACGCGTCGTACTGGGCCAGCGTTCGCTGGAGCGGGACGACCTTGCGCAGCGCGCAGCACTTGGCCGGATCGGTCTGGTTCAGCAGACCGAACTGGGCTTCCTGGTCCGCGACCGACTGCTCGGCGGCGGCGTTGACGATCCGCACCTCGGGGTAGACCAGGTCCACCGCGTCACGGGTGCCGATGGTCTCGGCGAAGTGGTAGCCGGTCTCCAGGAACAGGATGTCGACGTTCGGCTTCGCCTTGACGGCGAGGTCTATCAGCACGGCGTCCTGCATGTTCGAGGCGACGATCCAGCTCTCGCCGAACGTCCGCGCGGTCCACTCCAGCGCTTCCGCGGCGGTGGCGTCGGCCAGTTCGGCCGACGCGGCCTCCGCGATCACCCTCAACTCCTCGGAACGGGTAGCCGTGGTCATCGCTTCACCTCCTGTGGCAGATGCAGTCCAACGAACTTGACCGTGAAAACACGGCGGCAGCCTGAACAGAGCCAGGCCGCGTGGGGCTCCTCCTCGGGACGAAGGTCCTCGTCACCGCAGTAGGGGCAGTAGAACGGGGTCGCCCGCTCGGTCGCACTCATTTGAGGTCACCCTCGTCCGCGCGCAGGACCCACTGGGCGAACCGCTCACCCGAGGTGCGCTGCGCCACGTAGTGCCGCACCACCCGCTCGACATAGCCCGACAGCTCGTCGGCGGTCACCTTGTGCCCGCGCACCTTGCGGCCGAACCCGGCGTCCAGCCCGAGCCCGCCGCCCAGGTGCACCTGGAAGCCCTCGACCTGGCGGCCGTCGGCGTCGGTGACGATCTGGCCCTTGAGCCCGATGTCGGCGGTCTGGATCCGGGCGCACGAGTTGGGGCAGCCGTTGATGTGGATGCTCACCGGCGACTCGATCTCGCCGACGATGTCCGCGAGCCGCTTCTCGAGCGTGGACACCAGGTCCACCGCGCGGGCCTTGGTCTCCACGATCGCGAGCTTGCAGAACTCGATGCCGGTGCACGCCATCACCCCGCGCCGCCACGGCGAGGGCTCGGTCTGGAGTCCCAGCTTCGCCAGGTCCCCCTGCAGTGCGGACACGTCGGCCTCGGGCACGTCCAGCACGACCAGCTTTTGCTGCGGCGTCAACCGCACCCGGCCGGAGCCGGCGCGCTCGACGGCCTTGGCGACCGCCACGAGCGTGGACCCGGACACCCGGCCCGCGATGGGCGCCGCGCCGACGTAGAACAGACCGTCCTTCTGGCGGTGCACGCCGATGTGGTCCCGCGGCTGGGCAGGCACCGCGGGCGCCGGACCGTCGATCAGCGTGCGCTTGAGGTACTCGGTCTCCAGGACCTCGCGGAACTTCTCCGGACCCCAGTCCGCGACCAGGAACTTGATCCGGGCGCGGTGCCGCAACCGGCGGTAGCCGTAGTCGCGGAATACGCTGATCACCCCGGCCCACACGTCCGGCACCTCGTCACGGGGTACCCACGCGCCGAGCCGCTTGCCGATCATCGGGTTGGTGGACAGCCCGCCGCCGACCCACAGGTCGAAACCGGGGCCGTGCTCGGGGTGGTCCACGCCGACGAACGCGATGTCGTGGATCTCGTGGGCCACGTCCGGCAACCCGGAGATCGCGGTCTTGAACTTGCGCGGCAGGTTGGAGTAGGCCGGGTCGCCGATGTAGCGGTCCAGGATCACGTCGATCGCCGGGCTGCCGTCGATCACCTCGTCCACGGCGATGCCCGCGACCGGTGAGCCGAGGACCACGCGGGGGCTGTCGCCGCAGGCCTCCATCGTGGTCAACCCCACGGCTTCGAGCTTCTGCCAGATCGCGGGGACGTCCTCGATCCGGATCCAGTGGTACTGGATGTTCTGCCGGTCGGTGATGTCGGCGGTGTCGCGCGCGTAGGTCTGCGACACCTCGCCGAGCACCCGCAGCTGCTCGGTGGTCAGCCGACCGCCGTCGGAGCGGACCCGGAGCATGAAGAACTCGTCGTCCAGCTCTTCGGGCTCCAGCGTCGCCGTCCGGCCGCCGTCGATGCCGGGCTTGCGCTGGGTGTACAGCCCGTACCAGCGGAAACGACCCCGCAGGTCAGCCGGGTCGATCGACTCGAAGCCGCCGTGCGCGTAGATGTTCTCGATCCGCGCGCGGACGTTGAGCGGGTTGTCGTCCTTCTTGCTGCGCTCGTTGGGGTTGAGCGGTTCGCGGTAGCCGAGCGCCCACTGCCCCTCACCACGGCGTTTCTTCGTGCCGCGTTGAGACGTCGTAGTCGGGGGGACCATCGTCGTCCTCCGGGGTTTCGGGGCGCTGGGCGCGCGCAGCCGAGTCCCGGTGGAGCTGTGGTGGGGGTCTCGTCAGCGCACCCGGCGCCGACGGGAACAAGTCAATAGCAGGCGCGGGCTATGCCGAAGTACGGCACAACGCGCTGGAGACACGACGGAAGTCGACGTGGCGGCGTACCACCAGGCGGACTCCGGTCGAGGTCATGTGTTGAGGGTGCCACGCGTCCAACCCGTGGTCCACCGCCAACCGAATGCTGGGACGCCGTTCGGACGTGTGTTAAGTGGGAGACTGGACCCCATGCCCTCCGCTCTTCCCGCTGGCGATCCCGCCCCCGCCGACGGCTCGCTGCCGTCGTCGGCGCTGGCCGGGCTCGGCAGCCGTCCGTTCGGCGTCTACGTCCACGTCCCGTTCTGCGCGACCCGCTGCGGCTACTGCGACTTCAACACCTACACCGCCGGTGAGCTGGGAACTTCCGCCTCACCGCAGTCGTGGCTGGATGGCCTGCGGCGGGAACTGGACCTGGCCGCGGCGGTGCTGGGCACCCCACCTCGTGCTGACACCGTGTTCGTCGGCGGTGGCACACCGTCACTGCTGGGGGCGGGTGGGCTGTCCGACGTGCTGGCCGCCGTCCGCTCCTCGTTCGGCCTCGCACCCGGTGCGGAGGTGACCACGGAGTCCAATCCGGAGTCCACGTCGGCCGAGTTCTTCGCGGGTATTCGTGACGCGGGTTACACGCGGGTGTCGCTGGGGATGCAGTCCGCGGCCCGGCACGTGCTCCAGGTGCTGGACCGCAAGCACACCCCCGGCAGGCCGGTCGACGCCGCCCGCGAGGCCCGCGCCGCCGGTTTCGAGCACGTGAACCTCGACCTCATCTACGGCACGCCCGGCGAGACCACCGACGACCTCAAGTCCTCGCTCGACGCCGTGTACTCCGCGGGCGTGGACCACGTGTCCGCGTACGCGCTGATCGTGGAGGAGGGCACCGCGCTGTCCCGCAAGGTCAGCCGCGGCGTGCTGCCGATGCCCGACGACGACGTGCTCGCCGACAAGTACGAGCAGATCGACGCGGCCATGACCGAACAGGGCATGGCCTGGTACGAGGTCTCCAACTGGGCCACGGACGCCGCCGCCCAGTGCGCGCACAACCTCCTCTACTGGCGGGGCCACGACTGGTGGGGCGCCGGTCCTGGCGCGCACAGCCACGTCGGCGGCCTGCGCTGGTGGAACGTCAAGCACCCCGCCCGCTACGCCGACGTGCTGGCTGCAGGGCAGTCGCCCGCCGCGGGCCGTGAGCTGCTGACCGCCGACGACCGGCGCGTCGAACGCGTCCTGCTGGAGTTGCGGCTGCGCGAAGGCCTGCCGCTCGACGTCCTGGACCCCGACGGCCAGGCGGAGGCGAAGGTCGCCGCCGAGGACGGCCTGCTGGAGCCCGCCGCGCTCGACGAGGGCCGCTGCGTGCTGACCGATCGCGGACGGCTGCTCGCCGACGCCGTCGTGCACCGGCTCACATGAGGCCGGATCGGTGCACGAGCAGTCGTCCTCACTCCGTAAACTTGACCCAACCGCACTCAACATGTGGAGGTGACGCGTCGTGAACGCCGATGAACGCCGGTTCGAGGTGTTGCGCGCGATCGTCGCCGACTACGTCTCGAACCAGGAGCCCGTTGGCTCGAAAGCGCTGGTCGAACGGCACAACCTGGGTGTCTCCAGCGCGACCGTCCGCAACGACATGGCGTCGCTGGAGGAGGACGGCTACATCACCCAGCCGCACACCAGCGCGGGCCGCGTGCCGACGGACAAGGGCTACCGGCTGTTCGTGGACCGGCTCGCCGAGATCAAGCCGCTGTCCACCGCCGAGCGCAAGGCGATCCACAGCTTCCTGGAGGGCGCGCTCGACCTGGACGACGTGCTGCGGCGCAGCGTCCGGCTGCTCGCCCAGCTCACCCGCCAGGTCGCCGTCGTCCAGTACCCGGTGCTCAGCGGCTCGAACGTGCGGCACCTCGAAGTCCTCCGCATCACGCCCGCGCGGCTGATGCTGGTGCTGATCACCGACACCGGCCGGGTCGACCAGCGCTCGGTCGACCTCGGCGACGTGATCACCGAGGACAACGTGGCCCGGCTGCGGGCGATGCTGAACGCCGCCATGGTCGGCAGGCGGCTCGCCGAGGCGTCCGCGAAGGTCGCCGAACTGCCCGACCAGTCGCCGAGCGACCTGCGCAACGTGATGATCCGGATCAGCACCGTGCTCATCGAGTCGCTCGTCGAACACCCCGAGGAACGCCTGGTGCTGGGCGGCACCGCGAACCTCACCCGCAACGTGGCAGACTTCCCCGGTTCGCTCCGGCAGGTGCTGGAAGCGCTGGAGGAGCAGGTCGTGGTGCTCAAGCTGCTCGCCGCCGCGCGCGATCCGGGAACGATCCTGGTGCGCATCGGCGAGGAGAACGAAGCCGCCGAGATGCGCAGCACCTCGGTGGTGTCCATCGGTTACGGCAGCCATGACAACCTGCTCGGGGGCATGGGTGTGGTCGGACCGACCCGAATGGACTACCCGGGGACCATGGCGGCCGTTCGAGCGGTGGCCAACTACGTCGGGGAGATCCTGACGGCGCGCTGAGGGGGCGCGGAATACGCGTCGAACACAGTCGCGTTCGACGTTTCGGTACGCGAGCACGGAACAGACGCAAGCGAGCGCGAATCGCGCCCGCAGGAGGACAACACGGTGGCGAGGGATTACTACGGCACGCTCGGGGTCGGGAAGAACGCGACCCCGGAGGAGATCAAGCGCGCCTACCGCAAGCTCGCGAGGCAACTGCACCCGGACGTGAACCCGGACGCGGAAGCGCAGTTCAAGGAGGTGACCGCCGCCTACGAGGTCCTGTCGGATCCGAAGAAGCGCCAGGTCGTCGACCTGGGCGGCGACCCGCTGGAGTCGGGCGGCCGTGGCGGTGGCGGCGGTGGCATGGGCGGCGACCCGTTCTCCGGGTTCGGCCTCGGCGACATCATGGACGCGTTCTTCGGCGCCAACAGCGGCGCGGGCGGTGGGCGCGGACCGCGCAGCCGCGTGCAGCCCGGTTCGGACGCGCTGATCCGGCTCGACATGACGCTGGAGGAGTGCGCCGCGGGCACGAGCCGCGAGCTGACCGTGGACACGGCGGTCCTGTGCGACCGCTGCCACGGCGGCGGCACCGCCAAGGGCACGTCGCCGATCACCTGCGACACCTGCGGCGGCCGCGGCGAGGTCCAGTCCGTGCAGCGCTCGTTCCTCGGCCAGGTCGTGACGGCCCGCCCGTGCCCGGTGTGCCGCGGCTTCGGCGAGGTCATCCCCGACCCGTGCGGCCAGTGCGGCGGCGACGGCCGGGTGCGCTCGCGCCGGACCATCAACGTGCAGATCCCGCCCGGCGTCGCCGAGGGGATGCGCGTGCGCCTCGCGGGCCAGGGCGAGGTCGGCTCCGGGGGTGGCCCCGCGGGCGACCTCTACGTGGAGATCGAGGAGCAGCAGCACGACGTGTTCGAGCGCGACGGCGCCGAACTGCACTGCGTGGTGCGCATCCCGATGACCGCCGCCGCGCTGGGTGCGGTGCTGCCGCTGCAGACGCTGGACGGCGAGGAGGAGCTGGACATCGAGCCCGGCACCCAGCCGAACACCGAACTGCTGCTGACCGGTCGGGGCATGCCCCGGCTCCGGTCCAACGGCCGGGTGGACGGGCGGGGCGACCTGCACGTGCACCTCGAGGTCCTCGTGCCGACCAAGCTCGACGCGCGGCAGACCGAACTGCTGCGCGAACTGGCCACCGAGCGGGGTGAGGAAGAACTCACGATGGCGCACAACGGCAAGACCGGCGGCGGGCTGTTCTCCCGCCTGCGCTCCGGCCGCGGCAACCGGTGACCCTGCCCGTCTTCCTCGTCGACGCGCTGCCGGCAGGCGGCAGCGCGGTGCTGGACGGCCCGGAAGGCAGGCACGCCGCCACCGTGCGGCGGCTGCACGCGGGGGAGGAACTGGTGCTCTCCGACGGCTCCGGCGACCAGGTGCGCTGCGTGGTGGACGAGGTGCTCGACAAGGACGCGCTGCGCCTGACCGTGGTCGAGCGCTGGACCGTCCCGGACCCGACCCCGCGCGTGGTGCTGGCGCAGGCGCTGGTCAAGGGCGACCGCGGGGAACTGGCCGTGGAACTCGCTACCGAAGCGGGCGTCGACGGCGTGGTGCCGTGGCGCGCCGCCCGGTGCGTGACGAAGTGGGAAGAGGGTCCGCGCGGCGCGAAGGCCCTCGCCCGCTGGCGCAGCACCGCCCGTGAAGCGGCCAAGCAGGCCCGGCGCGCGAAGGTGCCGTCGGTGGACGAGCCGGTGAGCACGTCCGGGCTGGCTCGGCTGGTGTCGTCCTCGGCACTGACCCTGGTCCTGCACGAGTCGGCCAAGACCGCGTTGAACACGGTCTCCCTGCCCGCCGATGGGGACGTCCTGCTGGTAGTCGGCCCGGAGGGCGGGATCACCGACCAGGAGCTGGTGACGCTCACCGACGCGGGCGCTCACGTTGTGCGACTGGGGCCCACGGTCCTGCGCGCCTCGACTGCCGCAGCGGTTGCTCTGGGTGCGCTGGGTGTACTCAGCCGTCGCTGGGAGTAAAGATTCGACCCCTTTTTGCTTACTCCTAGCGAACTGTGGCGCAAAGGAGTTACTCTAATCACCTGAGGGGGCGAACCTGTTTGGCCTCTTCAGACCATAACTCGCCGGAC
>JBDSAJ010000532.1:0-5767 GCA_039922235.1 Umezawaea sp.
CGTCGGCCGCGATCCCGACGCCGGTGTCCGCCACGGTGATCAGCACGTCCGAGCCGTCACGGGTGGCGGCCATCGCCACCGTTCCCCCTGCGGGCACGTAGCGCACCGCGTTCGCCACGAGGTTGTCGAGGACCTGCCTCAGCCGCAAGGGATCCGCCCTGACCACGAGTCCGGCGGGTGCGACGGCGGACAGGACGACACCGGCCTGCGCCGCTCGTGCCTCGTGGGCCGCGCGGACCTGCTCGAACGCCTCGGCGACCGGCACCGGCTCGACGACCAGGCGCAGCGCCCCCGCGTCCGCGACGGCCAGGTCTTGGAGGTCGTCCACCACGTGCTGGAGGACGAGCGCCTCCTTCAGCAGCAACTCCGTCAGCTCCGGCCCGCCGTCGCTGATGCCGTCCTCCGCGGCTTCCAGCCAACCGCGGATATTGCTCAACGGGGTGCGCAGCTCGTGCGCGATGTCGCTGACCATCGCCTTGCGCACCTGCTCCAGCTGGGCGCGGTTGGCCGCCATGGTGTTGAACGCCCTGGCCAGGCCCGCGACCTCGTCCTGGCCGCTGACCCGCACCGGCGGGGCGTCGCCGCCGTCGGACATGTGCTGCGCGGCCGCCGTCAGCGCCCGCAGCGGACGGGTGATCCGCGCGCCCACGAGCGCCGTCACGGCCGCCGCGACGAGCAGTACCGCGCCCGCCGCTCCGGCGACCTGCCAACCGTTGCCGGACAAGGAGATCGCGGTGGTGAGGGTGCCGGACGGGGAGGACAGGTACAGCAGCACGGGCGGTGCGACGTACGGCGCGAGCTGCTCCCTGCGCGAAGCGGCCACGCAGCCTGCCACCGCCGGTTCGTCGGGGACCCCCTGGCCGCTGCTCTGCTTGCGGGCCGGGGTGAAGTCCGGGTCGAGCTCCACCGAGGGCAGCCGCTCGCGCGCCAGGCAGGAGTTGACCAGCGTCTCCAGGTCCAGCAGCGCGGCGAAGTCGGCGACCGTGTCGAACGGCAGCTGCGACTCCCGGCAGTCGCGGTCGCCGCCGTCCGCTTTGTTGGCCCGCAGGCACCACAGCGATCCCGTGCTGTCCTCGCGCTCGCGGAACTGGATCGGCGTGCGGAACGGTCCGAGCACCCGTTCGTCGATGCGGTCGGCGGCCGCGTTCGGCACCAGCACCGGATCAACGGCCAGCGCGTCCACCACCGCGGCGGCCGTGGCGGGCAGCGGACCGCCGTCGCCGCCCACGTCGGCCACCGTGCGGCCGTCCTTGGCCACCAGGGTGATCCGGCGGTGCGGGTTCGACTCGACGAGCGAGCCCAGCTCGACGTCGATGTCCGACCAGTCGCGGTTCCCGGCCGCGTGGTCGAGCAGCGTCGCGTAGATCCGGTTGTCCGCGGACAGCTCCCGGCCCTGCTCGCGCGCGATGGACGCGCGGGTCAGCTGCGTCGCCAGCCAGGCCGTCGCCGCGATCGAGCACAGGGCGACCAGCACCGCGACGACCAGCATGCGGGCGAAGACGCTACGGCGCACCGGCTCGTCCCGCCGTCAGCTTGTAGCCGATGCCGTACACGGTCAGCAGGTGCACGGGCCTGCGCGGGTCGGCCTCGATCTTGCGGCGCAGGTTCTTCACGTGCGTGTCGATCGTGCGGTTGGTGAGGTAGCGGTCGAAGCCGTACATGCCCCGCAGCAACTGCTCGCGGGAGAACACCCTGTCCACCTCGGACGCCAGGATCTCCAGCAGGCCGAACTCGCCCGGCGTGAACTCCACCGGACTGCCGTGCACCCGCACCTCGTGCCGGACCGGGTCCACCTCGATCGGACCAGCGCGCAGCACCGGCTCCGGCGCCTCGCTCCGCTGCCGCCGCAACAACGTCCGCACGCGCGCCACCAGCTCGCGCGGGCTGAACGGCTTCGTCAGGTAGTCGTCCGCGCCCACCCCGAGGCCGAGCAGCAGGTCGTCCTCCGTCGACCTGGCGGTCAGCATCAGCACCAGCACGTCGGAGTCGGCCCGCAGCGCCCGGCAGACGTCGAGCCCGCCGAGGCCGGGGAGCATCAGGTCGAGCACCACGAGCGCGGGCTGCTGCGAGCGCGCCACGTCGAGCGCCTCCCGCCCGTCGTGCACGACGACGACCCGGTGGTGGTCCTGTTCGAGGTAGCGCCGCACGAGCTCGGCCTGGTTCTCGTCGTCCTCGGCGACCAGGATCAGGGAGTTCACCCGGCCGATCCTAGGTTCGCCCTCGCCACGATCACCGGTCCCGCACAAGTCCCTCACAATTGCCGTCGATCATCCCGGCATGCGCACCAACCTCCGCCGAGCGGCCGTCGTCACGGTCGGGGCGCTCGCCGTGATCGCCGTGGCAGGCGTGGTCGTGCTGCTCCTCCGCAACCGCCCGCCGGAGGCCGCCCCGGCCGCGCCGCAGGTCAAGACCACGACCGTGCGGAAGGCGGATCTCGCCAACACCAGGTCGCTGTCCGCGAACCTCGGGTTCGGCGCGCCCCGACCGGTGAAGGGGAGCGGCACCGGCACCGTGACGAAGCTGCCCGCCGTCGGCCAGGTCGCGGAACGCGGCGAGGTGCTGTTCCGGGTGGACGACCAGCCGGTGACCGCCTTCTTCGGCGCCACCCCGTTCTTCCGCAAGCTGGAGGCGCCCGGCACCAAGGGCTCGGACGTCGCCGTGCTGATGGACAACCTCGCCGCGCTCGGCTACCAGGTCGGCACCCGGCCGGACGACGACACGAAGGCCGAGTTCACCCCCAGGGTCGTCACCGCGCTGAAGAAGTGGCAGCAGGCCATCGGCGTCGAGCAGACCGGCACCCTCGAACCCGGCCGAGTGCTGGTGCTCGACGGCCCCGCCCGCGTCGCCTCGGTGAAGGCGCAGCTCGGCGCCGCCCCGACCGAGGAGCTGTTCGAGGTCACCCCCACCACCCGCCTCGTCACCGCGCGCGTCCCGCTCCCCGAGGCGGGTGACGTGCAGGCCTCCGCCCCGGTGCTGGTCGTGCTCCCGGACGGGAAGGAGATCCCCGGCAAGATCGGTTCCGCCACGCCGCTCCCGCCGGTGCCGGAAGGCGGTGGCGGCGATCCGAAGGTCGAGATCGTCGTGACCCTGGACCGGCCGGACGACGTCACGGGTCTGGAGACGGCACCGGTCCAGGTGAAGATCACGACCGAGAGCCGCACCGGTGTGCTGACCGTGCCGCTGGAGGCATTGATCGCGCTCAAGGAAGGCGGCTACGCCCTGCAGCTGCCCAGCGGTGAGCTCAAGGCCGTAAAGACCGGCCTGTACTCGTTGAACTTGGTCGAGGTCAGCGGCGACGGGATCGTCGACGGCCTGCCGGTGGTGACCGCGCAGTGACACCCGTGCTCGCGGTGAAGGACGTCAGCAGGCACTACCCCGGCGGCGTCACCGCGCTCGACCGCGTGTCCCTGCGGGTGATGGCCGGGGAACTGCTCGCGATCGTGGGCCCGTCCGGCTCGGGCAAGTCGACCCTGCTGCACCTGGTCGGCACGCTCGACCTGCCGTCACAGGGGGTCGTCGAGATCGCGGGCCACGACGTGTCCCGGCTGTCCGACCGGCAGCTGTCCGGGCTGCGCGGCCGCGAGCTGGGGTTCGTGTTCCAGCAGTTCCACCTGTCCGATGGCCTCACCGCCACCCAGAACGTCGCCACCGGCCTGCTCTACGCGGGCGTGCCGCGCCGGTCCCGCCGCGCGATGGCCGTGGAGGCGTTGGACCGCGTCGGCCTCGGGCACCGCGCCGAGCACCTGCCCCACCAGCTCTCCGGCGGTGAGCGGCAGCGCGTCGCGATCGCCCGCGCCATCGTGAACGAGCCCGCGCTGGTGCTGGCCGACGAGCCCACCGGCGCGCTGGACACCGCCAACGGCCGCGCGGTGCTGGGCCTGCTGACCGAGCTGAACCGCCAGGGCACCACGATCGTCGTCATCACCCACGACCGCGAGATCGCGGCGTCCCTGCCCCGCCGCGTCGAACTGCGCGACGGCCGGATCGTCGCCGACACCGGGAGCACGCCGTGAAGCCGTCCCGCCTGTCGCCGCTCGACCTGCTGCACCTCGGCACGATCGGCCTGCGCACCCGCAAGACGCGCGCGGCGCTGTCCGCGCTGGGCATCGCGCTCGGGATCGCCACGATGGTCGTGGTCACCGGCATCCCGGCGTCCAGCCAGCGGGCGCTGCTCGACGAGCTGACCGCGTTGGGCACCAACATGCTGCGCGCCCAACCCTCCCCGCGCCAGGACGACCCGGTCCTGCTGCCCGAGGGGTCGGCCGCGATGGCCGCGCGGATCGGCCCGGTGACCGCGTCCGCCGCGGTGGCGAACACCCACGCCCGCGTCCGGCGCTCCGACCGGCTCGACCCCGCCCACAGCTCCGACATCACCGTCCTGGCCAGCAGCCCCGGCCTGCTGGAGACCGTCAACGGCCACGTGCAGAGCGGCCGGTTCCTCACCGACGGCGCCTTCCCCACGGTGGTGCTGGGCTACGTCGCCGCGGGCAGGCTCGGCATCAGCCACGTCCGCGACGACGCGAAGCCCGCGGTGTTCGTGGGCGACAAGTGGTTCACCGTGGTCGGCGTGCTCGCTCCGATGCCGCTGGCGCCCGACATCGAGCGGTCGGTGCTCGTCGGCTGGCAGGCGGCCCGCGACGAGCTGGGGTTCGACGGCCACCCGACCGTCGTGTACGTGAAGGTGCGCGAGGAGTCCATCGAGGCCGTCCGCGACGTGCTGCCCGCGACCCTGTACCCGCGGGTCCCCGGCCTGGTCCAGGTGAGCCGCCCGTCCGACGCGCTGGCCGCCAAGCGCGCCACCCAGAACTCGTACTCGGCCCTGTTCCTCGGCCTCGCGGGCGTGGCGCTGCTGGTCGGTGGCGTCGGCGTGGCGAACACGATGGTGATCTCCGTGCTGGAACGCCGCCGCGAGATCGGCCTCCGCCGCGCACTCGGCGCGACCAGGGGCCACATCCGCGGCCAGTTCCTCACCGAAGCCGTCCTGCTGTCCGGCCTCGGCGGCCTGGCGGGGACAGCCCTCGGCGTGCTCGGTGTCGTGGGCTACTCCGCCGTCCACGACTGGCCGACCGTGATCCCCTCGCGCACCCTGACCGGCGGTCTGCTCGCGGCGCTCGCCGTCGGCGCCGTCGCAGGCCTCTACCCCTCGATCCGCGCCGCCCGGCTCACCCCGACCCAGGCGCTTTCCGCACCGTGAAGGGACGAACACTGATGAGGAAGTCCGTCGCACTGGCCGCGTTGTTGGCGCTCACGGCCTGCTCGACGCCGAGCCCGAAGCCCCCGGAGGTGGCCTCCATCTCGACGCCGTCGTCTAGCAGCGCCGCGCCGACGTCCGCACCCAAGGAGGAACGGCCACGCGAACGGCTCGACATGACTCCCGAGGACTACGAGGCGCTGCGGGCCCCGTGGGACCAGTGCATGGCCCAGCTCGGACTGGACTTCAAGGGACGCGCGCTTGGGGGCAGCGGCCGCCCGGAGCCGACGAAGGAGGAACTCGACAAGGCGCTCAAGACGTGCGAGTCCAAGGACCCGCTGCCGCCGTGGGAGAAGGACAGCAGCAACCCGGAGGCGGTCGACTTCGCCAACCGGGTGGTGCAGTGCCTGCGGGAGAAGGGCGTCCGGTACGTCGAGGTGGTGAACGAGCCCGGCGCGACCACCGTCTCCTACGCGTTCGGCGGCCCCAACAACGACGCGCAGTCGATCACCCTGGGCCTGGAGCACGCCCAGGAGTGCGAGATCGCCGCTTCCGCGAAGTGACGCGGGAGTCGTC
>JBDSAJ010000533.1:0-10916 GCA_039922235.1 Umezawaea sp.
GTTCGGGTTCGGCGCGCACAGCTCGACCCCGCTGGTGAGCCGGGTGGAGGAGGGCTTCCAGCGGCGCATCGCTGCGCTGCCGCCGGACACCCGCAGGGTGCTGCTCACCGCCGCCGTCGAACCGACCGGCGACGTGCCGCTGCTGTGGCGCGCGCTGGAGAAGATGGGCGTCGGCCTGGACGCCGCCGCGCCCGCGGCGATCGCGGGCCTGGTCGAGATCGGCACCACGGTCCGGTTCCGGCACCCGCTCGTCCGCTCGGCAGGCCGCCGCTGCGCCGAGCCCGCCGAACTGCGCGAGGTGCACCGGGCGCTCGCCGAGGTGACCGACCCCCAGCAGGACCCCGACCGGCGCGCCTGGCACCGGGCGCACGCCGCACTCGGCCCGGACGAGGAGGTCGCGGGCGAGTTGGAACGGTCGGCCGACCGGGCACTCGCTCGCGGGGGCCGGGCCGCCGCCGCGGCCTTCCTCGAACGCGCCGCCGAACTGAGCCCCGATCCGAAGCAGCGCGCGGGCCGCACCCTGGCCGCCGCCGACGCCCGGTTCCGCGCAGGCACTCCCGCCCAGGTGCCGGCCCTGCTGGCCGCCGCCGAACTCGGCCCGCTCAACCCGTTGCAGCGCGCCGGGGTGGAACGCCTGCGAGCCCAGGTCGCCTTCGCGCTCAACCCCGGCCGCGCGGCGGGCCCGCCGCTGCTCGCCGCCGCCCACCGGCTCGAAGGACTGGACCTCGTCGCAGCGCGGGAAACCTACCTGTCCGCACTGGGCGCGGCGGTGCACGCCGGTCGGCTCGGTGGCGACGACCTGCGGGTCGCCGCCGAGGCCGCCCGCCACGCACCTGCGGGCAAGGAACCGGCCGGGCTCCTGCTGTCCGGCCTGGCGACGTGGGCACTGGACGGCTGCGCGCCCGCCGCACCCCTGCTCGCGACGGCGTTGACCGCCCTCACCCCGGACGACGACCTCGGCCTGCTGTGGATGGCCATCCCGGTCGCGCACGAGGTGTGGGACGACGTGGCCTGGCACCGGCTCACCGAGCAGGCGGTCGGCTTCGCCCGGACCACCGGCGCCCGCTCGGCGTTGGCCGCGGCGCTGGCCTTCCGCGCGGGCGCGCTGCTGTCCGCGGGCCGGTTCGCCGACGCGTCGGAACTGCTGGACGAGGCGTACGCCATCCACCGTGCGACAGGCCTGGCCACGCACCCCTCGGCAGCCCTCGACCTGATCGCGTACCGCGGCCGGGAGCAGCCCGCGCTCGACCTGATCGCGGCGGCTTCCGCCGACGCCGCCGAGCGCGGCGAGGGCCGCGTGATCGCCATCGCCGGTCACGCGAAAGCGGTCCTGTACAACGGTCTCGGCAAGTATTCGGCGGTTCTGGAGGCCGCCCGCGAAGCCGCCGAGCACGTGGACCTCGGCGTTCACCACTGGGTGCTCGGCGAACTGGTCGAGGCAGCCGCCCGTGCTGGGGAGCCGGCCGTGGCGGCGGAGGCGCGCGAACGCCTCGCGGAGCGCACCGCCGCCGCGGGCACCGACTGGGCGCTGGGCGAACAGGCCGTCGCCGACGCGCTGGCCGGTCCGGCCGGGCAGACCGAGGACCGCTTCCGCGAGGCGATCGAACGGCTTCCGGCCACTCGGGTCGGGTTGCAGGTCGCCAGGGCCCGGTTGCTCTACGGCGAGTGGCTCCGCCGGGAGAACCGGCGCGCCGACGCCCGAACCCACCTGCGGTTGGCGCACGAGGCGTTCACCGTGATGGGAGCGGAGGCGTTCGCCGAGCGAGCAGGTCGGGAACTGACCGCCACCGGTGAAACCGTCCGCAAGCGCAACTCGGGCACGCACGAGGACCTGACCCCGCAGGAGGCGCAGATCGCCCGCCTCGCCACGTCGGGCCGCACCAACCCGGAGATCGGCGCCGTCCTGTTCCTCAGCCCGCGCACCGTGGAGTGGCACCTGCGCAAGGTGTTCACCAAGCTGGGCATCAGCTCGCGTCGGGAGCTGGCGGCGGCACTGCGCGACCGGTGACCTCAGTACCTGCACCAATGGGTTCCACAGGGGCCGCGATGGACTTCGACCGGTCGTCGCGGCGCACGGCGAGGTAGATCGCGCGCACCGCCAGCGTGCGCTCGACCTCGTCGATGATCGGCGCGAAGAACTGCCGCCGGTGGTCGGCGTCGCTCATGGAGATGACCGAGAAGTACATGCTGCCGAACGCGGCGAAGATCGTGGCGTTGCGCAGCAGCGCGATCGGGATCCCCGGCAGCAGATCGGAGTACACCGGTGGCGCGCCGATCCACTGCTCGGCGACCGGTCGCGTGACCACGATCAGGCCGAGGACGATGAAGAACGCGAACAGCGCCAGCCCGACCACCGCCGCCTGCACGAGCTGGCGGGAAGCCAGCATCACCAGCAGGTTGCGGGACTGGCGTCCGTTCAGCGGCACCGCGCGCAGCGGGCCGCCGGACGTCAGGCCGTCGATCGCCAGCTTCGCCAGGGGAGTGCCCTGCGCCGCCGCGGTCAGCACGGGCGGGCTCAGGTCCTGTTCGACCCTGCCGATCTCCTCCCGCAGGCGGGCGGCCGCGGCCAGCACGGTGACCGCGACGAACAGCGCCACGATCAGCGACAGCCGCAGCCCGGTGGACTGGTTCATCGCCTGCCACAGCTCGCCGGTGAAGAACAAGAACAGCGTGACGAACAGCATCGGCGGCAGCGCCCGGCCCAGCACGTTCACGCTGTTGCGCAGGTCGTAGACCGCGTGCATGGCCGCGCGGCGCACCAGCGTGCCGAAGCCGTAGGTGGTGGCGAGCAGCGTGGCCAGGAAGACGCCCGCGAAGAAGAGGATGAACCCCAGCAGCCACCCCACCACGCTGGCACCGGGAGCGGTGACGTCGTCGTCGACGAGCAGTTGCAGCAGGGGAACGGCCACCGGCATCGTGCCGTACCCGGTGAGGATGGCGATGATCGCGGGGCGGGAGAAGCTCGGCAGCCGCCGGACGAACGCGGAGAGCGCCACCCACACCGTGAAGGTCGCCACGACCACGATGCCGAGCATGACCCAGCGACTCGGCCCGACGCTCTTGAGCGGCACCAGCCAGACCAGGCTGGCGACCGTCACGAACGCCAGTGCCGGGAGCATCCGGGGCAGGACGTGCGAGACGAAGCCGTACCCCTCGATCATCGTCGGCGCGCCGCGCCGGATGAACCACCGCTCGGTCTGGCGCACCAGGGCACGGGAAGCTGCGGACGACATGGCGTGATCATGCCCCGAGGGTGCGGGTGGGAGCCCGGCGGACACCGGAACCGCGGTCAGGCGGCCTTGTTGGGGAGCGACAGGCGGATGACCTTCCTCCACGCCGACACGACCTGCTTGGGCAGCGAGCCGGTCGTGTACGAGAGGTCGTACTTCTCGAACAGGGCCCGCACCTTCGGGGCGATCTCGGCGTAGCGGTTGCTGGGCAGGTCGGGGAACAGGTGGTGCTCGATCTGGTGCGACAGGTTGCCGGTCATGAAGTGCATGGCCTTGCTGCCGCTGATGTTCGCGGAGCCGAGCATCTGCCGCAGGTACCACTCGCCGCGGGTCTCGCCCTCGATCGAGCGGCGCTCGAAGGTCTCGACGCCCTCGGGGAAGTGACCGCACATGATGACCGAGTGCGTCCACAGGTTGCGGACGAGGTTGGCCGTCGCGTTCGCGGCGAGCGTGCTCAGGAACGACGGCCCCGACAGCAGCGGGTGCACGACGTAGTCCTTGGTCATCTGCTTGCGGATCTTCTTCAGGGTCTGCTTCGCCCGCGCCCGGAAACCGGGGTCCTGGCGGCGTTCCTTCGTGCTCAGGTTCTTGGCGAGTTCCAGGTCGTACGCGGCGATCCCGTACTCGAAGAAGCAGGCGTTGACGAAGTTCCACAGCGGCTGGGCGAGGTAGAACGGCATCCAGCGCTGGTCCTCGTCCACGCGCATGATGCCGTAGCCGAGGTCGTTGTCCTTGCCGAGCACGTTCGTGTACGTGTGGTGCAGCTCGTTGTGCGAGTGCTTCCACTGCTCGGCGGGCGACGCGTGGTCCCACTCCCAGGTGGTGGAGTGGATCTTCGGGTCGCGCATCCAGTCCCACTGGCCGTGCAGGACGTTGTGGCCGATCTCCATGTTCTCGATGATCTTGGCGACGGCGAGGCCCGTCGTGCCGACCAGCCAGGCCGGGGGGAACCGGGAGAAGAGCAGCACGGCCCGGCTGCCCAGTTCGAGCTTGCGCTGCACGTCGATGACGGTGCGGATGTACTTGGCGTCGCCCTCGCCGCGCGACTCCAGGATGGACTGGCGGATGGCGTCGAGTTCGACGCCGATCAGCTCGATGTCCTCGGGCGTGAGGTGCTCGACGGGGTTGGGCGTCTTCTTCTGCAAGGCGGTCATGGGGTCCTCCGGTGGAACAGGTCAGTGGTCGATGTCGCAGTCGCCCGCGGCGGACGAGATGCAGGTCTGGACCAGCACCCCGTCGCCGGGCACCGCGGTGGTGATCTCGCCGTTGCGCAGGTCCCGCACCGCGCCTTCGCGCAGGGGGAGCACGCAGCCGAAGCAGATGCCCATCCGGCAGCCGGACGGCATGAGCACGCCCGCGGCCTCGGCTGCGTCGAGGATGGGGGTGCCGCCGTCGGCCTCGACGGTGGCACCGGTGCGCGCGAAGCTCACCGTGCCGCCCTCTCCCGTGACCACGATCGTGGGCCGGAAGCGCTCGGTGACCACCTGGTCGGCGGCACCGTGGGCTTCCCAGTGCGCTTCCAGCGCGTCGAGCATCCCGGTCGGGCCGCAGAACCAGGCCGCGCGGGAGGCGAAGTCCGGCACCAGCTCGGCGATCTCGGCGACGTCGAGCATCCCGTCGGTGTCGGTGTGGCGCTCGACGAGCGTGAGCCGCCCGGCGGCGGCCATGGCGCGGAGTTCGGCGCCGAAGATCACGTCGTCGCTGGTCGGGGCGGAGTGCAGGAGCACGACGTCCGCGAGGTCGTCCACGGCGTTGCGGAGCATCCCCATCACCGGGGTGATCCCGCTGCCCGCGGTCACGAAGAGCACCGCATCGGGCAGCGGCGTCGGGAGCACGAACTCGCCCTGCGCCTGGTCGAGCTGCACGACCGTGCCGACGCGGGCGTTCCGCACCAGGTGGTTGCTGACCACCCCGTCGGGGATCGCCTTGGTCGTGATGGTGAGGCAGCCGTCGGCGCGGCCGACCCGCGACGTGACCGAGTACGCCCGCCACTGCCGCACGCCCTGGACGTCGACACCGATCCGGACGTACTGACCGGGCACGTGACCACGCCACCCGCGACCCGGCCGGATCGTGATCGTCACGGCGTCGCGCGTCTCGCGGTCGATCCCGACGATGCGACCCCGCAGGTCAGCGCCTGCGCGCAGCGGGGCGAACAGGTCGAGGTAGTCGGTCGGCAGGAGCGGCGTCGTCGCGCGCTCGGCGAGCTGGGCGACCCGCCGCAACAGGTGGGATGCCTTGGGTCGGCGTTGCACTGCGGAACTCATGTCCCCAGTGTGGCTGTCCGGGAGGTGTAAATTCCTGTCCGCAGCGCGTGAAGGATCGCCGGCTAGTTGTTCAGGGGGAACAGTTCATGCCACCGGAAGTGAGCGGCGCCACGTTTGGCCTCCAGATCGACCCGCCCGTCCGGCGTGCGCTGGGCGACCGGCTGCACGACGTGGCGGCCCAGACCGTCGAGGCGGTGACGGTCGAGGTGCCCAGCTACGCGGGTGCCCTGACCGGCGCGATGGGCGCGAAGATCGAGACGGCCGTGCAGATGGCACTGGCCGGTTTCCTCAAGGTCGCCGCCGCTTCGCGGGACTTCGGCTCACGCGCCCCCGTGGGCCCGATGATGGAGGACGCGTACGCACTGGGACGGGGCGAAGCCCGTGCCGGCCGCTCGATGGACGCGCTGCTCGCGGCCTACCGGGTCGGTGCCCGGGTGGCCTGGCGGGAGATGGCGACCATCGCCGCCGACGCCGGCATGGAGGTGACCGCGATGGTCCGGTTCGCCGAGTTGCTGTTCGCCTACATCGACGAGCTCTCCGCGTCCAGCCTGGCCGGCCACGCCGACGAGTTGACGACCAGCGGCCGAGTCCGCGAGCGCTACCGGGAACGGCTCGGACAGCACCTGCTCGCCGAATCCGACCCTGACGTGCTCACCGCCGCCGCCGAACGCGCGGGCTGGACACCACCCGGCTCGCTCACCGCAGTCCTGCTCCCCGCAGCCCAGGTGCGAGGGGTGCTGGCATCACTCGGCCCGGCGACCCTGCAGGTGGCCGAGCAGTCGTCGGACGTCGACCAGCCGTTCACGGTGCTGCTGGTACCCGACGTGGAAGGCTCAAAACGACGACACCTCATGCACGTACTGGCCAGGCGCCAGGCAGTCGTCGGCCCACCCCGCCCGTGGACACGCGTCCGCCCGTCCTACGACCGCGCCGTACGCACCTTCGCCCTGGTCGGCAAGTCCCGCACCGGCAGCCCGATCGACACCGAGGACCACCTGGCCGACCTCGTGGTCGGCGCGGACCCGGCCGCACACGGCGACTTGCGGGACCAGGTGCTCCAGCCACTGGACGACCTGCCCGCCGCGACCCGCGACCGACTCGCCGAAACGCTCCTGTCGTGGCTGCTGCACCAGGGGCGCCGGGAGGAGGTGGCCGCCGAACTGCACGTCCACGCGCAGACGGTGCGCTACCGCATGGGGCAACTGCGGGAGCTGTACGGCGACCGTCTCACCGACCCCAGGATGGTCCGCGACCTCGTCATCGCTCTGTCGTACGGCGCCTGACCCAGTCGACACCTGAAGGCCTCACTCGACCACCGTGACGGCCGACCCGCCGTGTTCGCGTCGGTGGAGCCCTATTCACCACGTCCGGGGGACGTAGGCGATTCCGCCCGGCCCTCTTGGACCAACGGTGGGACACTAGGTGCCCAATCGGTTACTCACCGTGTCTAACTTGATTGATTCCAGAAAATGGGTCACACTTCGGCCGTGCCCACGGCTTCCGACTTCGAACGCATGGTTCGCGAAGCGTCCCTGCGCGTGACGGGGCCGCGGCTCGCGGTGCTGGCGGCTGTGCACGACCACCCGCACGCCGACACCGACTCCGTCATCGGTGTCGTGCGGGAGAACTTCGGTGCGGTGTCCCACCAGGCCGTCTACGACGTGCTGCGGGCGCTGACCGCGGCGGGGCTGCTGCGGCGCATCGAGCCGCCGGGCTCCGTGGCGCGCTACGAGGCGCGCACCGGGGACAACCACCACCACGTCGTGTGCCGGTCGTGCGGAGCCATCGCCGACGTGGACTGCGCCGTCGGTGAGGCACCCTGCTTGACCGCGTCCGACGACCACGGCTTCGCGATCGACGAGGCCGAGGTCGTCTACCGGGGCCTGTGCCCCGACTGCTCCACCGCTAGTTGATCAGCACTTCCTCTTATCCGGAAGGATTCACGTGTCCGAAAGTCCTAACGCCGTCGTCGGAGAGATGAACGAGGAGGGCGCGGCAGGCTGCCCCGTCTCGGCTGGGCGCCTGAACCACCCGACCGAGGGTGGCACCAACCGTGACTGGTGGCCTAACCAGCTCAACCTGAAGATCCTCCGCAAGCACCCCGTCGTGGCGAACCCCATGGGTGGGGACTTCGACTACGCGGCCGAGTTCCTGACCGTGGACCTCGACGCCCTGGCCAGGGACGTCGACGCGGTGCTGACGACGTCGCAGGACTGGTGGCCCGCCGACTTCGGCCACTACGGGCCGTTCATGATCCGGATGGCGTGGCACAGCGCGGGCACGTACCGCGTGCACGACGGCCGTGGCGGCGCGGGTGCCGGGATGCAGCGCTTCGCGCCGCTGAACAGCTGGCCGGACAACGGCAACCTCGACAAGGCGCGCAGGCTGCTGTGGCCGGTGAAGAAGAAGTACGGCCGCAAGGTGTCCTGGGCCGACCTGATGATCTTCACGGGCAACCGCGCCCTGGAGACCATGGGCTTCACGACCTTCGGCTTCGCGGGTGGCCGCGCCGACGTGTGGGAGCCGGACGAGGACGTCTACTGGGGTCCCGAGCGCACCTGGCTGGGCGGCGACGAGCGCTACTCCGGTGACCGGAACCTGGAGAACCCGCTGGCCGCGGTCCAGATGGGCCTCATCTACGTCAACCCCGAGGGCCCCAACGGCAACCCGGACCCGCTGGCCTCGGCCCGCGACATCCGCGACACGTTCGGGCGCATGGCGATGAACGACGAGGAGACCGTCGCGCTGATCGCGGGCGGCCACACCTTCGGCAAGACCCACGGCGCGGCCGACCCCGAGCAGTACGTCGGCGCCGAGCCCGAGGGCGCTCCGCTGGAGGAGCAGGGCTTCGGCTGGAAGAACACCTTCGGCAGCGGCAAGGGTCGCGACGCGATCACCAGCGGCCTGGAGGTCACCTGGACCGCTACGCCGACGGCGTGGAGCAACGGCTTCTTCCAGAACCTCTTCGGCTACGAGTGGGAGCTGACCAAGAGCCCCGCGGGCGCCCACCAGTGGAAGCCCAAGGACGGTGCCGGCGCGAACACCGTGCCGGACCCCGAGGACGGTTCGCTGAACCGGACCCCGACGATGCTGACGACCGACCTCGCGCTCAGGTTCGACCCGGTCTACGAGCAGATCTCGCGCCGCTTCCTGGAGAACCCGGACCAGTTCGCCGACGCGTTCGCCAGGGCCTGGTTCAAGCTGACGCACCGCGACATGGGCCCGATCCAGCGCTACCTCGGACCGCTGGTCCCGCAGGAGACGCTGGTCTGGCAGGACCCGATTCCCGCCGTGGACCACGAACTGGTCGACGCAGGCGACATCGCGGCCCTCAAGGAGCAGCTCCTCTCCTCCGGGCTGTCGATCTCCCAGCTCGCCACCACCGCGTGGGCGTCGGCCTCGACGTTCCGCGGCAGCGACAAGCGCGGCGGGGCGAACGGCGCCCGCATCCGCTTGGAGCCGCAGCGCGGTTGGGAGGTCAACAACCCCGACGCGCTGGCGCCGGTGCTGAGCACGCTGGAAGGCGTCCAGGAGACCTTCAACAGCGCCCAGACCGGCGGCAAGAAGATCTCGCTCGCCGACCTGATCGTGCTCGGTGGCTGCGCCGCCGTCGAGCAGGCGGCCAAGAACGCGGGGCACGACATCGAGGTCCCGTTCACCCCCGGTCGCACGGACGCGTCGCAGGAGCAGACCGACGCCGAGTCCTTCGCCGCGATGGAGCCCACCGCTGACGGGTTCCGCAACTACCGCGGCAAGGGCAACCTGCTCCCGTCGGAGTACCTCCTGATCGACCGCGCGAACCTGCTGACCCTGAGCGCGCCGGAGCTGACCGTCCTCGTGGGCGGCCTGCGGGCGCTGGGCACCAACCACCAGCAGTCCGCGCTGGGCGTCCTCACCTCGACCCCCGACTCGTTGACCAACGACTTCTTCGTGAACCTGCTCGACATGGACACGGAGTGGAAGGCGACGTCGGAGGACGCGGAGACCTTCGAGGGCCGTGACCGCGCCACCGGTGCGGTCAAGTGGACCGGCAGCCGCGTCGACCTCGTGTTCGGCTCGAACTCCGAGCTGCGCGCCATCGCCGAGGTCTACGCGAGCGACGACTCGCGGGAGAAGTTCGCCCGCGACTTCGTGGCCGCCTGGGACAAGGTCATGAACCTCGACCGCTACGACCTGGTCTGAACCGCCGGGTCCGGGACCCGGACCTGATCGGCTGACCTGACAGGGTGCCTCTCGCCGCTGGAACCGCGGCGAAAGGCACCCTGTCCTGGTCTTTCCGGAAATTGTCGGTGGGCCTGGATAGCTTGACGGCGTGACAGCACCGAGCGCGTACCAGGACGACGACTACTGGCCGGACTTCGGCATCCTCTCCTTGTCCGACACGGGGGACGTGGACGAGGAGAGCGGTCCGTTCAGCAGGTACGAGTCGAAGGTGCAGGCGTGCGGCACCTTCGTTCACACCGGGAACGGCTGGCTGCAGGGTTCGGCGGGGGACGGGCCGCACGTGGTGCGGGTGGAGTCGCACACCGCCGCCCCGCCGGACGACACCGCCGAGTGGGAAGACGTCGTCGAGGTCCCGTACCGGAGCCTGTCGGGCGAGGTGCGGCTCGAAATCCTGACCGGCGGTCCCATCGGGGACGCCGTCGCGCTCGCAGGCCCTGGCCCCTACCGCGTGCGGGTGGCCAGGAGACCGGTTCCCGACGACGACGAGCTGGAAGACCTGTGGCTGCTGCGCTTCCGGCCCGCCGAACCCGAACCGCCACGGTGGTTCCGGCGCGGTCAACGGGCGGTGGCCGCCGCCGATCCGGGCTGGCGGAGCCTGTTCGCCCACGACGTCACCGATCTGCTGTGGGCGGTGTGGGCCGCGGGGGACGAGTCCGGCGGCGCGACGCTGGAGGCGGTGCGGGAGTGGGGCGTTCGGCACCAGCGCGCGGCCGAGTGGCTGGACCAGCCGCTGACCGCACCGCAGTCGCACCAGATCGACCCGGCGGAGATCGCGCGGCAGCTCGGCGTCCCCGCGCCGTCCAGGTTGGCCGGAATGCTGGACGTGCTGGTCGCGGCGGGCCTGCTCGTCCTCGACGACGGCCGCTACCACTCGCCCGCCGTCACACCGAACCCGGAAGACGTGCTGGACCTACCCGCCGAGCACGTGGCCAGGCTGGTCGAGCAGCGTGACCACGACCGGTACGGCTCGTTCGCCGCGGACCTGGTGTCCGTCGCGCTGTGGGGCGGTACGACGCAGACGCTCGCCGCGCTCGCGGAGCGCACGCTGGTGCCGGAACCCGACGTCCGGGCCACGCTCGCGTGGGCCGAGCACCGCGGCCTGCTGCGCGTCGAAGGCGCGCTGGACGGGACGTTCGTGATGACGTGCGCCTGACGAACCGCGGAATGCTTGTCCGCCAACGGTCACGCCGGTGGG